>JAFQOI010000014.1 GCA_017403285.1 bacterium
GCAGTAGTAGGACGTCCGAATGTTGGAAAATCAACATTCGTAAATAGATTGTTAGGGCAAAGACATTCTATTGTTGATGACCAAGCAGGTGTTACTCGCGACAGAATTTATTTTGATGTCGAATGGATGGAAAAAGAATTTACCGTCATTGATACAGGTGGTATCATCCCTGGAGATGAAGATGAAATAATGCTGAATATATTTACACAAGCAAAAGTTGCTTGCGAAGAAGCGGACAAAATCATTTTTATCGTTGATGGAAAAGATGGAATTAACCCTATAGACTACGACATTGCAAATGTTTTAAGAAAAAGTGGGAAAGAAGTTTTCCTTGCAGTAAACAAACTTGATGCACCTGATAAATTTATAAATATTAATGATTTTTACGCACTTGCAATAGGTGAACCAATTGCCATTTCAGCATTACATGGCTCTGGTGGTGTTGGAGATTTACTTGAATTAGTAACAAAAGATTTTGAACAAGGCAAAATAGAAGAACCATCAGAAAATATTCGTATTGCCATTGTAGGAAAACCAAACGTTGGTAAATCTTCTATTGTAAATGCTCTTTTAAATAAAGAAAGAGTTATTGTTTCAAATGTTTCCGGCACAACTCGTGATGCTATCGACTCTAAGGTAAAATATGAAGGCGAAGAATTCATATTAGTTGATACTGCTGGCATAAGAAAAAAATCAAAAGTTGATTGGGGAATAGAAAAATTTGCAGTTGACCGTTCAATAAGAGCAATTAGAAATTGCGATATCGCTATTTTGGTTATTGACGCAACAGAAGGAATTTCTGACCAAGATAAAAAAATAGCAGGAACAATTATTGATGCTGGAAAAGGTATGGTTCTTGCAATTAACAAATGGGATTTGATTGAAGATAAACAATCATCAACAATTAATAAGTTTGAAAAAGAAATTGAAAGAGAAATGCCATTTTTAAACTATGTTCCGAAGGTATTTATTAGTGCAAAAACAAAACAAAGACTTGTAAATCTTTATAAACTTTCAAAAGAAGTTTTCGCAGAATCAACAAAACGAGTTTCAACAAGCATCTTAAACAAAGTAATAATGGATGCTATTGCAATGAATCCTCCAACCAGCATTAGAGGTAAAAGATTAAAAGTATTCTATACAACGCAAGTTAAAACTCAACCACCAACTTTCGTTTTATTTATAAATGACGAAGACTTACTAAAAGATAATTTTTCAAGATATCTTGAAAACAAATTAAGAGAAGCCTTTGGCTTTAAAGGTAGTCCAATTAGAATTTCAGCAAGGGAAAAAGGAGAAAAGAAATGACCTTCGCTTTAACTGACATTTTATTACTTATTACCAAACTTATTGGTGTGGCAATTTGTGCATATTTAATAGGCTCAATTCCAACAGGATATATAATAGTAAAAGCATTAAAAGGAATTGATATAAGAGAAATTGGCTCTGGTTCAACAGGTGCAACTAACGTAAAGAGAGTTTTAGGAACAAAATGGTTTTTTACAGTTATGATTTTAGATGCCTTAAAAGGTGCAATTCCTGTTTTATTAGCAGTAAGTTTTTTGAATTTTGTTCATTTTAGAGGATTATCACCTGTAATTGCTGCTTTATTTGTTATAATCGGTCACTGTAAACCAATATTTTTAAATTTCAAAGGCGGAAAATCAGTAGCAACTGGCATTGGAACTATTATTGCTCTTTGTTGGCCAGTTGGACTCATTATGGCTGCTGTTTGGGCAATCATCACATATACTTCCAAATATGTTTCTCTCGGCTCAATTATTGCTATTTCAATGGCACCTATCTTAATGAGTGTATTCAACCAAAATTTATACTATATTTGTTTTGCCGCATTATGCGCAATAGTTGTAGTTCTTTTGCACAAAGACAATATTAAAAGACTTATTGCTGGAGAAGAAAATAAAGTAAGAAAATAATGGCAAAATTTCAAGGAATAAAAATAGTTTCAAAAGTTGAAGTTACAGACAAGCAAGCTCTAGCCGTTGTTTATACTCCTGGAGTTGCGGCTTCTTGCCTGAAAATAAAAGAAAATCCAGAATGCTCATATGATTATACAAACAGAGAAAATTCTGTTGCAGTTATTTCTTTTGATTATGAAAAATCACTAGAAAGAGCCATTTTTCTAAAATCAACTCTTGGTATTGATGCTTATCCATTAGAAATATCTTCAAAAGAAGCAAGTAAAATAAAACTTGTAGTTGATAATATAGAACCATCTTTTGGTGCGATTGATTTAAGTTTAATGTCTGATTTTGTATCAAATATAGATTTTGAAGCACAAATTCCAATATTAAAAGAAAATGTTCCTGATTTAAAAACATTTTTCCTTTGCGTTTCAAAAAATCTATTTATGTTTAGTTACGATAAATTAACAGGAACAACAAGCGAAAAATCATTACAACTAAGAAAGATGGCTGGCGGAGTTATTGAAACTGAACTTTGCGAAGAAAAACAAGTAAAACCAGTGGCAATTATTTCTGACGGAAGCGCTGTTTTAGGTCTTGGCGACATTGGTGGGCTTGCAGGCCTTCCTGTTATGGAAGGAAAAGCGGTTTTATTTAGCGATCTTGGAAACGTAAGCGCAATGCCGTTATGCTTAAAGACACAAAAAACAAATGAAATTATTGAAATTGTTCTACTTCTTCAAAATTCATTTTCTGGAGTTAATTTAGAAGACATTAAAGCTCCAAGATGTTTTGAAGTAGAAGATAATCTAATAGAAAAAGCAGAAATTCCAATATTCCACGACGACCAACATGGAACTGCTATTGTCGTTTTAGCTTCTCTTTTAAATGCACTTCATTTGGTTGAAAAAAAAGTGGAAGATATTAAAATTATATTTTCTGGTGCTGGTGCTGCCGCCATTGCTGTATGCAAACTAATTTTATCTGTCGGCGTTAAGAATATAATTATGTACGATATAGACGGAGCAATCTATAAAGGAAGACAACAAAATAACTTTGCACACGAAGAAATTGCGAAATACACCAATATAAATGGTTCAAAAGCACCACTTGTTGAAGAAATCAAAAATGCAGATGTTTTTATTGGTTTATCTGCACCAAATATCTTAAATGAAGAAATGATAAAGTCTATGGCAAATAAACCAATTGTATTTGCCCTTGCAAATCCTACCCCAGAGATATTACCTGATAAAGCATTGGAATATGGTGCATACATTGCCGCTTCAGGAAGAAGTGATTTCCCTAACCAAATAAACAATTCACTTATATTTCCTGGATTATTTAATGGGGTTATAAAGAATAATATTAGAAAAATAACACAAGAAATAAAACTTAATTGCGCATTTGCTCTCGCTTCTTTAGTCAAAGAAGGAGAACTTTCTCGTGATTATATTCTTCCTGATGCACTTGACAGACAAGTACCTTTAACAATATCAAACAATTGTATTTAATATCGTAAATGTTTTGTTATTTCTTTTATTTCAGTTGAAATTCTTAATGACTCTCTAATTTTTTGAAGTGATTTGTTGTATGTAATTTTATCAAGATTACAATCACAAGATTGTAAATATTCTAAACACTTATCTGGATACTTCGCCATAACTGTAGCAATTGCCCATGCAACACCCATTTGCGAATAATAATCATCAGTATTTAATTCATCTAATACTTTTATAACCTTCTCTACATAATTATCATTTATAAAATGAGATAAAAGAACAACAGAAACAACCCTAGATTCAAATTCCTTTTTTGATGTTTTATACTTCATCAATAAATTCCAAACATGGTCTTGATATTTTCTTGCAATCGTGAAATTTTGACAAAAAGAATCATTCACTGCCCAATCATCAACATAAGGAATAAAATCTTCAAAATATTGCAAAATTTCTTTTATATCCGCATTTATATAACCAATTAAAAAAGCGTGTAAAATTTTCAATTCAAAAGAATCGTTAGGATTATTTTCAATGAATTTCTGATAATCTTTTTTAGCAATTTGCCTTGCTAATTTTCTTACTTCAGGAATTGATATACCAAAAGTAGTTCTTTTTATTCTATTTAGTTTTTCTCTTATTTCTTTGATATTCATAATAAAATATAGTAACACGAAATATCCCAGAATTATTGAAAAACAGCCTTTTTTGTGAAATATTAAAAACATACAATAAAAAGAAAAAACAATAAAAATGCCGAAAAGGAATAATAAAAATGAATAATAATGTACAAACCATTAATATAAAGAGAGCTATTCTTGTTAGAATAGTTGAAGCCTTTTTCTCTGAAAATTTTGAAATTTCTGTTAATAGAATTCCTGTTGAAATGAGACCAAAAGGATTTGAAGTACCATATAGATGTTGTATACATAAAGAACGTGCAATCATCAGAGATAGAGCCATAGCAGACCTTGGATTTTCTATGGAAAATGATGATGAAATAAAAGCACTTTCATCTTATGCTGATGATGCACTAAAAAGAGAAAAACCAGAAGAAAATCCTCTTACTGTTTTAGAAGATGCCTGTAAAGGTTGTGTTCCTAGTCAAATATATGTAACAGATTTATGTAAGGGTTGTGTCGCAAGACCTTGCGAAAAAGTATGCAAATTTGGTGCCATAACAGTAAAAGATGGCCGTTCTCAAATTGATGTAAAAAAATGCAACAATTGCAAAATGTGTATTTCTGCTTGTCCTTATAATGCAATAGTAAAATTAGCAGTACCTTGCGAAGATGCGTGTCCTGTTGGAGCAATTGCAAAAAATGAAAAAGGACTTGCTGTTATAGATTATGAAAAGTGTATTTCCTGTGGGAAATGCATTGCAAATTGTCCTTTTGGTGCAATACATGAAAAAAGCCAAATTATAGATGTTTTAAAACATATTAAATCAGGCAAAAAAGTAATTGTAATGTTTGCTCCAGCAATAGTTGGACAATTCTCAGGAAATATAAAACAATTTGAAACTGCTTTACTAAAGGCAGGATTCAGTGATGTGTATGAGGTGGCACAAGGTGCTGATATTACAACAAAAACTGAAGCTAAAGAATTTGAAGAAAAAATGAAAGAAGGCCAACCATTTATGACAACAAGTTGTTGTGCGGGTTATAACGAACTTGTAAAAAAACACTTGTCGGAGCTAAAACCATTCGTTTCATCAACAAAAACACCTCTTTTTTATACTGCAGAAATTGCAAGAGAAAAATATCCTGATGCAAAATTAGTATTTATTAGTCCTTGCGTAGCTAAAAGAAAAGAAGTTGCAGATAATCCTAATATTGACTTTGTTTTAAATTCCGAAGAAATTAGTGCAATATTTATTGGAAGAAAAATAGAGATTTTAGATTGCGAAGAATACGAAATTAAAAATCCACCATCCAAACAAGGTAGAAATTATGCCTTAACAGGGGGCGTAGCAGGAGCAGTTGCACATTTGATAAAAAATAAAGAGATTGTAAAACCATATGTAATTAATGGACTAAACAAAGACTCTATAAACGATTTAAAAAACTTTGCAAGGACATCTTGCTGTCCAGACTGCAATATTATTGAAGTTATGGCTTGTGCTGGTGGTTGCATTGGGGGTAATGCCACAATAAATACGCTCAAAGGAGCAAAAAAAATTATTGATAACTTAGTAAAAGAAAGTGATGATTTAAAATAATTATTTTTTTATACGGCTATAACCCAATCATAAATTGACAACACCAGAACAACTCGTTATAATAAGTTGTATGAGAAATGTATTAGTTGCATATTTTTCTGCGAGCGGAATCACTGAACGAATAGCGAAAACTATTGCAGAGTTAGCAAATGCAGATATTTATGAAATAAAACCTGTAGAATCATATTCTGCTGCAGACTTAAATTGGTTAGATAAAACATCAAGAAGCACAAGAGAGATGCAAGATCTCAGTTTTCGTCCAGAAATTATCGACACAAATGCTCATATCGATGATTATGATATTGTATTCTTAGGTTTCCCTATTTGGTGGTATGTTGCACCTACAATCATCAATACATTTTTAGAAAAATATGATTTTTCTCACAAAAAAATTGTATTATTTGCGACATCCGGCGGTAGCGGATTTGGCAAAACAATTGATAATATCCGCCCAAGCGTTTCTGATACAACAAAAATTATTGAAGGAAAGGTTTTAAATCGCAAAACTGATACAAGCGAAATACAAGCATGGGTTAAAACAATTGTTTAAAAACCTCATTTGATTTGTGTTAAAATATCCGCAAGAGGTTAATTATGCAGGGTATTATTTTTGATTTTAATGGAACATTGTTTTTTGACTCACATCTTCATTATGATGCTTGGAGATTATACTCTAAGAAATTAAGAGGACATTCTTTTAGTGATGATGAAATGAGAAAATATATGTTTGGAAGAACAAACGCAGACATCATTGAATATGCAATTGGTAAAAAACCAGATACGGAGATGGTTGCGAAACTTGCGAAAGAAAAAGAAGCAATGTATCGTGAAATGTGCTTAAAAGATAGGAAAAATCTCGTTTTTTCTTCGGGCGCAGAAAAATTTCTTGATTTTTTAAAAGAAAATAATATCCCAAGAACAATTGCAACTATGTCTGAATGGGATAATGTCGAATTTTATATAAAAGAATTTAATCTTGCAAAATGGTTTGACATTGAAAAAATAGTATATTCAAATGGAAAAATTGCAGGCAAACCGGCTCCAGATATATATGAAATCGCTGCAAAAAATTTAAATATTAATCCAAAAGATTGTATTGTTGTTGAAGATGCTCTATCCGGAATAGAATCTGCTTACAATGCGAAAATCGGTATGATTATTGCAATTGCATCAATAGAAAATGATTCTCTATACAAGAACATTCCTTATGTAAAACAAATAATTCATAGTTTCGATGAAATCGATAGGAAATTATTCAACACAAAAACTATATCAAATACGCATTAACAATTTCACCATAATAAACAGTATGAAAATCTCTTTTTGCCTCTATATCATCAATCTCTGGATAAAAAGAAGCAATAGCGTCATCTGGGATATTGTGCGTTTCTTGTTCTTGAGAATATATAACTTTGCACTCAATAGTTAAAGGTATTTCTTTTATCGCAGGAGAGTTTACATCAATACCATCAACAATAGTAAGATTACAATCCGCAAACTTGTTTACATCTCTACCTGATTTAGAACCACAATAAGACATTATTTTAGCGATTTCTGGAGTCCTTTCAACTGGAACAGAAATGGTAAATTCTTTAGATTTTTCAATTTGTTCATGAGTAAATCTACTATGACGAACATAAGCAGTAAAAAATAATTTTGACCATTCAATACCAATTTGTCCCCACGCAATTGTCATTGTATTAACAGAGTTATCTTGTTTTGTATTTAATAAAATACCCCTTTTTAATTCTGTCATAATTTTAGGTAAATACTCAATAACATCTATCTTTTGCATATATGCACTCCTTAATCGTCTTTGTGTTTTTCTTTCCATTCTTTTATTTGCTCTAAACGTGCTTTGCATTTGACCTCAACACCTTGATTTGAAGGGATATAATATTCTCTTCCAAGCAACGAGTCTGGCAAACATGTCATATTTGTAAGTTTATCCTCGGTATCATGCGCATATTGATAACCTTTTGAATAATTTAGTTCTTTCATGAGTTTTGTTGGAGCATTTCTTATATGAAGAGGAACAGGCTCAGACAATTGTTGAAGTGCATCTTGTTTTGCTTTTAAATATGCCACTTCCATAGAATTTGACTTTGGAGCAAGCGACATATAAATAACTGCTTGAGTTAAATGAACACTACACTCTGGCATTCCAATAAAATGACAAGCGTGATAAGCAGCAACAGCAATTTCAAGTGCTTTAGGATCAGCCAAACCAACATCTTCAGCAGCAAATCTTGTTACACGTCTAGCCACATATATTGGATCTTCGCCGGATTCTAACATTCTTGCAAGCCAATATACCGCAGCATCAGGATCTGAATTTCTCATTGACTTATGAAGTGCAGAAATTATATTGTAATGTTCTTCGCCATTTTTATCATAAAGCAAGGATTTTTTTGTTATACACTGTTCCATAGTTTCTTTTGTAACAGTTATTGTCCCTGTTTTATCAACATCACCATTTAAAACAACCATTTCTAATGTAGAAAGCGCACTTCTTGCATCCCCATTTGCAAATTCTGCAATAGTAACAATCATGTCATCAGCTATATTAATTTTGTTATTCCCAAATCCTCTTTCATCTTTTATTGCCCTATTTAAAAGTCCAGTTAAATCTTCTGTCGTAAGAGACTTCAAAACAAAAACTTTACACCTAGATAAAAGCGCATTATTAACCTCAAAAGAAGGATTTTCAGTTGTTGCACCTATTAGAACAATACTTCCTTTTTCAACGAAAGGTAAAAATGCATCTTGCTGTGCTTTATTAAATCTATGAATTTCATCTACAAAAACAATTGTTTTTTCACCTAGTTTGCGGTTATCTTCCGCTTGTTGCATAACTATTTTTATGTCTTTTATTCCACTTGTAACAGCAGAAAATTCAATAAACGCCGAATTTGTCTTATTTGCAATAATTTTAGAAAGTGTAGTTTTCCCAACCCCCGGAGGTCCCCAAAAAATCAAAGAAGTAATATTATCGGATTCAATAAGTCTTCTTAATATTTTTCCTTCTCCAATTAAATGAGTTTGACCAGCAAATTCATCAAGCGATCTAGGTCTCAGACGAGATGCTAATGGTTCATTTTTATTACTATCAAAAAGTGATGATTGTTCCATAAAAATATTATAACCCAATCAGGTTTTTTATGTTAAAATTAAATCAATTGGGGATAATATGAAACTTAGTTTAGATGAGATTTTAAAGGCAACAAATGCCAACGTAATCAAAAGTAACAATAATAAAGAATGCGTATTGGGTTTTTCAACAGATACAAGAACAATCACCCCAAATGAAATATATATTCCTCTAAAAGGTGAAAATTTTGATGGTCATAATTTCATACAAAAAGCAATAGAAAATGGAGCAAAAAGTTATTTTACGGCAGACAAAAATATTGTTTTTAATGATGCTGAAAATATTTTTTATGTACCTGACACAAAAGAAGCATACCTACAAATTGCAAATTTTTATAAAAATAAAATCAATCCATACACCATTGCAATAACAGGTTCTAGTGGCAAAACTACTGTTAAAGAAATGATGTATTCTGTATTTAAAAATGCTGGTAATACTGTAAAATCAATACTTAACCATAATAATGAAGTTGGTCTATGTCAAACCATTTCAGCAATTAATACTGATACAAAATACTTGATTATTGAAATGGGAATGCGTGGCTTAGGAGAAATAGAACTTTTATCAAAATACTCTCAACCAGATATTGCCATAATTGTTAATGCGGGAAGCGCTCATATCGGCAGATTAGGTTCATTACTAAACATTGCAAAAGCAAAATATGAAATAGTTAAATATTTGCAAAATGATGGTATTTTAATTTCTCACGATAATCCGCTTATTAGACAAATAAATTCAAAACAAAATACAATTTATTTTTCTCTTTCAGATGAAAATCTTGAAATAATAGAAATGACTGCTATATCTTGCAAATTTAGGTACAAAAATTATGAATACAAACTAAATGTTTCAGGAGAACATAATATCCAAAATGCTCTATCTGTTATAGAAGCAGGATTATTTTCAAAACTTGAACCATCATTAATTGCCAAAGGGCTGGAAGAATTTTCTCCAATTGAAAAGAGATGGGATATTCAAGAAATTAACGGATTTAAAATCATTAATGACAGTTATAATTCTAATCCTGAATCTGTTAAAGCAGCATTAAAAACATTTTTAGACTTAACCCCAAATCCTAAAACTGTCGTTCTTGGCGACATGGGCGAACTTGGATTAAATGAAGAAGAATATCATACACAAACTGGTGAGTTTTTGGATAATTTTAATTGCGATTTTGTTTTAACACTTGGAGAACTTGCAAAAAATATTCAGCCCCAAAAATTAAACACAAAACATTTTGATAATAAAAAAGATTTAGTTGATTTTATGAGGAATAATTTACCTAAAGGCTCAAATATTCTTCTAAAAGCATCAAGATTTATGAAATTTGAAGAAATTATTGAGGAGATTAGTAAGTAGTTATGGGATTTAATGTTCTAATAATAGTTTCAATGTTAGTTGCATTTGTATTAACTCTACTTTTGGGCGTTGTATACATTGAATTTTTAAAGAAAAAAATGATGACACAATATATTCTTGAAGACGCACCTGAAAATCACGCAAAAAAGGCAGGTACTCCAACTACTGGTGGGGTTTTTATTGTTGTCTCGATAATACTTGCCTCCATTGCTGGGCTTACAATGAATCAATCATTAACAGAGAAAGCAATAATAGTTCTCATAACATTCGTATTTTTTATGCTTGCAGGTTTAAAAGATGATTTAGGTAAAATAAAAGAAAAACAAAACAAAGGCGGATTAACTCCAAGAAATAAACTATTTTTTCAAATCGCAATTTCTTTACTCCCAGCATTATATATGACATTTGCGGATAGAACTTATTTAAACGTGGGTGATTTCAGCCTTGAATTACACTACCTATACCCATTTTTTGTAATATTTTTTATGACTGGAGTATCAAATGCAGTAAATCTCACAGATGGATTAGATGGTTTAGCAACCTCAAATACAGCAGTTGCAATGCTCGCTTGTACAATAATTTGTGCGATAAGCGGCAATATTGATTTAGCAATAATTTCAGCGGCTACTATGGGTAGTGCAATCGGCTTTTTAGTTTTTAATCGTCATCCAGCAAAAGTATTTATGGGAGATACTGGTTCATTAGCACTTGGTGGGCTTTTAGCAACCTTAGCAGTTATGGGCAAATTTGAACTTTGGGTTTTATTTATTGGTTTTGTTTTTTTCTGTGAAACAATGTCTGTTATCATTCAAGTTACAAGTTTCAAACTTACTGGCAAACGTGTATTTAAAATGAGCCCAATTCATCATCATTTTGAACTTTCTGGCTGGAGCGAGAATAAAATAGTAACTATTTTTTCGCTTGTAAGTTTAATTTTTGGCGCTCTAGCAGTAACACTTTTTAAAATATTATGGTAGGGAATTATGAAAAGAAAATGGACTGACAAAAAGGTTTTAATATTAGGCTTATCAAAAAGTGGTGTGGCAGCAGCAAAATATTTATCCGGAAAAGGTGCAGATTGTTTTATAACAGAATCCAAACCACTTCAAAACAAAGACATAGAACTTGTAAAAGAACTTGAAAAAGAAGGAATTAGAATTGAAACAGGCGGTCATAGCGATGAATTCATTGATGATTCATATATTGCAATAACAAGTCCTGGAATACCGCCGAAAAGCGAAATTTTTTCTCGTTTAAAAGAAAAGAATATTACTGTTATTGGAGAAGTTGAACTTGCCTATTTAGAAGCAAATGCTCCATTTATTGCAATAACTGGAACAAACGGAAAAACAACAACAACTTATTTAACTTCACACATATTAAATAGCGAGTTTAACGCATCTGTATGCGGAAATATTGGAATCCCTCCAACATCACTACTTGATAAAAAACTAGATTATTTTGTATGCGAGGTAAGTTCTTTTCAACTTGAAACTGCGCCAACATTTAGACCTCAAATTGCTTGTTTTTTAACCTTCACACCAGACCATATCGACTGGCACGGAAGTATTGAAAAATATTTTGAAGCAAAAATTAGCTTATTTAAAAAAGAAAAACAACCTTTATACGCTATTTTTTCTGGAGCAGATGAAAAGATATTTGAATTTTCTCGCCATTATACTGGAGAATATTTTGTATACGCGAAAGAACTTGAACGCAATTGTTGCTACATAAAAAATGATGCAATATGTTTTAAACGTGATAAAGAAGAAGAAATTATAAAACTAAGCGAAATTCCTTTAGTGGGTGAACACAATTGGCAAAACACAATGTGTGCAATAATTATAGCCAAACTTACTGGTATTTCAAATGAAAATATTAAAGAAAGTATAATGTCATTTAAACCGGTAGAACACAGAATAGAATACGTTGCGAATATAAACGGAAAATCCTTTTATAACGATTCAAAAGCAACAAATCCAGAAGCATCCTTCGTCGCTGTAAAATCTTTTAATGGAAAAAATCTAACATTAATTGCTGGAGGTCGTGATAAAAACACCGATTTAACAGAATTTTGTACGGAATACATCAACAAATACGTTTCTACAGTTATTTTAATTGGGGAAGCAACTCAAAGATTTAAAGAGAATATGGAAAAAAATGGGTTTAATAATATAATATTAGCAAACTCACTTCAAGAGGCAGTAGATATATCATTAACACTAAATACTCAAGTTATTTTATTATCACCTGCTTGCGCTAGTTACGATATGTTTAACAGTTACGAACACAGAGGAGAAGTATTCAAGGATTATGTCAAATCCAAGATATAGAAAAACAGACATATCAAATTCAGTTATATTGTCCCCTTATGACAATACATTAGTTTTTATTGTCATTTTTCTCATAATTATAGGTCTTTTAGCAATATTCTCTGCTGGTGCCCCAAAATGCATTATGCAAGGAGCAAGTTCAACATTTTTTGTTGCGAGACAATTTACTTGGTTCATATTAGGATTATTGGCAATGTTCGTACTAAGTCGCATAAACTACAAATTATATGATAAAATTGCTATTCCTTTTGCTTGGTTTGTCATAATTTTACTGTTAGGTGTTCATTTTTTTGGAACGACTGTCAATGGCGCCCAAAGATGGTTAACACTGGGACCAGTTCAATTTCAGCCATCTGAAGCATCTAAACTTGCAGTTATAATGCTTCTATCTAGTTGTTTTTCTAAAAACATAAGAGTTTTTGACAGTTCACAATTCAAATATTTTATTCCCATTCTAATAATGGTAGGATTAATTTTTAAACAACCAAACTTAAGTATGGTAATCATTTTAGGCTTATCATCAATTTTCGTATATTTCGCTGCTGGTGGTAGTATAAAGTTGATTTTATCAATGATGGGAATTGCAGTACTAGGAATAAGTACGCTTATTCGTTCATTCCAAAAACAAAGAATTATGGTATGGTTAAATCCAGATGCTGATCCTTATGGTGCTGGTTATAATATTATTCAATCAATGCTTGCTTTTGTTGCTGGTGGTTTTTTTGGCGAAGGCTATGGAAATTCTAGACAAAAACTAGGCTGGCTCCCAGAAGGGCACACCGACTTCATTTATGCTGTTCTAGCGGAAGAATTTGGTTTTCTTGGTTGCTTAATTGTAATTGGATTATTCCTTGCTTTTTTACAAAGAGGGCTTTTAATTTCCAACAAATGCGAGGATGTTTTTGGCAAATTACTTGCAGGTGGGATAACGGTTTCTATTTGCATTCAAGCATTTATCAACATATCAGTCGCAAGTTCAATGTTACCAGCAACTGGTGTACCAATGCCATTTATTAGTTATGGAGGCACTTCTTTATTTATTACAATGTGCATGGTTGGAATTTTATTAAACATTTCAAAAAAAAGAATAAGAAAGATTGTACACAACAATGAACAATAAAAAAACATACTTTATCTCAGGCGGTGGAACCGGAGGACATATATACCCTGCATTTACTGTAGTTGAAAAACTTTTAAAAGAGGAAGACACCGATAAAGTTTATTTCATAGGCAATCCTAAAAATCTTGAATTTGATATTGCTAAACACTATGAAAATGTTACTTTTTTGCCAGTAGATGTAACAGGAATGCCCAGAAAATTAAGTTTTTCTTTCATAAAATGGGGATTACAACTTATTTTCGCATATATTAAAGCGTTAAAATATATTAAAAAGCACAAACCAAATTGTGTTTTTACTACTGGTGGCTATGTTTCAGCGCCAATTGTACTTGCCTCAATGTCAACAAAAACCCCCTATATGATTCACGATTGTGATTCTATCCCTGGATTAGTATCGAAGATGGCAGCACCAAAAGCGAACATTGTTTCAATCGCATTTGAAAATTCAAAAAAAATATTAAAATCAAAAAACATAATTTTTAACGGAAACCCAGTAAGAGAAGCCTTTTTTACAATAACAAAAGAAGATGCGCGCAAAACACTTAACATTGCAGAAAATAAATGTATAATTTTTGCAATGGGAGGCTCTCAAGGTGCTAAAACAATAAATACGGCAATGATTAATATTCTCGAAAAACTTTCGAAAAATGAAAATAACTACATAATTTTACAGACAGGAAAAAATAAATTTGATGAAACTGTAGAAGAATTAGAAAAGATTTATCCAGAATACAAAAACAATCCAAATATATTAGTTCGCCCCTATTTTGACGATATGGTATATCCACTAAAGGCTTGTGACATTGTTATTTCTAGAGCAGGATCTGTAAGTTTAAGTGAAATTCTCCAATGTGGTACTCCATCTATTCTTATACCATACCCATTTGCAGCACAAGACCATCAAAGAAAAAATGCGAAAGAAATGGTAGAAAGAGGTACCTCATTGTATATCGAAGATAATGAGTGCACTGGAGACACACTTCTTTCAGCATTAAATGACATTTTATCTAACAAAAATAAACTCTTTAATATGAGTGAAGCAGCAAAAAACTTTGCAAAAAATAATCCAACTCAAAAAATAGTTAATCAATTAAAAAGCATAATAAAATGAGATACGAAAAAGCAGTTAAACTATTAACTTCGCAAGCAAAGTTCCAAATAAAACTTGGGCTTGAAAGAGTTAATAAGATATTAAACATTTTAGATAATCCTCAGAATAAAATAAAAGTAATACATATCGCAGGAACAAATGGTAAAGGCTCCGTTTCTAGTATTCTTTCAAATATTCTTAAACATAGTGGTTATAAAATAGGACTTTACACAAGTCCTCATCTTGTAAAATACACAGAACGCATCAATGTAGATGGTTTGGACATAAAAGAAGAAACTTTCACAAAATACATTGAAGAGATATGCAATCTTGCAAATGAAAAAGATATTGAACTGACTGAATTTGAAATTTTAACAGTATGCGCATTTAAATATTTTTTTGATGAACAAGTTGATATAGCAATTATCGAAACTGGCTTAGGTGGCAGACTTGATGCTACAAACACAGTAAATAGCCCCCTTCTTTCAATAATAACATCCATTTCTCTCGACCATACAGATAGGCTTGGAAATACTATCGAAAAAATAGCTCTTGAAAAAGCAGGGATTATAAAACAAAATTCCAATGTTATTATTTCTGTACAAAACCAAGGATTTAAAACAATAAAAAAATATGCAAAACGTCAAAATACAACAGTATTTGAAGTGAGAAATGATATCAAAACAATTTTTAAAGATGGTCAAAATCATATTTTTTATAATAAAAAACTGTATGATTTTTCTTTGATTGGAACATATCAAAACGAAAATACAGCACTTGTTTTTTCCGCTATAGAATTTCTTCAAAAGAATAATATATCTGTTAATGAAAGTGCTATTGAAGCCGGATTGAAAACAGTAAAATGGCGTGCGCGTCTTGAATATATTAAAGAAAAAAATTTAATAATAGATGGAGCTCATAATGTTGATGCCGCAATAAAATTAAAACAAAGTTTAGATTTATATTTCCCAAATCAACAAAAAATCTTTATCTATTCAACAATTGATACCAAAGATTATAAGGGAATAGCAAAAACATTATTCGACAAAAATGATATTATTTATTATATTGATTTCAACCATAAAAACGCAGTTCCTTTTGATAAATATAAAAAAAATGTAGATTGGCTTAATATAAAAAAATTGCCTAAAGACGAACTTAAAAACATAATAAATGATAAGTCCCTCAAAATAATATGTGGTAGTTTGTATATGATAGGACAGTTATATTATAATGTTTGCAGTTAACAAGTAATATTAAAAACAATGCACAAAAAACAAAACATCTTATATGCTTTTTTACTATTTTTAATTTATATTTCCATCGGAATATTTAATTATCTCGTGGATCCTTATGACATTTTTCATAAAAAGCCAACATCTATTAGAATTAGTAAATATCCAAGAGAATTATATTCATCAATACTCAAATTATCAAAAAACAATATATATAAACATGTTGTTATAGGAAGTTCAACAGCGAAACAACTATTAAATGATAATGTTTACCCTTTTTTTGAAGAAGATAAACAAACCCTTTATATAACAACAGATAATTTTGATTATTATAATCAAATAAAATATTTAGATTTTCTATTGAAGATTAATCCTGAAATCGAGAACATAATAATAACAATTGAATATCCTTTCTTTTCCACCAAAAGAAACTTTAAA
>JAFQOI010000015.1 GCA_017403285.1 bacterium
AATTATTTAATTATTTAATTATCTAATTTTCTAGATAATTTCTTTATAGTTATCTGTGTTCTTTAATAAGTCATAATTGATTTCGTTTTCATTATCAGCAATTATTGCCGAAACAACCGCATCACTCGCAACATTAACAGTTGTTCTAAGCATATCAACAACACGTTCAATAGCGAATAAGAAAGCAAAGCCTTCAACTAATTGTTGTGGGGTCAAACCAATACCACTTAAAACAAGAGCAATTGTAATTAAACCAGCAGAAGGAATACCAGCACTTGTACTTGAAGCAATTATCGCAAGAATCATAACACCAATAATTTGTAGTGGTTCTAGAGTAACGCCATATGCTTGTGTAAGGAAGATAACAGCAACTGTTTGGAATAACGCTGTACCATCCATATTAAGTGTCGCACCCAAGGGAAGAACAAAACTACAAACCTTGTGAGAAATGCCTCTCTTTTCACAACAAGCAATTGTCAATGGCAATGTTGCACTACTTGAAGCAGTACCAAAAGCGACTAACAACGCTTCGATTATAGCAGTGTAGAATGTACTTACTGGAACTTTACTAAAGACTCTAAGCATTAATGGATAAATAACAAATAATTGAATTAAAAATCCAGCGAATACAACTAAGAAAAATTTAGATATAGTTGTAAAAATACCCAATCCAAATGATGAAACTGCAACGGTAGTCAAAGCAAAGATACCTGGAGCAGCAAATACCATAATCCAATCTGTAACTTTCATTGTTGCTGCGAATACAGATTCAAAGAAAGAAACTATTGGTCTATTTATATCACCAACTTTAGCGAGTGCTAGAGAAAAAATTAATACAAAGAATATAATTGGAATCATTTCACCTTTTGCTAAAGACTCTAATGGATTTTGAGGTATCAAACTCAAGAACATTTCACCAAAATTAGCATTTTGAGAAATTACAGCATCAACATGTTGTTGAATATTAAGAGCAGCAGTTTGGCTAATAAATTCTCTTACGCCGAGTCCAGGCTGAACAACAACTGCTAAAGTAGCACCGATTACTACTGCAAGAATTGTGATAATACCATAGTAAATAATCATCTTTTTACCAAATTTACCAATTTGTTTACTATCACCAATACTTGAAATACCAACTACAATTGCACTACATACTAATGGAATTACAATCATCTGTATTAATCTAATAAAAGCCTGTCCTATTACATTTAACAATTTAACAAATAAGGCAGGGATACCTGCTGAAAAAATATCTGAATGTGCATGAATATAATTACCAAAAATGACACCTAAGATTATCGCTAAAAAAATGTGCCAATTTCTTTTTATACCAAGACCGATAGCCACAAAAATTGTTTGTACGTGATTTTTCATATTAACCTCTTAACTAATAATAGAATGTACTAATTGTACAATTATTTAAATAATAATTCAATATCGTAAAATTTTTGCCAAAAATTTATATGCAAGAGAGATTATTTTATAGTTTATAATAAAATAATATAAGAGTTGTATTAGGAAAATTGCATGGATTTAATAAATAAAAAATTTCATTTTATAGCAATTGGCGGAGTAGGAATGAGTGCTCTTGCAAAGTATTTAATAGAAAGAGGAGCGCTAGTATCAGGTTCTGATGTTACAGAGAGCAAATACACACACTTACTAGAAAAAATTGGTGGAAGGGTTACCATCGGGCACAATGCTAATCTTATTGAACCAGACATGATTGTTGTTGCGAGTACAGCAATAAAAGAAAATAATCCAGAGATTATAAAAGCAAAAGAATTAGGTTTAAAAATATATCATCGTTCAGACATATTAAAAATGATATCTGATGAATTTTCCCAAAAAGAGGACTCTTACTTTTTTGGGTTTTCTGGTACGCATGGAAAAACTACAACTAGCGGACTATGTGCATATGTTTTGGAAAAAGCAAATTTAAATCCTTCTTATGTCGTTGGAGGAATTATTCCAGAAGTAAATACAAATGGGAAATATGCAGAAAACAAATATTTTTCCGCAGAACTTGACGAATCAGACGGAACAATTCAAAAATATGCAACAGACATTGCAATAATTAATAATATGGAAGAAGACCACTTAGACTTTTATAAGAATGGTTTTTCAGACATTACAAAAACTTTCAACAAATATCTATCAAACAAACCAAATCAAAAGGTACTAATTAACTACGACAATGAAGGATGCCGAGAGTTTATAAGTTTATATCCAAATTATAATTACATAACTTTTGGACTAAAAGAAGCAGATTATGTAGCAAAAAATATAAAACAAAACGGACTTTCATCTTCTTTTGAGATATTTAAAGGGAATAATTTTATAACAGAATTAAATCTATCAATACCAGGAATACACAATATTTATAATGCATTGGCGGTTTTTTCAGCATTAAATGAAGCAAAAGTTGATACAAACAAAATAAAACATCATTTTAGTACTTTTTCAGGAATGGGAAGAAGATTTCAAAAAGTTGCCGAAATTAATGGAATAGAAATTTATGACGATTATGCACACCATCCAAGTGAAATAACAACAACATTAAAAAGTGTCAAAGATGCCGTAGGATCTTCCAAAAGAATAGTAGCAATATTCCAACCACATAGATATACGAGATTACAAGGTTTATGGGCAGATTTTAAAAGTTCATTCAAATCTGCAGATTTACTTTTTATAACTGATGTATATTCAGCAGGAGAAGAACCTATCAAGAATATAACTTCAGAGATATTTGCAAACGAATTATCAAGTGACAATGCAAAATATATAGACGGAGATATAAATAGTGCTGCAACAAAAATATATCCTCACTTAAAAAAAGATGATATAGTTATAACATTAGGTGCAGGCTCAATTACAAAAATGGGATCTTGTTTGGCTGATTACTCAAAAGGATAAAAAGTGGTAGAAATATACGAAAATTATGAAGTAAAAAAACACTCTACTTTCAAAATTGGTGGAAAAGTAAAAAAAGTAGCATTTCCTGAAACAATCGAAGAATTGATTTCGCTCATAAGTACAAACGAATATCACCACGTTATAGGAAACTGCTCAAATATACTTTTTTCTAGTAACGATATAAACAAAAAGATAATTTTTACTGAAAAAATAAATGGATACTTCATTAATGGTTGTAGTGTTATTGTTTCATGTGGAACAAAGGGACCAATTGTAGCAAGTGAATGTGCCAAAAAGAATCTATCTGGTTTTGAATTTTTAATTGGATTTCCAGGGAGCTTTGGCGGAATGATATACATGAATGCATCCGCGCATAATCAAGCAATTGCTGATACATTTGTTTGTGCAAATTTATATAACCAAAACAATAAAACTATTATCCATTTAAATAAAGAGGAAATGCATTTTAAATATAGAAATTCAATTGCTCAAGAAAATGGATATATTGTTCTTGATGCCCAATTTGAACTAAAGAAAGGCGAAACAGAACAAATTCAAGAAATAATGAAACGAAATGTTGAATTTAGAAAAACACGACAACCATCACTAACGTATCCAAATGCTGGAAGTATCTTTAAAAATCCAGAAAATGATTCAGCAGGAAGATTGCTCGATCTTTGTGAATTAAAAGGAACAGTTGAAGGTGGCGCTATGGTTTTTCAAAACCACGCAAACTTCATAGTAAATAAGGATAATGCAACTTCTACAGACGTCTTAACACTTATGTACAAGATGTATTCAAAGGTTAGAGAAAAATACAGAATCGAATTAATACCAGAAATAAAATACATAGGAAATGAAAGAACAGAAGAGTATAAACTATGGAAAATAATGACAGAAAATACGCAAAAAGCGAAAAAATAGCAGTATTATACGGCGGATTATCAAGCGAAAAAGATGTATCAAAACGCTCTGGAAAGAATGTTTTTGAAGCATTAAAGAGGCTTGGATATGAAAATGCAGAATTGGTTGAAGTCGATCAAAATATTTCAGAAAAATTAAAAGGAAAAGACTACAGCGTAGCATATAATGCTCTACATGGCAAATATGGTGAAGATGGTTGCATACAAGGTATTCTTGAATTATTAAAAATTCCCTATACTGGAAGTGGGGTTATGGCTAGCGCTATCTGTATGAACAAAGAATATACAAAAAAAGTACTTTCAACAGATAAAGAAATTCCATTAATAAAATCTGTTTTTGTAAAAAAAGGTGATAATGTATTAAAAGCGTGCGAAGAACTTAAATACCCAATAATCACAAAACCTGTTTGCGAAGGCTCTAGTTTTGGAATGACAAAAGTTAATTCAAAAGAAGAATTATTACCCGCATACGAAGAAGCAATAAAATTCAACAATGACGTTCTTATTGAAGAATTTATTGATGGTTTTTTTGTTACAGTCGGAGTTTTAGAAAAGGAAGGGAAACCTTTTGCAACAGAAATCCTTGAAATCAGACCAAAAAATGAGTGGTATGATTTTGAGGCAAAATACACAAAAGGAATGTCAGACTTTATTGTTCCATCTACTTCTTTATCAAAAGAATCAACTAAAAAAATTAAAGAGTTATCAGTAAAAGCTCACACACTAGCAGGATGTAGTGGGGTATCGAGAATTGATTATATGATAATGAATAATGAACCTTATTTCTTAGAGATAAACACAAGTCCAGGGATGACAGACACCAGTGATTTACCAGCACAAGCAAGTGCAATGGGAATTTCATATGATGAACTTGTACTTATGATATTGAACAGTGCAGGATTGAACAAATAAATGTCAAATGAATATTTTATAGAAAGGCGAATAAAACAACATAAACTCCGTAGAAAAGCACGTAGGGGCGAGATTGCTGTACGCCGTTTATATAAATTTATTCGATTTTTATTCGTTATTTTTATTTTTTATGCAATATACAGAATAGGGAATGCACATTATTGGTATTTACCAAACGATATCTATACAAATCCCAAAAGTACCGCAATAGAAATTTTAGGAAATAACATTGTAAAAAGAGAAAAGATTATAAACACTATAAAAACAATACCAATCGAAGAAAAACCACTGTACAAAATAAATCCAGCAGAACTAACACACAAATTAGAAAGTCTTCCGCCAGTAAAAAGAGCATATATAAGACGCTATTGGTTGCCATCAAGGTTAGTTATTATGCTTGAAGAAGAAGAACCTGCCATTATAATTTCTCCAACAGAAACAACCCAAGAAATTATTGCATTCTCAAAATCCGGAAAAATAATACCAAAAGAATATTTGCCATTAGATAGTAAATTTAAACCAGTAAGAATTCTTAGTTATGGAACTCAAGGCGATGACTATGAACAATGGGACAAAGAGAAAATAACAAAATTATATAATCTTGCATACTATGTGAAAACATATGCAAATGAAGATGTTTTATATATTGACTTAAGACAACCACACAATATTTTTATTCAATTACAGAACATAAAAATAAGACTTGGCGAATTAGATGACACAGCTTTTGAAAGAATAAAGTCAATTCAAGACATAATGCCAGAACTAAAAATATTAAAAGAAAACATAAAGTATGTTGACTTGGCCTGGGAAACAAAATATTTAAAACTAGATAAAAGTTAATAATCTTAACAAAACACGTTCAAAACAAGCAAATACAATTATTTTCTGGTTTTTATATTTATAGAAAAGAGAAAGGAAACACTGTGTCCGACGGGAATGTAAATAATATTTTCTCAACAAATTATAACCCGCAACAATATTGGGATAGAACAAAGGACGCCCAAGTAAAAGCAGGACTTGCTGATGCTGCCCTTTCTAAAAAAATAAACAAAGACACTTTAGAAAAAACTGGCTGTAGTGACGGAATGAATGATGGCAAAATTTCATTCAAAGAGAAGGTTAAAAATTTTGCAAAAGGCATTATTTCTCCGATAACGACTATATTCAAATCACCTAAAAACTTCGTAATAGGTCTAGGAGCGATAGGTGGAACCGCAGTACTTATAGCGGCGACAGGTGGAGCCATCGCCCCATTTTTAGTTGCAGCAGGAGTAATCGGAGGAGGAATTCAAATCGTTAAAAACACAAACAATGCGAGAAAAGCAACTACAGATGTTCAAGCAAAACAGGCTTGGCAAGGAATAGGAAGTGGAACAACCGCTGTTGCGTCATCTATTATTGGAGCAAAAGGAGCACTCAAAGCAACCGGTGTAGATACATCAAAAATGAATATTATAAAAGCAACAATTGAATGTATAAAACGAGTACCAGCGAGTATTAAAAATTCAGTTAATGCATTTAAAACAGGGGCATTCATATCAAACCTCAAATCTGTTTTCAAAACAAAAAATGAATCACCAAAAAAAATACAAAAAGAAGCGAAAGCAAGAACAGATGCAGAAATTGCATCTAAAAGAAATGCAGAAATTTCTCAAGAAGCATATAAACAAAGACATGAAAAAAATCTATCTAACAAATCTGCTGAAGACTCTGCTCAAACTTTCATAAAAGATGAACAAATTAAAGCAAATGAACAAAATACGGCACAACCGATACAAACACTAGATGAACTCAGTAATGATCCAACAGTAGCTAGACTTCAAGAACAACTAAAACAAATGAAAAAAGTTGCAGAAGAAGGTAAAAAGATTTCAGATAAAACACCTGAAACTAGAGATTATGCAGAAAAATTATTAAAAAAATCTCAAGAACAGATTGAAGCAATCCAACAAGGGAATCCATCTAGCCAAAAAACAAAAGGGTTTTGGAGCAGAATTTTTAAATAAAGAATTTTTAGTAAATAATTTAAATAAATAATACACAAGGGCTTGAAATAAAATCTTTATGTATTATTATTTTAATGTCAGAAAATATAAAATCCAACCTAACATGAAAAAAGACTGCTTGTACTAAGCGAGCGATATTGTCTTATTTGCATGTTTTTTTATTTTTAAGGATAAACAAAAATACAAAGAAAGGTCACAAACGTGGAAGAAACTAAAACAAAAAAATCAAGAAAAAAAGTTGAAACTATTGCAGAACCTCAACAAACAGAATGGAAAGAACAAGTTATTCAAGTTAGAAGAGTAACAAAGGTTGTAAAAGGTGGTAAGAAATTAAGTTTCAGAGCAATTGTTGTAGTAGGTAATAAAAACGGTCAAGTTGGTGTTGGTTGTGCAAAAGCAGCAGAAGTTATTATTGCCATTCAAAAAGCAGTTGCAGATGGAAGAAAAAATTTAATTAATGTTCCAATATTCAAAACAACAATACCTCACCCAATCACTGGTTGTAGTGGCGCAGGTAGCGTAATGTTAAAACCTGCTTCACAAGGTACTGGAGTTATCGCAGGTGGCGCTGTTCGTGCAGTATTAGAACTTGCTGGGATTGAAAACATATTGAGTAAATCATTAGGTTCAAAATCACCACTTAACGCAGCAAATGCAACATTAAATGCACTTCAATCATTAAAACCATTTGATGTAGTTGCAAAAAGACGTGGTTTATCATTAAAAGATATGCTTAACTAAGAGGAATAGACAATGACAACTAAAACAAAGAAAATACAAATTACATTAGTAAAGAGTTTAATTGGCTCAACAGAAAAACAAAGAAGAGTTGCAAAAGCTCTAGGTTTAACAAAAAAAGACCAAACAGTAGAACACGAAAACTCAGCAGTAATTATGGGTATGGTAAATGCTATCCCACACTTACTCAAAGTATCTGAGTAAAAAGAAAGGTAATAAAAAATGGCAGAAAGAATAAAATTAGAAGACTTAAGACCAGCAGAAGGTTCTACTGGTAAAATAAAAAGAGTTGGCCGTGGAAGATCTTCAGGTATGGGTAAAACATCCTGCCGTGGAAACAATGGTGAAGGTCAACGTGCAGGTAGAAGTTCAAAAAGAGGTTTTGAAGGTGGTCAAATGCCTGGTTACAGACAAATGCCTAAATTAAAAGGATTTAAGAACTTCAACGCAATTGAATATGGTCACATCAATGTTGGCGACTTGGCTAATGTTAAAGCAGAAGAAATAACATTAGAATCATTAATAGCAGAAGGAAAAGTAGACAAAAAAGCAAAAGCACTTAGAGTTTTAGGCAACGGAGAATTAACTAAAGCAGTTACAGTAAGTGCTAGATACTTTTCAGAAACAGCAAAGGAAAAAATTGAAAAAGCAGGCGGAAAGGCTCAGTTAGTATAATGCAGCAATACACACCACCAAACAATCAAAATTTGCAAGCAATGCTATCAAATCTAAATATTGCAGGATTAAAAGATAAAATTATTTTTACATTTGCAATGATTTTAGTATTCAGATTATGCGCACAACTTCCATTGTTTGGAATAGATGCAACAAATTTTGCTAATTTGGCTGCAACTAACAACTTGATAGGCTTCTTAGATATGTTTTCTGGCGGTGCGCTAGGGAATGTATCTATCATAGCACTTGGAATTGGACCTTACATTACTGCTTCAATTATTATGCAATTATTAGCAGTAGTAATACCAAAGCTTGAACAATTACAAAAAGAAGAAGGCGAAGCAGGTAGAAGAAAATTATCACAATACACTCGAGTATTTACAATAGTAATTGCAGCACTACAAGCAATTGTTTTTGTTGCATACCTATTAAAAACTGCGAGAGCGGCAATTATGCCAGATGTTTCGATTGTTGCATTCGCTATTGGTTCTGTTGTAATTATGACAGCAGGTTCAGCATTTACAATGTGGCTTGCAGAATTAATGACAGAAAGAGGAATCGGAAATGGTGCTTCTATGTTGATTTTCTGCGGCATCATTTCAAAAATACCATTTTATGCAGGTCAAACAGCAACACTTGTAAGAGGCAATGCTTCTTTACAACCAATGCTTGCTATACTACTACTCATTTTTTTCTTGATTATGGTAGTAATCGTAATCCTACATGAAGCAGCAAGAAAAGTTATAATTGTAAATCCAAGAAGACAAGTTGGAAACAAAGTTTATGGAGGAACAAACACATATATTCCGTTTAAACTTAATCCAGGTGGAGTTATGCCTATAATTTTCGCAATTGCAATTTTGTTGTTTCCAACAACAATTATACAGATATTTTCTTCCGGAAGTTTTCAAAATGGACCAATTGGTGAATTTATGCTTCACCTCGCCCACGCTTTGAATCCTTCTGGATTTATATATAATGCTGTATATTTCATTTTAATCGTAGGATTAACATTCTTCTATGCATCCATTATTCCAAATATGCAACCAAAGGAAATTGCAAACAATTTGAAGAAATATGGTTCTTCAATTCCTGGAATAAAACCAGGTAAGCCAACAGCAGAAGCAATTGATAGAATATTAAGCAAAACAACATTTATCGGTGCTTTTGCATTAGGTATTATTGCATTATGTCCTGCAATTGCTTGTTCTTTAACAGGAATAACAACCTTGCATGGAATAGGAGCAACATCTCTCATAATTATGGTTGGAGTAGCACTTGATTTCTTAAATCAAGTAAGAACAAATCTTCTACCTAAAAATTATGAAAGTTTTCTAAAACAATAAGAAAAAAGAGTCCGAAAGGACTCTTTTTTTATGATATAATTTTTTTGTTAGTAAACCGAGATAGGCAAATAAATGAAACAAAAATATATTTTTATAGGTCCTCCAGGCAGTGGAAAAGGGACACAAACAAAAATGCTTTCAAAAGATATAAATCTTCCACATATTGACACTGGTTCTCTTCTAAGGGAATCTATTGCTTCTGGAAGTGAAGAAGGTATTATTGCAAATAGTTTTATGGAAAAAGGGCAACTCGTTCCAATAAGTCTTGTTTCTAAAGTTATAAAAAAAAGATTATTAAAAGATGATGCAAAAAATGGATTCATCCTTGATGGATATCCTAGAAGTTTGGAACAAGCATTCGCACTTGATATAATACTTGAAGAAATTGACAATGATAAAAATACAGAACCTATTGTTTTTTATTTTGATGTTGCACAAGAAAAACTAATTGAAAGACTTGTAAATAGACGTTCTTGTTCTGAGTGTGGTGCAATATATAATATAAAGTCAATGGACATTAAAGATGAAACAACTTGTCCAAGCTGTGGTGGAAGACTTATTCGAAGAGATGATGATACAGAAGAAGTTGCGATTAAAAGATTTGAAACATATTTCAAAGAAACTGCACCACTAATTGACTTATATGAAAAAAGAGGTCAACTTGTAAAATTAGATGCAAGTTTAGATATTGATACTATATACAAAAATCTTACAGGAGCAATAAAAGAAAATGTCAATATATAGAAAATCAAAATTTGAAATAAATTTGATGAAACAAGCAGGAAATGTTGTTGCTCTTGTTCATGCTGCAATGAAAGAAACAATAAAACCAGGCATTACAACAAAAGAACTTGATAATTTAGCACATAGAATAATAAAAGCAAATAAAGCCGAACCAACTTTTCTTGGCTATCATGGTTTTCCTGCTACTATTTGCGCATCAATAAATGAACAAGTTGTACACGGTATCCCATCAAATGATATTATTTTGAAAGAAGGCGACATTATAAGTGTTGATGTTGGTGCCACATTCAAAGGTTTTGTTGGCGATAGTGCATGGACATACGCCGTTGGCAATATCTCAGAAGAAAACAAAATGCTACTAAAAGCAACTGAAGAATCATTATTTTCTGGATTAGAACACATGAAGAGCAATGACAGATTAGAAAATGTTGCCGGTGCAATAGAAGATGTTGCAAAAAAATACAAATTGGGAATAGTAAGACAGTACGGCGGACACGGCGTAGGAAGAGAAATGCACGAGGATCCGTTTGTATTCAACTACAGAACAAACAATCAACTAATTCTTCAAAAAGGCATGACCATTGCAATAGAACCTATGTTAAATCTTGGTTGCGATGATGTTATTGTCCTTGATGATAATTGGACGGTCGTAACAAAGGACAAAAAAGCTTCAGCACACTTTGAACACACAGTTCACGTTACTGATAATGGTCCAGAGATACTAACAAAATTACTATAAGGAATAAAATATGATAGAAATGAAAGTTATGGGGATTGCAATAGATACAGCAACCGGTTCACCGATAATCGTATTAAATGACAAAAACAATAGAAAGGCACTTCCAATATGGATTGGTAGCGCAGAGGCAAGTGCAATTATAAGAAAAATTGAAAACATAAAAGTTGCAAGACCAATGACACATGACCTTATCGTAGATATCGTCGAAAAAACTGGTTACACAATTGACAGAGTTGCAATCAATGATGTTGAAAATGAAACTTATTTTTCTACTATATACTTACTTTCATCAGATGGAAAAGAAATAGAAATAGACGCAAGACCTTCTGATGCAATTGCTGTTGCAATAAGAGTTGAAGCCCCAATTTTTGTATCTGCTAAAGTTTTAGCAGATGGCAGTGTTTCTTGTGATAGTACTAAAGATGAAGAAGAATCAGAAGAATTTAGAAATTTTGTACAAAGCATAAAACCATCAGATTTTGAGCGTCTTCTTAAAGATGATAAACAATCTGACCAATAGAAATACTATCTTTAAAAACAGAAGAAATATAATCACTACTTATGCTTGAATCAACTTGAGATGATATTGTATTTTTTTCATCATATATACCAAGATGACACAGCCCAACTGTTGTATCTTTACAAAAGATATCAAATATATATTTTAGCATATACACCTTTCTAATCTTGATGTATAATTTTTAATAATAAATACAGAAAAATCAAGGAAAGGTCATTAATATGAGTAAAATTACAAAAGATATGGGTTTATTAGATATAGTTCAAAACTATCCTGAAACAATTGAAGTTTTTCAAAAATATGGTTTGGGATGTTTAGGCTGTGCAGCAGCAAGATTTGAAAATCTTGAAGCAGGTGCAAAAGTTCATGGTATAGACGTTGAAAAAATGGTTGAGGATTTAAACGCAGCTATTGTTCGATAAACTAAAATTGTAAAAACTTTTGTTATTCTAATACTTATCACTAAAATTTGTTAATATTAGCGTGACAAAAGTTTTTGTTTTTATTATGATTATTCATAAATACAGTAAGGAGACAAGAAATGGAATTAATTCTAAAGAAAGATGTACAAAATATCGGTGAAGCCGGTGATATAGTTAACGTAAAAGATGGTTATGCAAGAAATTTCTTATTGCCACAAAACTTTGCAGAAATTGCAACAAAAGGCGCTAAAGAAAACAGAGAAAAAAATCTTGCTAGAATTAAAGCAAAACAAGAAAAATTACATGCTGAAGCATTAGAAAACGCAAAGAAAATAGAAGGAATTGGTGTTTTAGAATTTTCAGCAAAAGCAGGTGAAAGCGGAAAATTATTTGGCGCAATTACTACAAAAAAACTTGCTGAAGAAATCAAAGCAAAATCAGGTGTTGAAGTTGACAGAAAAAATATTTCTCTAGACGCACCTGTTAATAAACTTGGCAAATTCAATATGCAAATCAAATTAACATCAAAAGTTAAAGTTGCGTTAGAAATCAACGTAACTGCTTCTGAAGTGTTGAAAGAAGAAATTGCTGAAACAGTTGAAGAAAATACTGAAGAATAGTATTATTAAGTAAAGAGGAAAATAACAATGTCTTACATTCAAAATCGACGTTATAACAATAAAGGAGGCTTTATTATATAAAGTATCGATTTTGATGTAAAAAATTGTTACAATGATATAAAAAAACCTCCTGTTTTAGTCTTCAGGAGGTTTTTAAATATAAAGAATGGAGTATGTAAGATATGAATAAAATTCGACGTAGATCTGAACAAAAGAAGGCAAATGCCCCATTTGTCAGATTAATGAATTTAGTTTGGGGCTTGTAATTAGCAAAAAAGGAAAGTAGAAATGTCAATACAAGCTATAACTACAAAAGTAGTTTCAACTCTAGGGAATAAGGATTCACTTATTCCAATAATGATAAAAGATGGTGTAGATTCAACCAGTTTAACCTTAAAGTCATTCAAAGAAGGTGGACCAGTAGAAGGTATAGATAGAGCAATAGATGAGTTTGGCACACAAGCCATATGGATTGGTGGCATTCCATTTTTTAAAAAACTCATTGATGTAACAGCATATAAAAAAGCAAAAATAAACCCACTCGTTGACCCAAGAATCATAGCAAATGAAGAATATGCAAAATGGGCAACAGAAAATGCAAATGGACTTATGAACAACAGCAAAGTCCAAACCGTAAAATCAGCATTAACTGATGCTCTTAAAGATGGGGGAAACCTTGCGAAAAACTTATACAAAGGTAAAGTAATTGCCGCAACAGCATTGACTCTTGCTGCATTTTTTACACTAACAAAAATAAAACAAAAAAGAACAAAAGACACAACAATCAACGAATTAATTGCTTTAAAAAAACATGAATCAACGAAATACAATCAAGATATATTTTTAAAAGAATCTACTAGCACAGTTTTTAAGGATATAAATGATAAATTTATCAACAACACGTCAAATCCTTCTTTCAAAGGAACAATGAAAAATGTTGTTGATGCGATAATGTTCAATCCTGTACACAATATGAAAGTTATTGATGCTGGTATAACAACAGAAAGACTTGTATGTTCAAGAAATGCAACAGAATTTGTTGAACACGGAATTAAAGAAGGTATATTCTTATTCTTCATTTACGGATTTGGAAATCTAATCGAAAAAGGCATAAACAATTTATCAGAAAAAGTTCTTAAAAAGCCTATTGATTTGAAAATTGATGTATTAATGGATGATGAATTAAAGAAAATTTTATCATCCGGAAAAATCGCAGAACAAGTAGCAAAAATGCCTGCAGCAGATAAATCTTTAACAGAAAAATTAAGTTTTATCTCACAAAATCCAGACAACATTATTGTAAAAGCAGCAAAAAAATCAGGTATTGTTGGAACAGTAAAAGATAAAGCTGGCAACATATTTGTTGACACATCAAAATACATTGATACAAAAGAAGTAGAAGCATTAGCAGAAAAACTTTTAAATATAGATAATAAATTCAAAGCTTCTGGTGAAACAGTTGAAAAATTCCTTTCAAAAACAAAAGGTTTGAAAGTTCTTTCTACAACAGCAAATATAGCAATTTCTTGTTTTGTTCTTGGTTTTGTAATACCTAAATTAATATATGCATACAGAGAATGGAAAACAGGTAGTACGAAGTTTCACGTCACAGAAGATATAAAAAACAATCACAATAAAAAAGAGAAAAAGGCATAAAATAAATGCCTTTTTTCTTTTGATATGTTAAAATTTGGAAGAAAGGGGATATTCGTTTGCGCTATAAAAGCTGTTACTGGATAGAATCTGGAATAAATTTTGATATTGATGCATATAAAGTATGTTGTCTTTACAGTGCAAAAGGCGGGGGAAATACCATTATTGAAGACAATTACAAAGGGAAACCAATCAATTGGGATAAAGTCTTTGCTTTCAAAAAAATGATGAAAGACCTTCATAAAAATGGCAAAACGTATCCAAAATGTGAAGGATGTATTTTTCTTGAAGAACGAGATTGGGATGATGACCATTCAAAAATAAGTATGATAAATCTTGATTATTGGACAAAATGTAATTCAGAATGTTCTTATTGCCACACAATGAAGGATAAAAAGAGATATAACAGTTTCAAAAACTACAATTTCCTTCCAATATTAAAAGATATGATAAAAAGAGACATTTTAAGACCCAATGGGCACGTCAGTTTTGGCGGAGGAGAAGTTACTCTTTTAAAAGAATTTGATAAACTTTTAAATATTTTTATGGATTTTGGATTCCCACTTACAAGAATACATTCTTCTGCAATATTATACTCAAAAGCAGTTGAAAAAGGGTTAAAGCAAGGCTGTGTTGACTTAATCGTATCAATAGATGCAGGTTCAAAAGAAATGCATAAAAAAGTTAAAGGTGTTTCGTCATATGACAAAGTATGGAAAAATCTAAAAAAATACAGTTCAGTACAAAAGGACCCATTCGCAGTAAAAACAAAATATATACTCATTCCAGAGGTTAATGATACACATGAAGAAATAGATTTATGGCTAAAAAAAACAAAGGAAGCCGGGATAAATTGCGTTTTACATGAAATAGAATCAAAATGGTTTTATGCAAGAAGAGATAATGTCCCAGATGACATTATAGAATTCTTTACTTATGCAAAATCAAAAGCAGAAGAACTTGGACTTAAGTATGAATTATACGAAAGAGCCGAGCATATGATGAAATTTTACGAGGAAAAAACCTAATGCAAGAATATACAAGTTGTCACTGGCTACAACACGGATTAAGTTTTGAAAACGACCATATAGAAATGTGCTGTTTGTGCTGCCATAAAGGAGGCGGAAGACTTAATATAAAAGATTATTATGATGGTAAAAATGTGAGTTGGGATGATATTTTTGCAAGCAAAGAAAAATTTATTGAAGAAAACAAAAATAATCTCGTTGATAAAAGATGTGAAGGATGTTTCAATCTTGTATATAGAGGCTGGGATGACAGCGAAAAATATATAAATTATATTCACTTCAACCACTGGACACACTGTAATAGTGATTGTATTTATTGCTACACGTCATGGGACAAAGAAAATTATCAAAAACGTCCACATTATAATGTATTACCGATGATAAAGGATTTATTCAAGAAAAAACTGTTTCGACCAGGAGGAGAAATAACTTTTGCTGGTGGAGAACCAACGATATTGAAGGAATTTGATGAACTTACAACATTCCTAATTAAAAATGGTGCAGATAGAATTACTGTTCATTCATCTGGTATAAAATTTTCAAAGGCAATTGAAAAGGGTATAAAAGAAGGGGTCCTTCATGTTTGCTTAAGTGCTGACTCAGGAACAAGAGAAACATACAACAAGGTAAAAAGAGTAGATAAATTTGATAAATTTTGGGAAAACGCAAAAAAATATGCAAAAGCACAAAAAGATTTTTCAAAAGCACTTGTCGAAACAAAATTCGTACTCATTCCTGAAATAAATACGACAAAAGAAGAAATAGATAAATGGCTTGAATTAAACGTAAAAAATGGTATTAAGTTTGTAGTTGTTGATATTGAAAACGATTATTGTCGTGATTTGAGAGCAAAAAACATTGAAAAACCTAAATATTTGATTGACTTATGTGCATATATCATAGAAAGAACAAAAGAATTAGGTTTACAATTAATTGACTATAATAATTTTAGGTATTTAACAGAAGAATACAATCTAATATAGGGGATAAAATTGAAGAAGTTTGAAAGTTGTGGATATATTGAACACGGAATGGTTTTAGACCATTGCAATATTATTCGCCATTGCAATAACTTTAATCCTAGGTATGATGGACGTCCTATTATATATGAAAACTATAAAGGACAAAAAATTGATTGGAAAGAATTTTTTGAGATAAAAAGAAATTTAAGAAAATTATTTAGAGAAAATTCATGCCCAAAACAATGCACTGAATGCGTTGGCATTGCTTATAAAGAATGGGATGATGATGATTATATTGATTATTTGCTTTTGACACCATGGGTTCCTTGCAATTCAAAGTGCATATATTGCGAAGCCCCAAGAAATGAACACGTTTTAAAAAATACAAAAATTTATAAAATTCTTCCGCTAATAAAAGATATGATTAGGAATAAAATTTTAATCAAAGAAGCAACTATTGATTTTGCTGGGGGAGAACCTACAATTTATTCAGAATTTGAATCACTATTGAATGAATTTATTAGAAATGATTATAAGAAAATTATTGTACATACAAATGCAATTAAAAAAAGTAGGTCAGTAATAAAAGGATTAAAAAAAGGTTGCGTTAGAGTTTTAGTTTCAATTGATGCTGGTTCAAAAGAAATGCACAAAAAAATAAAACAAGTTAATTCTTATGATTCTGTCTGGAACAATTTAAAAGAATACGCAAAAAACCAGCCAAAAGATGCTGATTTTGTAAAAGCAAAATATATAATCGTACCAGAAGTAAATGACAGTGAACAAGAAATAAATATTTGGCTAAATAGATGCAAAGAAATAAACATAAAAAGTGTTGTGCTTAATCTAGATTTTAATTGGATTATGAAAAATGTTGATGGCAATCTTTTACCAATTTATAATCTGATGAAATATACACAAAAAAGAGCAAAAGAACTAGGAATAAACTGTGAATTATACGGACAAATTTTCCAAGTAAAATGTGAAATAGAACAATCAAGAGAAGAAAATATAGCCGGATTTTAAAATCCGGCTATTTATTTCAAATTTGAATTTATAATTACTTATTTCTTGTTCTTGCCAATAATCTTAAAATTTCTATGTACAACCAAACAATAGTTGTTAACAAACCAAAAGCACCATACCATTCATACAAAGCAGGCAATGGTTTAGTAACACCTTTTTCAATAAAATCGAAATCCAAAATAAGATAAAATGCAGCAATAAGCGCAATAACTGAATTTACACCAATTGCAAAAGGTGAGTAGAAAAATGAATTCGATGGATCAAAAAATGCAATTGATTTACCGAAGAAATGCATAACTATTGAAATCAAATAAAAGACAGCAATTGAAATAGCAGCAGCAAATAATGTAGCACGAAGTTTTTCAGTAGCTCTTATTATTCTTAATTTATACAATACAGCCATAACAAAAACGACTAAAAATGTCATTGAGACTGCTTGAATAACAATGCCATTTTCAACACTTTCAAAGAAGCAAGAAATAGCAGACAAAGCAAGTCCTTGGCTACATGCAAAAACTGGCGCAAGGTACGGTACTAATGAGTGTTTAAACGCAATTGCAACTGAAGAAATCAAGCCCACTATTATACCACCCCAAGCAAGCGACATCACAAAATCATATCGTTGAAGAGAAAACTGGTAAAAAGTCACACCAGCACCTAAAAATAACAACAAAGTTAATATCAATAATTTTGACATTGTCCCAGAAATAGTCATAGGACGCTCAGTAATAGCATATGAGTTAGAATCATCTAATAAACTTTCCCTTAATATAGGATTTGTACTTTTCATAATAACCTCCCCTTTAAAAAGAATTATATCATATAAACTGCAACAAAACATTATTTGCAAGTTTGTATTTTTTGGAATAAAATAATAATTGCCGTGCTCCACGGGGACATTGCGGATCTCTCGACCCGAACGCATAGCGGGGTGCAGAGCCTACTGTGAGGCACTTGTCAATACGGCAGACTTTATTAGCATTGTTGATAGTAAAGGTATTTATGGCATAGACCATCGAACCGTGTCAGGATGGGAACGTAGCAGCACTAAGGTGTAATCTATGGGTGTAATTATCTTTAAAGTAGATGTTAGTATAGAAAACCTTATTGGCTTGTATCGATAGGTAGTGGCACGGTAAAAATGAGAACTTATTTATGAGTTCTCATTTTTATTTAAAGCCGCTATTTCTTTTTTTAACTCTTCTATATCCCCAGAAAAAGTTGCTTCTTTTGTTAATACATTTTGAAGACAACGAAGATAATTAATATTATTATTTAATTCTTTATATATTTGTCCAAGCATATACACAACATCAGCATTTTCAGGCAAATCATGAACAGCTTTTTTTAATATTTTTTCTGCAAGTGCATATTTTTTATTTTTCGAATAGATTTTTGTAATTAATTTTATTGCTTCTAAATCAAAAGGATTTGTTCTAATTGTTTTATCAAGATAATCAGCTGCTCTTGAATCATCACCTTTTTCAGCATATATCAATGCTATATTATAATAAGCCCAACTATAATCGGGATTTTGCAATAAAACCTGTCTATAATTTTCTATTGCTTTATCGACATTACCAGTCGCTTTATACTCATACGCAAGATAAAATCTTGCAATAATATCGTCAGGATTATTCTCAATTGCTTTAACCAAATACAGCAATGCTTTATCATGTTGCTTTTGCTTAGAATATATTTCTCCTAAATGAAAATAAGAATTAGCATCAGAAGGGTCATTTTCTACAACTTTAAGAAAAAGGAGTTCTGCACTATTAAAATCCTTTTTCGATATATACGCATTTGCAAGATTATACATTATATCTGTATCATCAGGTGATAAATCCATTGCTCTTTTATATGCAGAAATTGCCTTATCAATATATTTTAATTTTTCAAGAATAATCCCAATATTATATAGAATTTTAGAATTATCTGGAAATTTTGATTGTAAATACAAAAAGTTTTTAAGAGATTCTTCATTTTCACCAATATCAGAAAGTGCTATTGCATAATCTTCTAAAGTTTGATAGTCATCAGGATTTTGTTTTAATTTTTCTTGAAGAATTTTTATATCACTCATAATTACTCCGACAATAAAACTTGATTAATCGCAAAAGGCAAATAGTCTATAACATCTGAAGCAAGGACTCCATATTGTGTCAAATAAGAAGAAGCAATATCACCTGCCAGTCCATGCAAATAAACACCCAATATGGCAGCTTCAAATGGTTCAGCACCTTGTGCTAACAAACCTGCTATTACACCAGTTAACACATCTCCAGTACCTGCTTTAGCAAGAGCAGAATTTCCTGTTTTATTAACATAAGTTTTTTCACCATTAGAAACGATTGTTTTGTGCCCTTTTAAAACAGTAATACAATCATACGCCTGTGCTGTAATTCTTGCATATTTTTCTCTATTTAAATTTATTTCCTCAACATTAACATTTAAAAGTCTAGACAACTCTTTTGGATGAGGTGTAATTATAGTTTTCTTTGATGGTATCGAACACTTTAATGAAGAAATAAGATTAATTCCATCTGCATCAATAACTAATGACTGTTTTGATGAAACTTTAGAAAGTAAATCATTTAAAAAGGTTTTAACACTATCATCTGTAGAAATGCCACAACCAAGAGAAATAACGTTAAATAAATCAAAATTTTTAATATTATTATCTGCAGAAATGTTTCCATTTTCATTTTCATTTAGAGTTAAAAATACTATATCTGGTGTCATATAAGAAACAGCATTAATAACATCTTTAACAGAAGCTAATGTTACATAACCTGCTCCTGAACGCAAAGCAGACAAAGATGACAAAAAAGCGGCACCCCTATAATTAGCAGAACCAGCAATATTTAATACTTTTCCAAACATCATCTTATGAGAATTTTGTGGACGTTTAGGAGTCATGCCTGCTATAAGTTTTTTATTGATATATTCAACCATTTTGTCTAATTGCCTCATAAATAACAATAGAAACCGAATTAGAAAGATTTAAGCTCCTTTGTCCATCCAACATAGGAATAGTTATAGAAGTAGTTGGATTTTCGTTTAAAATCAATTCTGGAATACCTCGTGTTTCTGGACCAAATACAAAAAAATCTCCATTTGAAAAAGAAAAATCTGTATATTTTTGTTTTGATTTAGTTGTTAGATAGTAAAATTTAGAATCTTTATAATCTTTTTTCAATTCATCCAATGTACTATATTGAACAATTTGAGCACTATCCCAATAATCTAATCCAGCACGTTTTAAATACTTATCAGAAAGCGAAAACCCTAATTTCCCCACTAGAAATAATTTTGCCCCAGTACAAGCACAAAGCCTAACAATGTTGCCAGTATTTTGTGGAATTTCAGGTTCAAATAATACTATATTAAAACTACTGTTTATCTTCATCTAAAAATCTCTTACTTTCGAAAATAACAGGCAAGCCTCTTATAACACACATAGCAACAGTGGTATAAACGAGAATATCAGCAATTAATATCAAGTACTGTTGAATCACGCTATAAATACCATATTGTTTTAATGTCATTAAATCGAAATATTCAAGATTTGGGATATAAGCAACAATAACAAACAAAAATGCAAGTGCTTTAGCAGTACCATATAACGCTCTTGAAAAACGAGAAGCAGTTAAAAAATGGAATATCTTATTTTGCATCATTGATTTTTCGCCAAAAGCAGTATAGCCTTTTGAAAAAGCAACACTTCTAAGTCCATCAGTAATTATTCCTCTAGCAACAACGACCATAGGAACCCACGCACCGACAAAACCCAAAACAGCAAAAGCTATCCAATAAAAATTTTCAACAACTCTATCACCTAATATATCAAAAAGTGAACCGAAATCAGATTGTTCATTATATGCTCTTGCTACATATCCATCAAGTCCATCTAAAATAATAACCCAAACAGTTAAAAATGCCGATGCAACAACAAGTTCTGGTCTACCAGAAAACAAAAATTCTATTGCTATAATCGCAAGCAACATTCTCAATATAGTTAATAAATTTGCCATAATAACCTCTATTATTTTTTACTTCTTGATAATGCAAAATTCACATTATCTAACGCTTTAACTTTCTCTCCAAGCATTATTTTTTCTGCTTCTTCAAGAACTTTCACAACATTAAAACCATTATGTCCATCACTTCTTGCTGGTTTTCCTTGTTCAATACAATGCAAGAAATGTTGGCATTCTAGTTTCAATGGTTCTATTTCAATATAATCAAGAACTTCATTTTTAGAAACTTTAGGAGAAGAACTTTCAAATATTTGGAGTTTATTTTCCATAAGTGTATCATCAAATATAGCACTTGCTTTTGTTCCTCTAACCAATAGATTAACTCTTTTTTGTGGATGTATCCAACTATCAGAAATGTGTACAATAATACCATCTTCATATTCGATAGTAAGGTGTGTAATATCCATAATATCATTACTATCAGATGAAGCACCTACGGCACTAATAACTCTGACTGGTTCTTTACCTAAAATATAACTAGTCATAGAAACATCATGCGGAGCCAAATCCCACATAACACTTCTGTCATTTTTAAAATAATTAATATTCAATCTATCACTTTGAACATATTTAATTTCACCAAGTACACCTTCTGCAATTAACATTTTCAATCTGTTAACAGCAGGATGGTACATCAGTAAATGCCCAACTAATAAAACCTTATTGTTCTTTTCAGCAATTTCTGCAAGCGATTTAGCCTCAGATGCAACAGTAGAAATTGGTTTTTCCACATAAACATGTTTTCCTGCTTCAATAGCCATTTTAACAATTTTGTAATGGGTATGACTTGGTGTTACAACAGCAACAGCATCTATCTCAGGATTAGCCAAAACCTCGTTATAATCAGAAATTATATTGATATCGGGATATTGCTCCTTGAGATTTTTTCTATTTTCAGCATCTAAATCGCAAACGGTATTCAACGCACCTAAATTATAAAAATTTCTAACTACGTTTTTTCCCCAAATACCGCAGCCAATTACTGCTACATTATGTGACTTCATTTCTTATACTCCAAATATCCGCTATACATGCACAATAGTACAATTTTATTGTAAAAAATAAGAAATAAAAGGTCAAATAAAATATTTATTAAGATGAAATATTTAGTTTTTTATTGAACTCAAGTAACTCTTTCTTACGTTTTAGGAATTGTTCCTGAAAGTCCTCACCCCAGCCTAATTGTTTAATATTATCACTGGTTAAATTTTTTCGCACACTATTTAAACGTCTTGCAATATCATCGAATTTAACTTCATTGCCTCTTATATGTCCCTTTAAAATAGGTGGTTCAGTTGCTTTTGGATTAAAAACATAGTTTAAAGACAAGGCAATATCTGTACGATGAAGTCCTTGCGCACACGCCAAATAAAAACGTCCGTCATCAATTAGTTTGAATAGCAGAGGGAGATTTTTTATTACGTCTTTGTCTTGAACAGAAGATGAATCAATAGGAATATTATAATATTTCAATCCATTTTTTTTACACATTTCAGGGAAAGACTGACTTTTGTATTTATCTCTTAAATCAATAATTGTTGTAATTCCGCATTTTTTCATCTGTTTAAGATGTTTACGATTTTTTCGAGAAGATAGAGATTCACCTCTAACGCCATTTTTTGCAGCAATGGCAAAGTTTGGAATACTTAGACTTTCTAATTTTTTCACATTTAATGTTCTTTTTGGTCTATCTTCTGGGGAAATAATTCTTATAAAAGAACGATTGTATAAACCTTGAATAAAAATACCGACACTAGGATGTTTTTCTGTCCTCAATTTCGGCTCTGAATTCCTACGATAAGCAACGACTCTTGATGGTCGCTTGGCTTCTACTCTATTTATTACTTTTGTTTGGGCTAATTCAGTTATCATTTTATTTACCTATCATTTATAAAAATAAACATAATTTTTTTTGTCTAAGTTTTTATTGAGAAAAGAAGATCAGAATATCTATTATTAACTGATTTTGAGAAATCATCATAATTATCCCAACCCCAATCTTTAATAATTTCCTTATTTTCTGAAATTAAAGCAAGAATCATTGATAAATTCTTTTTGACAGAGACTCTTGAACTACTTTGTGTCCCAAAAAATAATTCAGGACGAACTTTTGCTTCAGGATTAAAAACATAGTTAATGGAAACTGCTATATCAGTTCGTGCTTCACCATTTGCACAGCCAACATAAAAATCACCAGCATTTATCATTTTAATAAACGCTGTAATGTCATTTAATGATTCTTTTGTCCATTCTTCGTCCTCAACAGGGAAATTAAGGTATTGTATACCATAATCTTCCATTACTTTTTTCGCACGTGATGAACACTCACCTTTAGAACGAAGGTCAATAATTCTTGTAATACCTTCTTCTTTTGCTCTTTTTAATCGCCATTTTAATTTTTGCGCATCACCAGAAAGCGGAGTTTTCCCTCTTACTCCGTTATTATCAGGTGCTTGCATTAAATTGTCAAAAATAAAAAATCTACTTCCATCTTTTTTATTGATTTTTACAGTTCCAAGCTCGTAATATTTTGATGTATGAGGCAACTGCGCAGAATCCATTTCCGATGGTGGATTTTTGACTTGGTATTCTTCATCATTGAGTGCGAATTTAGACAAAATGCTCGTTCTCATCTCATCTCTTAAATGTGCAGTTGAAGTATCATATCCAAAAATTCTATCTTCACAAACATCTAAAACAACCGCATCAAAATCTTCAATATCTTGTTCTTTATTTTTTCCAGAAAAAGAAGGCGTAAAACAATCAGAATTAAGTTGTTTCGTGCTAAAAGACTTGACGTACTGATTCTTATTTTGAGTACAATCGTATGAAAAATAATTATTTTTTATTGAAAAAAAGGATATGTTCATTACACCTAACTATTTATGAAATAAGTTTTATACTATCTGAATTCTACCATCTTTACGAACAGAAAATGGTTGTTCTAAGGTTTTAATATAATCTATGGTACATTTATCTTTGTCAAACGAATAACGCTCAATTATTTCATCGTCATCACGTTTTAACATATCTAACCCATCACCACCACCAACTAGAAATTCATCATAGACAGTTACGTAATATTTGTCATCATCTGGGTCATTAACATCAATACTATGTGCTTTTCCTTGTTTATCAACATAAGACATTTCTAGTAAATTGCCAGACTTATCTAGTTTATATGTTATACCTGAGACCTGTAATATACCTGGTTTAGAGTTTTTTGCAATCAAAGATTTTGCACATTTTTTCACTGCATCAACTAAATCTTCTTCACTTAATCTAACTTTGAATAATTTATTGTTGAAAGGGAATATACTTTGAATATCACGCTCTGTTACGACACCACAATCAACACTTCCTCTAAAGTTAGCAGAATTAATTAGAACAATCTCAGAATCTAAATCATTTTTAACAGCGTCTGCGACAAAATCCGCCCAAGGATTTTCTTCTAATAAATTATTTTTTGGGATTGGATCAAGGTGCCCAAGATTACCAATTACCGGCGATTTACCTAAAACAGAATCAACTGTTTTTGTCATTACTAAATCTGGGTTATAAACATTAGTATCAATGACATTATTTTGTACATATGAAATTTGACCTTTATCGTTAAATTCGAGATTTAACATACCAAATTTATTACCATCTCTACCTGCTTGTGTTATAACAACAGGCTCACCAGTAGGAGAATAGAACAAGTTTTCACCTTGCACAACGCCTTCAATTAAGTCGTGAGAATGTCCACCAAAAATAACATCTATACCACTTACTCTTTGTGCAATTTCACGCTCAACTGTATTGCCTTCATGAGACAATAAGAATATTTTGTTAACTCCTTGAGATTGAAGTTTTATAACTTCTTGCTGCAATTCATAAATTGTTTGTTCTTTATCATCAATTGTTATACCTTCTAAAATTGTTTTATTTTTTAATCTTTCTCCAATATCAGAAGGTTGAACACCAATAATGCCGTATTTCTCTCCACTATCAGCAGTTTGAATGGTCGAACGCATGACCTTTTTTGAAAGTTCTGAATTATTATCTGGGAAATTTATATTCATACCAAGAATCTTAGTATTTGAATTTTTAAGAAGATTTCCACAAATTGAAGCAGTAATATCAAATTCATGATTGCCAGGGGCTTCAGCATCAATTTTTGCAATATTTAGAAATGAAGCCGCGACATAATTTCTTTTTTCATCCTTACCAATAAAAGTATCACCAGAAGAAACTCTTAATAAATCAACACCATTTTGACGTGCAAGAACACCTGCATGATTACTTGCAGATACTAGTCTTTGCATTTTTGGAATTTGACCATGAAGGTCATTTATGTAAAAAACAGATGTTTTACTTACTGATGTAGGATTCACCATTTTTGGCGTTACTCGAGTCTGGGGAACGGGGTTACCCTGACTAGTGTAAGATGAAACAATACTGTTTAAAATATTCATACCTAAACCTAATAAAATGCTTCACTTATACAAAAAACCATAAATATAATTTTTGTCATTATTATATAGTTTTGTAATATAACTTAATTTATGAAGTGTTTATATGAATTAGAAATAAGAATTTCTTTAGTTACTTTTTCAGTATTGAAATTATCTTTTATGAAAACACAAGGATGTGTATCTTTATTCATCACTCTACCAATACAAACAAACAGGCTATCATCTAAGCTTTTAAACATATCTTCAGGCACACACGCAACAAGTTGATAATCCTCTCCACCCCACAAAACAAATTTTTTATAATCCAGAGAATTATTATTACAAAACTCCAGCAATTCATCTTGCGCTAAAACCTTGTTTACATCTATTTCAATGGAATGTTTTGAGGCTGTTGCTATTTTATACAACGCATCTATTAACCCATCAGAAGTATCCATAACAGCAATATTAGAAGTTAACAAAGAAGATAGAAGCCCACTTTCTGTAAGTGCAGGCGCTGGATTCAAATGAGCATTAATTAATTTTTCATCGGCATAAAGAAATTCAGATAATGCATGAAAACCAGCAGAACTTGAGCCATGAAAACCAGTTACAACGACATAATATCCTTTTTTTGCATATTTTCTTGAAGTTAAAAATTCAGAATTTTTCTTGCCAATAGCACAAACTGAAACAGATATTTTATCTGACGCGGTAAGGTCGCCCCCAACAACTTTAACATCATATTCATTACAAATATCATTAATGCCCCTATAAAAATCCTCAATAAAAGTTTGATTTGTATTTGAAGGCATAGAAAGAGAAACTGTAACATATTTTGGGACACAAAGCGCTGCGGCTAAATCACTTAAGTTAACAGCAATAGATTTTCTACCTAATAGATAAGGAGAAATCGTATACATAGAAAAATGAACGTCTTGAACAAGAGTATCATGTGTAACAAAAATATCTAAATCTTCTAAATAGGCACAATCATCGCCCAAATAGTCTGATTTAGATAGAGTATTAGATATTATTTCTAGAATAGAAAGTTCATTCATAAAAATATTCTATCATTTTATTATCAAATATGTTACATATTAATTCATTTTACTTTTAATTATTTTGTAAGCATGTACAATAGATAAAGAGATATTGGTGTTTTCTAAAAATATACTAGCAGCGAGGAACAGAAGTGATAGAACTAAACTATCGAAACATTAAAGAAGAAGTTATTGGCATTGAAAATGGACTAAATATTGATGCTGAATTTAATGAATACAAAGATATAATTCATAAAATAATTGCCGAATTAAATTCAAACAAGGATAAACCTGGGCAAAATTTGCAATGGATGAATCTTGGCTATAATGAAGAAACAATTTGGTACGTAAAAGAATATGCCGCACTAGTTGAAAATAGATTTGAAAACATACTAATTTTAGGAATGGGCGGTTCTTCATTAGGTGCGCAAGCAGTTTGCGAAGCACTTTTACCTTCATACTGGAATTATTTAACAAAAGAACAGAGAGAAAATTTTCCTAGAATATTTTTCCTCGACAATATTGACCCAGACCAAATGACATCAATTTTGAATATATTAGATTTAAAGAAAACATTGGTTAATGTTGTAACGAAATCGGGCTCAACAGCAGAAGTTATGGCTCAATTCATGGTGCTAAAAGACCTAATGGAGAAAGAACTTGGCGTAGATTATAGAAAAAACATAATAGCAACTACAGACAAGAATGTTGGCATACTTAAGCAATTATCTGACCAAGAAGGATATAAAACATTTTACATTCCAGATGATGTTGGCGGTCGTTTTTCTGTATTTTCTGCCGTAGGGCTATTACCATTTGCACTTTTAGGCATAAATATAGAAGAAATCACTCAAGGTATAAAAGATATGGATTTAGCCTTAAAAAATACAGATATACATTTCAATATTGCCGCTCAAAATGCGTTAATTCATTATTTAATGGATATAAAAAAGGGCAAAAAAATATCTGTTATGATGCCATACTCTTATAAATTGAGACTTGTTGCAGATTGGTATTGTCAACTTTGGGCAGAGTCTTTGGGAAAAGAAAGAGATAGAAACAACAACATAGTAAATAGCGGACAAACACCTGTTAAAGCACTGGGAGTTACTGATCAACACTCTCAAATTCAACTTTATAATGAAGGTCCAAATGATAAAATAATAAACTTTTTAAGAGTTGGCGAGTACAATACTACGCTTGAAATTCCAAACATTTTTGAATACACAGGAATTAGTTATTTAGGCGGAAAAACGATGAACCGCTTATTCAATGCCGAAGCAGATTCAACAATGGCCTCACTGATTGACTATCAAAGACCCAATATAACAATAACAGTTCCAAAAGTAACTCCATATTATATTGGACAACTTTTATATATGTTAGAAGTTCAAACAGCGATAACTGCTGCTTTATATAATATAAATGCATTTGACCAACCAGGAGTTGAACAATCAAAAAATTATACTTATGCGTTAATGGGCAGAATAGGATATGAAGATTCTGCAAATGAATTAAAATTAAAGTTATAACTATGACAGAAAAAAAAGAAATAATTCAAGGATTCAATATTGACTTAATTACTTTTAACGAAGCAATTGATGTACTTGTGTCAAAAGCGAAAGCAAAACAAGGCATTCATGTTGTAACTATAAATCCAGAGATTATAGAATCTGCAAAAAAAGACAAAGAATTAAAAGAAATCATCAATAATGCAGGACTTGTTCTTGCAGATGGAACTGGTATAAAAATTGCATTAAATTTAAAAGGAAAGAAACAAGAACGAATTCCTGGAATTGACTTAGCATATGAACTTCTGCGAAAAGCAAACGAAGAAGGACTTACAGTTTCTTTAATTGGTGCCAATCAAAATGTACTAGAAAAAGCACAAGAAACGTTAAAAAATAATTTTAAAGATATAAAAATTGTATATAGCCACAATGGCTATTTCAGCAATGAAGAAGAATATATCTTATTAAATAAAATAGCATTAGAAAAACCAAACATTGTACTAGTTGCTCTTGGCTCACCAAAGCAAGAATTTTTTATAAAAAAATGCTTAGAAGACCATCCAACAGCAATATATATAGGCATTGGAGGAAGCTTTGATGTATGGTCAGGAAATATTGAAAGAGCACCTGAATTTTATAGAACAATGGGACTAGAATGGCTATATAGAACATTTAAACAACCCCAAAGATTAAAAAGAATTTGTAAAACTTTGCCTTTGTTTGCTGTTAAAGCTATAATGGAAGCAGTAAAATACAAATATTTTTGCGAAGGGGATAATAATGGAAAAACTACTAAGCAATAATGAGATTGCTGAAATAGAAAAGGTCTCAAAACATTTAAGACAAAACATCTTGAAGATGATACATAATTCACAATCAGGACATCCAGGTGGAGCACTTTCATGTATAGATTTACTCAATGTTCTTTTTAATAAATGCATGAAGCACTTTCCTGAATGTGATAATAACCCTCAATATGAGAAAAGAGACAGATTTATACTTTCAAAAGGACACGCATCTGCTGCATTATATGCAATTATGGCACATTGTGGCTATTTTGAAGAAAAAGAACTTATGACATTTAGACTTTTTGGCTCTAAATTACAAGGTCATCCTTGTTGTAACAAATTAAAAGGAGTAGAAATATCTACAGGTTCACTTGGACAAGGTTTGTCAATTGGATGCGGTATGGCAATGGGACTAAAACTTGACAAATCAGAGTCAAAAGTATTTGTATTAATGGGTGATGGTGAAATTGAGGAAGGAAGTGTTTGGGAAGCAGCAATGAATGCTGCTCATAACAACCTAAACAATATAATTGCATTTGTTGATAGGAATCGACTTCAAATTGATGGTTCAACTGAAACAATAAAATCAGTTGGGAATGTTAGTGAAAAGTTTAAAGCATTTGGGTGGAACACATATGAAATTGATGGTCACAATGTTAGAGAAATATATAATGCAATAGAAAAAGCAAAAAAAGCCGACAAACCATCTGTAATTATAGCGAATACAGTAAAAGGAAAAGGGGTGTCCTTCATGGAAAACAACGCAGGCTGGCATGGAAAGGCTCCTAATAATGAACAACTTGAAGCAGCATTAAAAGAATTGGGCTAGGAGGACATTATGACAACTAGAGAATACAAATCAGTAAGAAGCGTATATGGTAATACTCTTGCAGAACTTGGAAGAAATAATAAAAACATAGTAGTACTAGATGCAGATGTTTCATGCTCAACACAAACTCAAATATTTGCAAAAGAATTTCCAGAAAGATTTTTTGATATTGGTATAGCAGAACAAGATATGATGACAACAGCCGCAGGTCTTGCTTGCACAGGAAAGACTGTTTTTGTTTCAACATTCGCAATGTTTGCAGCAGGAAGAGCTTGGGAACAAATTAGAAATACTATTTGTTATTCAAATCTAAATGTAAAAATTGTTGCAACTCATGGTGGAATTACAGTGGGTGAAGACGGGGCAAGCCATCAAGCACTTGAAGACATTGCTCTAATGCGAGCAATTCCAAATATGAGAGTAATTGTTCCTGCTGATGCAACAGAAACAAAACAAGCATTAGAATATGCTGCTAAAGAATATGGTCCATTTTACATCAGAATAGCAAGAAGCAACTTGCCTGATATCTTTGATGAAAAAACATACAAATTTGATATTAACAAAGCAACTACCATTCAAGAAGGTAATGATTTAACCATTATTACAAATGGTGAAACACTGGTAGAAGCCATAGATTGTGGTACAATGTTAAAGGAAAAAGGGATAAGTACTGAAATAATTAGCGTTCCAACAATTAAACCTCTAGATGCTGATACAATAATAAAATCAGCAATGAAAACAAGAAAAGTAGTAACAATTGATAATCATTCAATTATAGGGGGACTTGGAAGCGCCGTTTGCGAACTACTAAGTGAAAAATACCCTGTTCCCATTAAAAGAATCGGCACATACGACGTTTTTGGACAAAGCGGTACAGCAAACGAATTAATGGATTATTACGGACTTAATGCAAAAAAACTTGCACAGACAATTATGGAATATTTAAACAAATGATACAACTCAGAAACGTATACAAAAAATATAAAGATAATTACGCATTGCAAAATATCAACTTAGATATTATGTCGAGCGAATTTGTCTTCCTTACTGGCTCATCTGGTGCTGGAAAATCAACATTAATGAAACTTCTTTATAGAGAAGAAATTCCTACATCAGGAACAGTTATGATTGGGAATATTAATATAGCAAAATTACCAAATGATAGAGTTCCAAACATAAGAAGATGTATGGGAATTGTATTCCAAGACTACAAACTTCTTCAAAATATATCAGTATATGATAATATTGCGTATGTTATAAGAACGCTAGGAATGCGAAACAAAGAAATTCAAGAAAGAGTAATGGGAGCGTTAAAAATCGTAGGTTTATCTAATAAGATGAATGCAAAACCTTCTGAGTTATCTGGAGGGGAACAACAACGAGTAAGTATTGCAAGGGCGATTGTAAATGGTCCACCACTACTTATAGCAGATGAACCAACTGGAAATCTTGATCCAAGAAATTCTCTTGAAATCATGCAAATATTAGAACAAATAAACGACAAAGGAATAACAGTTATTGTTTCGACTCATGACAAAGATATTGTTGACTACTTCAGAAAAAGAGTAATAACAATGGATCAAGGACAAATAATAAGAGATGTTCAGGCAGGTACATATGAGTAAAAAGAGTAAAATTAAAGACACCGTAAAGAAACATATCCCTCAAAGACATCTTTCTTCTGTACGTATTATGTACAGAATTGCAATGGAGACAGTATATGGAATAAAAAGAACAGGACTATTAAATATTGCCATTATTGCTGCAATTGCTGCAATTTTAACAATATTTGGTGCACTTTTCAGAACAAGTTTTTCGCTAAGTTCCTATGTTGCAAATCTTGGTGATACATTTGAAATTTCTGTTTACTTAAAACCAAAAACTGAGCCTGTTTATATGTCATCAAGAATAAAAGAATTGGAACACGTAAAAAAAGTAACTATAAAAACAAAAGAAGAAGCGTGGGAAGAAATGAATAACAACATGGATGTTTCAGGAATGGAAAATCCACTTCCAGACACTTTGCACGTTACTGTTGATGATACAAAAAATATTTTGCTAGTTTGCGAAAACCTAAAAAAATTGCAAGGCATTGAAAGCATGAATTATGCACAAGAATATGCAAAAAAATTACAAAAAATAACAACAGTATATAATACAGTAATAGTGCTTGTTTTGATAGCAACAGCACTCCTTACAATCATAATAATAAACTGCACAATTCAACTTGTTATTCAATCTAGAAAAGAAGAAATCGAAATTATGAGACTAATGGGTGTTAGCAACTGGTACATTAAAATACCGCTAATTTTACAAGGTGCATTATATGGTTTTATAGGTGCAATGATTTCTTTATTGCCGCTAAATACTGTACAAAACGGACTAGATAAATTAAATCAAATCTTCAATGTTCCACAGTCTGATTTCGCTCTTCAGATAGTTGTATTCTGCATTTTCATTATCGCTATATTTTTCAGTGCTGGTGGAAGTATGATATCTATTAAAAAGCATTTACAAGTATAAAAACAAATTATCAAAATGAATAACAAAAAAAGGAACTATAATAGTTCCTTTTTTGTTTGTTAAACTTCAATATATTCTTTTAAGCGTTTACTTCTATTTGGATGTCTTAATTTTCTTAAGGCTTTTGCTTCAATTTGTCTGATACGTTCTCTTGTAACACCAAACAATTGACCAACTTCTTCAAGAGTTCTTTGTCTTCCATCATCCATACCAAATCTTAAACGAAGAACATCTCTTTCTCTTGGAGATAAACCAGATAATACTTCTGCTAAATCTTCTCTTAAAAGTTCTTGTGCCACAGTTTTAACTGGAGCATCAGCATCTTTATCTTCAATAAAGTCACCTAAACGAGAATCTTCTTCTTTTCCAATAGGAGTTTCTAAAGATAAAGGTTCTTGAGCAACTTTAATGATTTCTCTTAATTTAGAAACGGAAATTCCCATTTCAACTGAAAGTTCTTCTTCGGTTGGTTTTCTAGATAATTCTTGCGCTAATTTTCTAGTAACTTTTTTAAGCTTGTTAATAGTTTCAACCATGTGAACAGGAATTCTTATTGTTCTAGCTTGGTCAGCAATAGCACGTGTAATTGCTTGACGAATCCACCATGTAGCATAAGTAGAGAATTTGTAACCTCTTTCATGATCAAATTTTTCAGCCGCTCTAATTAAACCAAGGTTACCCTCTTGGATAAGGTCTAAGAATAACATGCCACGACCAACATATTTTTTTGCGATACTAACAACAAGTCTCAAGTTTGCTTGAACAAGTTTTCTTTTTGCAATAACGCCAGCATTTCCACCTTGAATGATTTTCTTAGCCAAATCAATTTCTTGGTCAGCAGTCAAAAGTTTTATACGACCAATTTCTCTTAAATAAGTTCTTACTGGGTCATCAAAAGAAACACCTTTAGTAAGGAAAACATCACTTAGATTTTCTTCGTCAGTTTCTTCTTCCTCTTCTGTCATATCAGCAGAGAAAAGATCTTCATTTTCCATAGTATCAATTATTTTGTTTCTTTCAGAATTCATGATGACATCCATACCATCACGACTAATTGAATCTGGTTCTGTCATAAGAATTACACCAGAAGTTTCATTTTGTTCTGTTTCGATAGTATCTTCATCTAATATCCCAACAACGGACAAATCTGACATTTTCTTTTTGCTCATTAGCTTTATTCTCCGATTCTTTGATTATTTTTTAATCTTTCTCTTAATTGCATTTGATATTGCATCGACTCAATATCATCATCATTTAAATGTTTATACTTTGATACAATTTCTTCCTTTTCACGCTTTAGGTGGTATTTTAAAAGGCAGTTTTCGTTATCTCTCACAGCGGCTCTAAAATCCCTTTCTGTAAGGTTTTTAAAGCTATCGGCTATATATATTAAATCTGTTATTATATCCTTTAATTCATTATTATCCGCAAATTGTGTGTACAGGGCTTGTATCAGTTTTTCCACATTATTATTTATCTCACAAGACAATTTGTCAATTGTATCTCTAATAATAATTAAATTTTTGTCTATAAAATTAACATTATTTATAACTTTTCTGAGGTAACTTACGTCTGCATTACTTCCACCGGTTAAAAACAAGCTTAATAAATTTTTTTGTGCTTTTTCGCTAATATTTGAAGATTTTGTTACAATTCGTGATTGTGCGCTTTCTGTAAGGACTTGAGACATCCTAGACTTGTTAACCTCCCTAATCAAGGCTTGTTCATCAATGTTAATTCTATCTGAAACAAGTTTTATATATTCATTTTGAACTATATTATTTGGAATTTCCTCGATTAAAGGCATGATTTTTTTTACAAGTTGTAATTTATCTGTAGGGGAAAAATCGCTTTTATACTCTTTTAAAGATTGTTCTAGTTCAAAATCTAAAAGCAATGGTGCCTTTTTTATGTATTTTTTATACTGTTCAATACCAAATTCTCGAATATATTCATCTGGATCTTTGCTATCGAATGGTGCAATTACACGAATTTCACAGGTATATTTTTCATCATTTAAAGATGAATATGTTTGGTCAAACATTTTTATATTACCAAGCCCTTGAAAAGCTTCTTTAATAACATCTGTGCTACGTTTTGTGGCTTTCAATCCAGCAGCATCTGTATCAAAAGATAGATATATTTTTCTAGATTTAGAATACTTAGCAATAAGCTTAATATGGTCTACGGTTAGCGCTGTTCCACAAGATGCGACAGTATTTTTAAGCCCCGCCGCTTGTGCAGAAATTACATCAAAATACCCTTCCATAATGACAACATAGTCATCTTCAACCATTTTGTTTTTTGCGACATCAATACCATACAAAATACGACTTTTGTTATACAAAGGCGTATCTGGCGAATTTAAATATTTAGGATTTTGTTCCTGTTCAATCGCTCTAGCCCCAAATGCAATTACAGAAGATTTTTCATCACGAATTGGAATCATAATTCTATGTCTAAATCTGTCAACAACATCACCTTTTTCGGTTTTAATAATAAGCCCTGCCTTTGTCATGACATCAGGAGTAAATTCAGATTTAAACATTTTTTGAAGTTCGGTATATCCTTTTGAAGAATATCCTAATTTATACTCATCTATAATTTCATCAGTAATTCCTCTTTTATAAAGATAATCTAATGCTTTTTTCGCATCAGGATTAGTTTTTAGATTATTATTAAAATAGTCGCATGCTTTTTGTAGTAATGTTTTTATTTTTTCTTTTTCTTCTGTATATTGCTTGGAATTTCCAGATGAAGTTGGAAGTTCAATGCCAAATTCCTGAGCCAAATCTTTTATAACATCATTAAAAGATTGATTATTAATTTTCATAAGAAAACTAATAGCATCTCCACCTTCACCACAACCAAAACATTTAAAAATACCTTTATTTACATTAACCGAAAAAGATGGTGTTTTTTCGTTATGAAAAGGACAACACCCCCAATAATTTTGTCCTTTTTTCTTTAAAACAACTCTTGACTGAACAACGTCTAATATGTCAAGACGATTACGTATTTCATCAATAACTTCATTATATGTCTTATTTTGCATTATTTATTTTAGTCCGTTCATTTCAGCTAGTTTAAATAAAAATTCATCACTATTTTCTTTAATAAGAGGCGAAGGAAGAAAGTTTTCCTCAAACTTGTATAATACGTATCGGTCTGTCATACCAGAAACATAATCACAAACAGTTTGCATTACATCTTCTTTTTTTGAATTTACATATTTTTTAGAAAGTTCAGCAAAATAGAATTGAAAAACTTGTCTAACAACATTTTGCGCTTTATCTTCTGCTAATTTTGCTGGAGAATTATCATACACATGGGAAAACATCCAATCTCTTAAGTTTACAAATTGCCTAAAACACTCATCAGACATGCTTATTTTATCTTTGCCATAAGAAGTTTCAACGATATCAGCAACTATTTTAGTTAACCTAATTCTATTTGTAGTTGAAAAATATTCAACGATTTCTTTTGGAATATCTTCAGTTTTTATAATTCTTGCTCTTAAAGCATCTTGAATATCATGATTAAGATATGCAATTTTATCAGAAAGACGTACAACCTGACCTTCTGGAGTCTTTGGAATACATTCATAAGAATGATTTAAAATTCCATCTAAAGTTTCGACAGTAAGATTAAGGTCTTCAATAAATTCAACAACACGGACACTTTGTTCATTATGTCTATAACCATTTGGCATTAGTTCATTTAAAACACGTTCGCCACTATGTCCGAAAGGAGTATGCCCCAAATCATGTCCTAAAGCAATTGCTTCAGTTAAATCTTCGTTCAAATCAAGTGCACGAGAAATCGTTCTGGCGATTTGAGAAACCTCAAGGGTATGAGTCATTCTTGTTCGAAAATGGTCATCAAAGGGAGAAAAAAACACTTGTGTTTTGTGTTTTAAACGTCTAAATGCCTTAGAATGAAGGATTCTGTCTCTATCTCGTTGAAACTCCGTTCTTAAGTCACAAGGTTCTTCATATCTCTTTCTGCCTTTTGTTTGTGAACTTTTTGTTGCACAATCAGATAAAAACTGAAGTTCCCTTTTTTCTATTTTATTTCTAACGTTTTCAAATATTTTTTGCATAATAACCCAATAGATATTTTATTGCAAAAATAGACTATATTTAACTATTTTTGACAATTTGTTTAGATTATTTAATAAAAAATTAAAATAACACTTGATAAATAGTTTTTTTTTATATATTATCAGGCTATATATAAATTCTTGAAAGGAAAATAAAATGTCAGTCGAATGCGCAATATGCGGTAAAAAAACATTGAAAGCAGCAAAACTTTCATTCTCTCATAAACATCATGTATACAGACAAAGCCCAAACTTGCAGTCTGTAAAAGTAGTTGAAAATGGTACAGTTAAGAGAATTAAAGTTTGTACTTCTTGCTTAAGAGCAGGTAAAGTTCAAAGAGCTGTATAATAAAAAAGCATACAAAAAAAAGAACCCGAGAATATCGGGTTCTTTTTTTATACTGCACACAATTCAGCGGGAATTGAAGATTTTAACGCCGCTACTACTTCTGCACTTACTTCGCCATTTTTAGCTTTTTGGTCTAAGATTTCGACTGCTTCTCTATTGGTTAGAGGTTTTTTATAGCATCTTACTTCTCTTAGCGCTGAATACATATCAGCAACAGACAGTATTTGTGCCAATAAATCATTTGATGATGGGTTATGGTGGTCTTTTATAAGGTTTAAAACTCTTTTGTTTAATCCAGATTGAGATAACAATTCATATCCAAGATCAGTATGTAAATCTACAATTTTTCTTTCGCTATCATTAAGGATTGCTGGTTTATTGATAATTTCGTCAGGAATTAAAGCTTTTCCAAAATCATGAAATACGCAAGCCTGTTCTAAGATTTGTTTTTCATATGCACTCAAACCTAAGTTATTGGCCATTTGAAGAGCATAAGCAGTTGTTGTTGTAAGGTGAGTGTTTATAATTTTAGCAACATTTTCAGGATGTGCTTCATATTTAATCCCATTTTTATCTAAAATATTTTGTACATTTGGATTTGCAGCCGCCATTTTATCGATTGATGCTTTATTTAAAAAAGTACGAAGTAATAATTTTGGATTATTAGAAAAATTAATAGAAGGTGAAAAAGGGATAACTTTTCCTGCTGGAGAAGTTACTGTTCCTTTGTTAAAAGAATCTTTAACATTATGAACTTGTGCTGCTTGAGATGCATATAAAACTTTATTTGCACCAATTGCAGAAGCATGAATATTCAATTTTTCTACGTCAGATTCTACCTTCACGAAAAAAGTACCTTACTAATAAAACCACCCTATATTTATATAAAGTATTTTGCCATTTAAAAATTGCCAATTTTTTTCA
>JAFQOI010000016.1 GCA_017403285.1 bacterium
GAGTTTTAAAATAATAAATTTTGTCTCATTCAAGGCAAAAACGCAGGAAATATGGTTATATTTCCGAGTATTTTAACGACGAGTGAGGCGAAATTTATATTTTAAAACCGCCCCTTTAGTGTCGGTCGTTAAGGCTATAGAATAATTAATTCTCACAGGGAGATGTATTGTAATGTATGCAATTGAAACAGATAATCTGATTAAAAAATACAAAGATAACATTGCGGTAAACGGCATTAATTTAAAAATTAAACAGGGAGAACTTTTTGCATTGCTTGGCACAAACGGTGCAGGCAAAACAACAACAATTAAAATGCTTTCAAGCTTGATTTTGCCAAGTCTGGGGACAATCAAAATCAATGGACTTGACATATTTTCAAATAGTCAAACAATAAAACAAATACTTAACGTATCTCCGCAGGAAACCGCAATTGCACCTAATCTTACAGTTAAAGAAAATTTAGAGTTTATGGCAGGTGTATATCAGATAAAGTATAAAAATGAAAAAATTGAAGAATTAGTAAATGTTTTTAATCTCACCGAAATGCTTGGTCAAAAAGCTAAAGTCTTATCCGGTGGATGGCAACGAAAGGTATCTATAGCAATATCTTTAATAAATGACCCTCAAATTCTGTTTTTAGATGAACCTACGCTCGGGCTGGATGTTATAGCAAGAAGAGAATTGTGGAAAATTATTGAAAAATTAAAGGGTAAAATAACAATTGTTTTGACAACTCACTATATGGAAGAAGCAGAAAAACTCTCAGATAGAATCGGCATTATGTCAAAAGGTAATTTGGTTGCTGTTGCAACAGCGGATGAGTTGATTAGGCAATGCGATGCAAAAAACTTTGAAGATGCATTTGTTAAAATAGCCACAGGGGATGAATTGTAAAATGAGAACATTAAACTTTGCAAAAAGAAATTTTAAAGAACTTATAAGGGACCCGCTTGGAATAATTTTTGCTTTAATATTACCTTTGTTTTTGCTTTTTATTTTCCAACAGTTTGATATACCGAATAAAAGTTACGAATTGGAAAATTTCACTCCCGGAATTATTGTTTTTGCATTTTCATTTATAACAATGTTTACATCAATGTTAATCAGTAAAGACCGTTCTTCATCTTTACTTATAAGACTTGCAATTAGTCCTATGAAAGGTTCAGAATATATTTTGGGATATATGATTTCACTTATTCCGGTTATTTTGATTCAGAATATATTATTCTTTATTCTGGCAATTGCTTTGGGTTTGAATTTTACATTTAATATTATTTGGACAATCCTCGTATCATTGTTTATATCGATTCTTTTTATTTCAATTGGAATCATAATCGGTAGTGTATCATCCGAAAAAGCATCTTCCGGAATATCCAGTATAATTGTTCAGCTTGTATGTTTCACAAGCGGAATGTATTTTCCCGAAGAAATGCTTGGAAAAACCTTTGGTATGATTTGTGAATATCTGCCTTTTGAATCCTGCCTGACAATATTAAAAGGTATTATGAATAATAATTTGGAAATCATCACAGTAAGAAATGTGGCTGTATTTATATCTTATGCTATTGTTGCTTTTGCTACAGCGGTGATAGTTTTTAAAAATAAAATGATAAGTGATGACAAATGATGATTTAATTCACATCTTAAATTGCATTTTAACAAAAGAAATTTGCAAAGAGGTGTATACTGTGGAGTATGAAATTTGTAAATTAGATATATCTGATTTTGATAAATGTTCAAATATTTGGAAAATGAACGAGCACAAAGATCTGGCAAAACGGTTTTTATCTGAGCTGCAATGCGGAAACAGACTTACATATATCTACAAGGAAAACGGTGAATTTCTCGGAGAAATATCATTGGTTTTTGATGCGTGTGATAAGGATTACACAATAAAGGACAAACGTATTTATTTATCAAGACTTGTTGTAAAAAAACAACTTCGACGCAAAGGTATCGGAAGAAAACTTGTTGAATTTATAATTGAAGTCGCAAAAAACATGGGATATAATGAGCTTTCTGTTGGAGTTGATTTATGTAATTATGCGGCTCTTAAGCTTTACACTGAATATGGGTTTGATAAAATAGTATTTGTCGGCGAAGACGGTGACGGTAAATTTTTAAAACTTTTAAAAGTTCTTTAACTTTGCCTTAACATTGATATTTTATAATGATTATAAATTAACAGGGAGTGACTTATATGAATTATAAGAAAACAGTTTGTTTTGTTTTTATACTATTTACTTTGATATTTTCCGGATGCGAATCAAATCATATAGAATCAATCACTGTACCCGATGCAGTTAGTGATTTTACCTTTACCGTTTTAAAAGCGGGTCAGGCTGATGCCATTTTTATGAAGACTCAAAATAAAACTGTAATTATTGACTGCGGAGAAAAAGATGATGGAGATGAACTTGTTGAATTAATTCATAAAAACAATATTACCAATATTGATTACTTGTTTATTACTCATTTTGATAAAGATCACGTTGGAGGTTTTCCCGAAGTAATCAATAATGTTACTGCAACAAATATTATGGTTCCCGATTACGAAGGCAACAATGACGAATATAATGCGTATTTGGAGACTGTTAAAGAAAAGAAACTTAATATAAAGCAGCTTACCGATGATATTTCATTTGTTGTTGATGATGTGCTATTTGAGGTATCAACACCAAAAAAACAAGCATATGCAGAAGGCGACAATGATTTTTCTCTTGTAATTTCTGTTAGCCACGGTGAAAACTCATTCCTGTTTGCAGGAGATGCCGAAGAAGGAAGACTTCCGGAAGTGTTGTCAGAATTTGGACGCAAATATGATTTTCTTAAAGTTCCTCATCACGGTAAACACAATTCTGTTTCCAAACGTTTTATTAACACCGTTAAGCCTGATTATGCTGTTGTTACCGATAGTGACAAAAATCCGATGTCCGATAAAATTATCTCGCTTTTTAATTCCGCGGGAACTAAGCTTTATTCAACAAAAAATGGTGATGTTACAGTGATCAGTGACGGAAAAACAATTGCTGTCAGTCAATAAGATTTAGTTTAAACATTAACTTGTGCTTAACTTTAAGCTGATATAATTAAAAATAGGAGGTGTATATTTTTGGCAATAGAGGTTTTTAACAGATATGAACACAAATATATGTTAGACCGTGAAACATTTGAAAAAGTTATAAAAATATTAGATGAACATATGGATATGGATTCACACAACAAAGACCATACACCATATACAATTTCTAATATTTATTTTGATACTCCCGATGATTACTTAATAAGAACATCTTTATCCAAGCCTGATTATAAGGAAAAATTAAGACTTCGTGCTTATGGCATACCGGATGAAGATTCAAAGGTTTTTCTTGAAATAAAAAAGAAATTCAAAGGGATTGTAAACAAACGCAGAACAAAGCTTAAGTTAAATGAAGCATATAACTTCCTTGAATCAGGCAAAGCGCCAATTCCAAAGGATTATATGAATACTCAGGTACTTCACGAGCTTGAATATTTCTTGAAAATCTATAACTTATCACCCAAGCTGTACTTAGCTTATGACAGAATTGCATATTTTGAAAAAAACAATAGGGATTTAAGAATATCCTTTGATATGAACATAAAGTCAAGACGATATGATTTAGCTTTGGAAAAGGGTGATTATGGCGAAAGACTTTTTCCCGAAGATGTTTATCTTATGGAAATTAAAACTTCACTTGCAAAACCTTTGTGGCTTACGCATCTATTAGCCGAGCTTGACATAAAACGAACAAGATTTTCAAAATACGGTACTGAATATAAAAATATGATAAATCATACCGAACATGACGAAATAGAATACAAAGAGGTAGTTTAAGATGGATAACTTATTTAATAATATTTTAGCAAA
>JAFQOI010000017.1 GCA_017403285.1 bacterium
CATATATAATATAACTATATATATATATCATGCATGCATAATAAAAACCTACACAATAATTGTATATCTATTTATTGTATAGGTTTTTAGAATCAACAAAAGTAATTCAGCATTAGCAAACCAATTTTATTTGACATATGCTTTTTAATATAAATACTTGTTTTATAAATCCGTGTTCTATTTTCTGTTTTATAATCGTAAAGCATTATTATTATATAACCTCTTCCACAATAATTTGTCTGTAGTATTCCATGCGTTTATGTTTTAATAATCATTATGTAACCTCCGTTATTAATCATCCATTTCATGTATTAAACACATTGCAAATATTGCGAAAAAATATACATATATTTCCATTTTATAAACCTCCATTAATTCAAAATACAGCATACATCAACACTATTATTTTTTATTGTTATAACGTACAAATCACCGTCACAATGTACGTATAATGCGCACCAATTGCCTTTTGTATATTCATCAATCAATTGTATATAATCAACGTGTAGTCCCGTGTCACGTTCAATTATTGCCTCATTTGTTAATGGTTCATCGCTTGTTATTGGTTCGCATTCTTTAACCGTTGGCGATTCGCTTGTTGCGCTTGTTGTAGTTGGTTCTATTGGTTCGCATGGTTCATCGCTTGTTATTGGTTCATTTGTTGCGCTTGTTGTTTCTACTGGTTCGCTTGTTTCTATTGGTTCATCGGCTCGCACAATTGCCACCAATAGAGAACCAATAAACACGGCAACAATTAACGAAAGTATAATAATAATTGATTTATATATATTCATCTCAAAACCTCCTATAAATTAACATCCAATGTTATAGTATATTTAATTTTACAAATTCCAATTTTTACCATTTTGTTTTTTAATGCTTTATCAAGTTTTGACAGTGTTGCGATTTCATCAAAGCCCATATCATCAAAGAATTTATTTCTATACTTGCCAGTTGTCACGCTATAATTATAATCCTCACCAATTGTTATAATTTTTTCGTTGTAGTCTATGCATGCAATCATACTATTATATGACTGAAAATAAACCTTATTACCATCTTCAATAATAAACTGGTTCGCAATCTTGTTGCCGTGTGCGCTTGTGATATTTCTAATTCTCATTTTATAAACCTCCATTTTTTTACCTTGTTAAAATTGTTTCACGTGAAACATTATTTAATATTTAATATATCGTTTATTGCGTCAATCTCATCCAGTAAAATATCATCCCATGTAATATTATAATCATCCATTTTTTAGCCTCCTATAATTCATTATAACCATTATTAATATGCATTTTGATTTTATTGCGCATCGTTGCTGTTATCTTTATATTATAACGTTCTATTTGCGGTATACGTGCAATTAATACAGTTATGAATTTATGCGTGCGGGCGTTATATATTTTTACTACACCATTATTATATATAACATGTATTTCCTCGCCGTTGTTATGTCCCTTGTCTACAATTGCAATTTTTATGACTTTTGCACTTTCGCATTGTATCAATCTATTTGCGATTTGTAACCGCTCGCAACGTTGTGTAACGTGTTGCGTATTTGCGAGCGGTTGGAACGTTGTAATATATCCCTTGAGTATAAACATTGTTATACCTCCATAATATTATCAATGAATTCAATGTCTTGACGTACTAAATTTTTGCGCATTTTATAGAATTGCTTTAGTGTTACACACTCGATAATAGTACCATCTAACAACATACAACTAAATTTATTATTATCTGTTTTGTGTATTTCTATAATGCCATGATAACTCAAATGTGAATAACGTATATAATAATATGATTTTTTAGTTGGTGTATATCCGTTTATTCTACTAAACCAATTATTATGTAATATTATATCTTTACGAATTAATTCAATTTTAAAATCATTTAATGATATTGCATATTTGAATCGCATTTTTGACCTCCTTAAATGAGCCAATTATAACTATTTGCACAACGTGCCTGTATATATTCTAATAGCCGTATACAGTCAGCTTTTTATATATTCTAATAGCCCTATAAAATGGGTAACGGTTCGCATATAGTCAATATTAAATTGTTAAGGTGCGTGCACGTGTTAGAACATTGTTTGAGGTAGTACCACCTTATTAGTGCCATAAATAGCACAGGTGCAACGTGCAATTATTAATTGTCAATGTTCAAATATATAATAACAAAAGCCCTATACAATTACAATTACTTTTTGCAAAAATACATCAAAAATACAATTCTTTATTGCTTTAGTCCGGTAAAGTGTTCTTTTTTAATATATAATGTAGCAAAAATCGTGCCAGTCGTTTTTGTGTATTTACACAATAAATTGTTGTCAAAATTTTACAAAAACGCTTAGAACGCAAAATAAGGGCTTGTTTTTTGCTAAAAATTAAAAACTAAAAACGCTGAAACCCTTGCGGCACAAGGCTTGCGAGCGTTTTTGTGTAAAAACACAAAAAATTTTTTATAATTTCATAATGTAGTTATATAGCAAAATTACGCTAAAGTGTTAAAGAACCGTCAGAATCGTTGAAATTTCAACGATTTTTCAATTTTTGTGAGGCTTTATTTTTCGATTTGCGAGAACTAAAAAATAAAAATCAGACCAGAATTTTTTGATGTATTTTTGTGTTTATTGTATACAATTCTATGTTGCATTATCGCATTAAAGTATTAATATTTTAGCACTTTATCACGTTATAGCGTTATATTGATAATATGTTAGCACTTTAATGCGTTAAAACATTAACTTGTTATAGTGTACTTTAATTAATTAAAGCATTAGTGTGTTATAACTTGTATACAATATTCAATATACACGCTTTAATGTGATAAAGTTATAACGTGATGTCGTATTGTATACAATATACAATATACAAATAGCAAAAACTTGTATATTGTATACATTTTGTAGACCTGTTGAAAAAATAACTATTTTGTGATATAATACTATTCTACAGTGAAAAGTTATTCACAGGGAAATTGTATTCAATTTCTATTTTGCAGTGGATAAAAAAGAACGTTTGAACGCATGGAAATTTTTACCAATGCGAACGTTCATTTGTGCAAATGCGAGAACAAGTGTTCTTTTGTGCGAATTGTCAGACAATTTAATTTTATGCATAATTGTGCATAAAAATAATTGTGTGAATTGTGCGAAAAATTGAAACAATTTAATGCTTTATCGCTTTACCTTATGACACTTTAGTAGACTAAAGTGAGAAGGGGTAAAGTGCGTTTTTATATATTCCGCGGGATATATGCTCCGCAGAATTTTTGAAAAATTTTCAGAAAATTTTGAAAAAAAATAAAAATTTAATTTTGAAAAAATGGAAAATTTTGTTAAATAAAATAAAAATTTTTTAATTTAATTTGTTAAAGTGATAAATTATTAAAGTAATTTTGTTTAATTTTATACTTTAATTTGTTAAAGCGTTTTAATTTTTATTTTCTTAAAGCGTGTTTTTAGTTTTTTCATAGCAAAATAATTATATTATTAGCGCAAATTAATAATGTTTTAGCGCTTTATTTTATTAAAGCATACGTTTTTATTTTTCTGGAGTGAGATTATATATCATGTTTACCTAAAAGATGTGCATTTTTGGCAGAATTTTGGCGATTAGAGCGTGTTTTGGTGTAATGTGGTATAATTTATCAATGAAAATAAAAAGTCGTTTAAAACTTAAAATAGAGCATTATAATGATGTATGCTATATTTATGCAAAATGCATATATCAAAATATTATCGTAAATGCGATAATATTTTGATAAAATAAAAAATAATTATATAATATAATGTAGCAAAACCAAAACGAAAAATTTTGTTCTAAAATCTTAAAATTTTTACTTGACAATATGCGTAACGTGTGTTATATTATGACCGTAAAAACGAAAATTGAAATCGAAAAATGAAATTGAAATCAAAATCGGCTACAGGCAATTGGATAACCATCCCTTGTGTGAAAACGAAAATTGAAATCAATTTCAGAATCGAAAATCAAAAATTGCAATCGGTTATTGGATAACTACCCCTATTTGGGATTGGTAAATGGATAACCGCCCCTTATGTAATTGGAGGTATGAAATGGTAATTAACAAAGATAGTATGATTAAGACTTTAGGTGCATGGATAGATAGAGAAAATGCAAACATGAACAATACCCCTTTAGATGATGCAAAAGAGATTGAGATTTATAAAATGGGATATATCAGAGCATTAGAAAATTTGTTATTTGCAATTAGTGTAAATGGTGAATGATTAAAAATTAAAATCGGAGGTTGAAAAATGAAAGTTAAAATTGAAATGGAAATGAATTTTGTTGAATTCATGGCGAGATTTGCAGACCACTACGAAGAGGAAAAATCATTTGCATGGGAATATATTTGCGCTCATACCAATGAAGTTGGGCATTATGATACAACATTAACAAATATGATTATGAACGCACTGGATGTAAAATTTTATGATTTTAGATTTGCTTTTGAAAAATACGTTCACGAAGAAAAAATGATAAATAATTATCATCTGGAAAATTGTGTAGCATTTGGATTAACGTTAGATTATTTTGGAATCGAAAATTTAACTATTGACAACGAAGATTAAATATGCTATAGTGAACGTGAACTGTAATTTGATTATATGGGAGGTATAATATGCATGCAGATAATATAGCAAAATTCATTGATGAACTTATTGAACATGAAGAAAATTTTGATTGGAAATTTTTTACTTGTTTACGTAGTGCATTTACAACATTATGTTTAATGGAGCATATTGACAGCGATACTAAAATATGCGATGCATTAATGATTGAAATGTATGAAGATATTGGCGAACATATTTTAGCAGAATGTGATTTTAAAGACTTTGATGAATTCTATAATTATATGGTAGAGGATATTATTTAGGAGGTAAATTATGAAGTGGCATGATAGTTATACGAACGCAGAAATTGAAAACCTTTTAACCAATATGTGTAATTGGATTGGGGAGCATTTGGATGATTATTACAATTGTGGGAATATTAACGAGCGTGAAGAACTTATTGACATTTATGTGGATATGGGCTTTCATGAAAATGAAGTACGTTCATGGTATGATTGGCTTGAAGAATAAAAAATAAAAAAAAACTATTGACAATTCAAAACAAGTATGCTATAATGCGTTTGTAAATGAAAAATGATAATTGATATGTATGGAGGTTGAACATGGATAAAGGAACTATACAAGCGATTATCGCTTTGGCATTGGTGATTATCATTACAGGACTTGGAAATCATTATATTGATGGTATTTATTAAGGAGGTACGTTATGGCAAATATGAGCTATTGCAGATTTAGAAATACATATAATGACATGATGGATTGCATTGATGCAATTTATGACAATGAAGCACTTTCAGATGATGAATTTATCGCTTGTCAGAATATGTTTGAAAAAATTCTGGAGTTTCTGGAAGATTATGACATTTGCGAAGTTGATTGGGATGAATTTAACAAGTGGCTTGATACGATTGATAGGAGGTAAGTTATGGGATATGAATCAAGAGTATACATTGTAAGTGAATCATATAGCACTTTCATTGATGGTAAAAAACCATATGCAGAAATCATAGCTGAATTTGATTTGTGTAAATGTGGATATGAATTTGTAGATGTATTCAAAGATGAAGCAAGGTGTTATATATATGTCAATGATGAGCCAGTAGAAAAAGATAATTATGGCGATACAATCAAAAGTGCTGAACTTATTGATGTGTATAATGCTATTGAATATCGTGGCTATTGGCGAACTACAATGTTAAAAGAATGCATACATGCTATTCTGGGAAATAGAGACATTTTGAGTAGAGATTTTGAATCACTAAAAGTATATCATTATGGATATTAAAAAATACTTGATAACATAATATAAATATGATATAGTAACATTAGGAGGTATGATATGGAAAAGGTATTAAATAAGATTTTGGATATTGTTTGTGATATGTGCGATGGTGTAGCACTGAACAACGATGAGAACGATATGTTCTTATATGGATATATCAGAGCATTAGTAGAAACTGGACAAATAACGCAAAAGGATGCAACAATGCTGAAAACATTCTTTAATCGACTTGTCGATGGCAAAGTGTTTGTATGGAAGGAGGATATATAATGTTACATATTATATTTGAATATATGGATAATTATACCAATGGGAAATGGAATCGACAGGAATGTGTTGTTTCAAGTGTAAAAGAATGTAAAGAAATATATGGACTTGGCATTGATTGCGATTATAGAATTATAAGTGTTAAGGAGGTATAACATGTTTTCATTAACAGATATTTTAATCGAATATAATCTAACATATAATGAATTATGTGAACTACTTGAAAATGTAGAAATGCTAACAGGTGAGGAAACTATTGGCATTGTGTGTGCACTTGATAATATTAAAAATGGGGAGGAAATTTGATGTATTTAACTAATGAAGCAATGGACATTATTGAACGTAAATTAAAGCAAGGTAAAAGGATTGAAATGGAGTATAACCACCAAAAAGATGAACTGAAAATACTTGAACATAAAATTACAAGAATCAAGTTAAATAATAAGGAAATCGAAAAATGATTTATGTTTGTGAATTGGATAGAGAAAACCAAAACAGAATAAAAAGAGAATTGGAAAATTTTGGTATACATGGCGATGATTTACATAGAGCTATGAATAGTAAAATCATTGACCTTGAAGAAATAATTGATATAAATAAATTTGAAAAAATACTTGACAAATAAGTTAAAGTATGGTATAGTATAACTGTAAGATAAAGAAATAACATTATTGGAGGTTATGAATATGACAAGACTGGATGCGGTAATTAAAGACATTAAAGATGTAAATTTGATGGGCAATGCATGGATATATGACGATGATGGCAACATTAAAGATAATGTGATTTGTGGTAATGTATTGCCGTGGCTTGAAGAACTTAAGGATTATGAAATTGACGTTGATGATGAATTCATTAATTACATTTTAGAGAATTCTGATAACAGATGGAATACATATAATTGGAACGCTAACATCGACCATGAAATTGATGGTGCTGAAATGGACATTGATGGTTATCATTATATAGCACTCATGGTACATAGATATGGCGATGTACGTTGGAATTATACAGATAGATTTGTAGTTAGATTTGATGATGCATATGATTTTAACGCATTGGAATCACGTATGCAATATAAAGAAATTGCAGAACGTTATATGTGTGACATTGATATATTTTGTGGGTGGTATAACGTTTGGGATTGTGAAAACCAGTGTGACGTTGGCGAGTTTTATGGGATTGAAGCCGATGACCTTTTAGCAGACATTGGAAATTGTAAATAATTGGAGGTACAAAAATGGCAAAAAATGTAATTCTGTATAGAATCAAAGATGATGAATGTAGATATATTGAAATTAGCAATAATAAAATTCATTTAGATTATGAGGGGGAACCAATTGTAAACAATCCTCGTTGTTCAACACGCATTAGAGAAAATTTTGAAGATGTTGAAACTTGGCTAACCGAAGATGTATTTAACAGAATGAAAAATACAGACGGTTCGGACACGTTTAGTGATGTTGTTGATATGATTAATAACGGCGAACATGAAGTATTTGAAGCATATATTAAAGCCGATGAAATTGAAAAGATTTATGATGAATATGGGATTGATGCAGAAGAAGCAAAAGAAGTAATTTATAATTATTATGATAATGATTATTTTGATAGCACTATAATTACATACATTTGGGATAGTCATTATGATATTGCAGAAGCATATTTAGATGAATGTTGTAATATAGAATCATGGATGTATAATTATATTGACTTTGATAGCATGGGTGAGGATATTGCGAGCGACAGAGGCATGTATGAACTTTATGATGGTAGAATTGTAGAATATGCAAATTAGAAATTTTCAAAACCTCCTATAAATAAATTGAAAAAAGTTTACTGGTAAAAACTGGTAAACTTTTTTCATAATAATTTTACTTTAGTACATTAAAGTTATAAAGAATGAAAATGGTGTATACAATATTCAATGAACAATATTTTCGTACATTAAAGTGTTCAAGTATAAAAGCTCTCGCTCATTAAAGTGTTAAAACATTAAAGAATGAAATCAAAATTTTACTTTCATATTCTAAAGCGTTAAAGCAAATTTAGCTATGCAAATATCGTGCCAACCTTTATGCATAATATACATGAGTATTCATACCATATTTTGGAAAAATCGCTTAAATCGACGATTTTAGGCTCATTTTAGGCTTGTTGCACGATAGGTAAAAACGCTGAAACCCTTGATATATAAGGTTTTGAGCGATTTATGCATAAAATTTGCATAAATATTCATAAAATAAAGATATAGTTATATGGCGAAATCGCTTTAATGTGTGAAAGAATGGCGATAAACCCTTGCGGTTAAGAGATTTGCGAGATTTTGGCAAGGCTTTAATTTGCGATTTGCCGAACGTAATTTTATAAAATAGTGGTAAAAAACATTGAAAAAATGGTAGTTTTTTATTTTTATTTTATTGAAAAAATGGTATTGACAACAAGATTGAAATATGATATAGTGGTATTGTAAATAAGGGAGGTGCAAAAATGTATACATACGAAGTAAAGAAAATTAACTTATCAAAAGTCAATAATCTTGATGAATATTGGGATGCGGTGAACAAGGCACAAATTAAATATTGTAAAGGCTTAAAAGAAGTTAAAGAATATTGTGGCGGCAAACTACACAGAGAAAGATGCGGATATGCTGGAATCAACGGGAATATTGAGTATGTTGCAATACGATGTGAGTAGTAAAAAAAATACTTGACAACAATAATAAAGTATGATATAGTATAGTCAAGTTAAAGATAGTATTATATTATTGGAGGTAAGTAATGGAAATTAAAACAGAAATCAATAGATTTGATGAACTTGAAAATATGTGCTGGAGTGGTGCGTGCGATACACTTGTTGATATTGTAAACGCAAATAAAGAAGATGAATTTATGGACTTTTTAAGCGATGTATTTTGTGGCGATATTCCAACAGATACACAGGTAAACGACTTTATTTGGTTCGAGCGTGATTATATTTATGAATCAATGGGATTAAACGAAAACGGTGAAATTCCACAGGAACGTATTGATGAATCGGAAATTAATTGGGATGAATTTGAAACATTTGATGACTTTTGTAATGAAATGGATTGCGATACTTGCCCATTTGGTGATTTGGTAAATGCGTGTGAAGATTTATTTGATGATTATAAAGCGGAGGTTGAATAATGATTAACTATATTAAAATTATTAGGTATATGAGTGGCGAAAGTATCGAAGAACAAATTGATAGAATCATTGACAATGGCATGATGAATGAAGATACAAGATTATTTTTTAAGAAAAGTAATTGTGTAACTTGTGAAGATATTTCTAAATTGGTAAATTGGTTTGAAGTAATAAATGATATTGATTTTGCGACTGACAATGTAGTATTTAAACCAAAAAAGAACATGATTATTAAAGCAAAAAGTATAATGAAGAATAAAGAAAAATAATCCATTAATTTGGATTATTTTTTTACATTTCTTTTTTTTGGACTTGGACTTCCCCTATTAGATTAACATATTTTTTAGCATTTGTCAAGTAGTTTTAAGAAAATATTTTTTATTTTATTTTGCAAATTTATGTTGACAAATTGATTAATGTATGATAATATAGGTTTGTAATTAAGGTTAGTACATTATAGGAGGTACGATATGAAGAACTACATGGAAATGTTCAACAAGGCAATGGATGTTGTGCATGATTTGGGAATTGAAACTGGAAATATTGTAGATGTTAAATTGAACTATAGAGCTAAAAACAGATTTGGGCAGTGTAGACGCAATAATGTAACAAATACGTATTCACTGAATTTTAACCATTTGATTTTTGCCGATGAAGCCGATGATGATGCAATTATGAATGTTCTCATACATGAAATTTTGCATACTTGTGAAGGTGGAATGACGCACAAAGGCGAGTGGAAAAGATTGGCAAATTATGTAAACGCAAATACAAAGTACAATATTACAAGATGTAATTCATATGAAAACTTTGGAATTGAAAAGCCAAAAAGAGAAAAGAAACATAACTATGTGTTCTATTGCGAAGATTGTGGGCAGACTTTTATTAGAGAAAGGTCAAGCAAATTTACCAAAAACTACCATGCGTATAGATGTGGTAAATGTGGTGGCGAGTTGAGATTTAATGCAGAAAAAAGTAATTATCAGATTTTGACAAGTAATCCAAGATATAGTTATGTTGAAAATCGTTAAAATGGCGATTTGAGCAACATTTATATCAATATGATATAAAGTATCAATGAGCATATAAACGTTGCTTAAAACTAAAATTAGAGCTTTGTGGAGGTATATTATGTTTAGAATCACTTATAGTTATTTCAGAAAAGACAACAATGGTAAGTTAATTGGTTCGCCAATTATTAAACATGTTGATGGTAACACGCTAAAGCACGTTAATGATACATTTAATTTCATTAGAAATAATCACAATGTATCAAGATATTCAATCATTAATTTCATTGAAGTTGAAGAGATAAAAGAACATTAAATGTTCTTTTATTTTTACCCATTGACTTTAGTGCGTTAAAGTGATAAAGAAATAAAATTGTGTATACAATATACAATATAATGTACGAAAATAAAAACAAAATTATTTTGGTAAAAGCATTGACAAATGTAAAATATTTTGGTATATTGTAGGCAAGATAATTGATGTGCATTATAGGAGGTACAAAATGAAAAATAAATTATTGAACATTGAAATTAAGTGGTATGGTAGTGCAAAACATTATGTATATCACAAAGACAATCCGCCGTATAAAGAAGTAGTACAATTATATGATTCAGAAATTGAAACTTATGTATCACTTAAACAAGATGATACTAAATTGATACCATGTATCAAAATATTGGATGAATAATCCAGTATTTTTTTTATTGCCAAAAACTTTAGTGTATTAAAGCATAAAAGTTTTGTATTCTTGTGTATACAATATACAAAACCTAACATCTCAAAATCAATGAATTGGAAATATATGGAAGCTCTGACGTTCGATTTAAGCGTGTTTTATAAGATTAAGGATAAATACCATTATGAGATATAAACGTGTGTGAGAACTTAATTTTGTGGCTTGTGTGGGTATATGGATATTTTACATGCAGAACAAAACAAGATGCATGACGAACATATGTTCTTTTTATTATATATATATCGGACTCGGACTCCCCTTATTAGAGTAACATATTTTCATGCGTTTGTCAATAGGTTTTTGAAAAATATTTTTAAGAAAATTTTATAAAAAAGTATTGCAATTTATGAAGATGTATGCTATAATAAAGCATAATCAAAATTAAGATTATACAGAACATTGAAAATTAAATATTTCACAATTTACAAATTGGTGTAAATTGGTGTGTGGAATGGGGAACGTATTGGAATGTTCATACTCGCAAACACTCGGGCTGGAGTAAATTAGATACCATAAATTTACAGGTAAAATATGGTAAAAGAATGTTTGTTCGTGAACATTTGTTTGTGATAAGAACGCATGGAAAATTTTGGTAGAGGTGGAAATTATTTACAGAATTGGGAACGTGTGGAAAAATGTATGGATATTCACGCGATGTATAAATATGCACTTTATTGTGGTAGAGTATGAAACTTTAGTGCGTGAAAGGAACGAGCGTTCTTTTCTGAAAAGAACAATCATTCTTAAAAAGGGGTAAAGTGCGCAAAATCTAAAGTCCCCAGAAATATGGAAAATTTTGCAAGCGAGTGCGAACTCAAATGGGGGTAAAGCGCGAAAAATAAAATTCCCCCAAATAATAAAATGAAAGTCGAAAAATTTTTTTGATTTTGAAAAAA
>JAFQOI010000018.1 GCA_017403285.1 bacterium
ATGTAGTATTATTAACACTAGAAAATCAATTAAAAGAAATTGAAAATAAATTAGAAACAACAAAAAATCAAAATGGATGGATATCTAAAACTTGGGATTGGTTTAAAAATACCACAGGTATTGGGGCAAGTTCAGATAAAGTTCAATCAGAAATAAATTCAATAAAGAAACAAATTGAAGAACTTAAAAAAGGAAATACCGATTTAGAAACAGTATATAAAAATATTACAGGAAAAGATTTAACTAACGAAGAATTATCAAGCTTTATAAATGGAGAAACAAACTTATTAGATTCTTCAAAAGTTGGCGAGTCAATTAATAAGTACTCAGAAGGTCAAAAAATGTGTACCGATATCGTTGCCGATGTGGTATCAGGTATTGTTGCAATAGGAGCAGCTGCGGCAGCACCATTTACTGGTGGTGCAAGTTTACTAGTTGCAGGTGCAGTTGGGGCTGGTTTAAAAGTTGCGATTAAAGCATCTGATTGTATTGGGAATAATAAAAAATATGAATTAAAAGATGGATTATACGATACAGCTACTGGTTTTGTTAACGGGTTAATGGGTCCATTAACAAATGGTTTAGGTGGTGCTGCAGGTACTTCTGTTGCAAAAGCCTTTGGTTTAAAAGCCGTTGAAAGTACAGCCAAAGAAGGTTTAGAACAAGCAATAAAATTTGCAGGTAAAGAAGTAATTGAAGAAGGTGTTGAACAAGTCGCTAAAACTGTAGCAAAAGAAGCTATCGAAGAAGGCGTAGAACAAGGTGTTAAACAAGCTGGTAAAAGTACTATAGCTAAAATTTTAGCAAAACAAGGTAGTGAATATATTTTAGAAGAAGGTGCAGAGAAAACACTTAAAACATCCTTTGGTAAATTTGCCGCATATGGTGTTGATATGATGGTTGATGGTTCTTTATCTGGTGCTGCAGATGGTGCAATAAGGGCAGTAGCAGAAGGTAGACCAGAAGATATTTTATCTGATACCGTTTCTGGTTTTGCTGGTGGTTTAATTATGTCACCAATTATCGGCGGAAGTATGCGTGGTGCAACTAAACTTGGCGGAACTGTTTTAAATAAAATTAATAATAAAATAACAATAAGAAATATACTACCAGATGGAAGTAACACAAAATTCTCACAGGGGGAAGTTGGTGACTGTGCTTTCTTATCAATGTTTGATGGAATGCTAAATAACAAAACAACTTTTAAACAACTACAAAATTCTATTTTAACAGATACAAATGGCAATATCTCTGTAAATATTGGAGGCAAAACTGTAACTGTTGCAAGAGAAGCATTGACAGATGAAATATTAGCTGATAAATCAGGGGTAAAATTATTCGAAGCCGCTTATAAACAACTTATTGGTGATGATGCATTAGATGGTGGGTTTGCCGATGTTGTAGCAAAAAACCTTGGTTTAAACCCTATTCACATTGAAGGCGATGCATTAACAGATGATGTTTTTGAACAAATTTCAAAAGAACAAGATAATGCAATTTTATCTTTAGGCTTAAAAGTTAATGATAATGGTGTTGTTGATGTTAACGGAACAAACCAACACTATTTTTCAATTAAAAATGTTGATACAGAAGCAAAAACTTTAACTTTAGTTGATACATACGATACATCTAAAACTATTACAATGACTTTTGATGATGTAAAAACACAAGGTATTTCAATTGATGGTGGAAGTATCAAAAAAACAAATTTACCTAATATTGAAAGAACAGCTAGTGATACTCCTTTCAAGGGTATTCAGCAAATAACAACTCCTATACAAAATTATACCCCTGAAGAGAAAACTCAAATACTTTTAGATAAAGGGGTTGATAGTTATCAGGTTAAAGATTTTATTTCACTTGATGATACACAATTCTCTAGAGTTGAAAAACTTTTAGATAAAGGGGTTTATGGTTCTTATGTTAAAAATATAGCCGCTCTTGATGATACACAATTTGCGAGAGCAGAAAAGCTTTTAGATAAAGGGGTTGATGGTTATTATGTTAAAAATATAGCCGCTCTTGATGATACACAATTTGCTAGAGCAGAAAAGCTTTTAGATAAAGGGGTTGGTAGTTATCAGGTAGAAAACATTGCAAAATTAAGTGATAAACAATATCAAAGATTTTCAGATTTAACAAAAGCTGGTATAGACACATATAATGCCATAAAAATTGCAACTTTAGATAATGGACAATTTACACATTATGAAAAGTTAATCAACACTGGTATAGATATTGATAATGCATTAAAAATCGCGACTTTGACTGAATTTGAACTTAAAAATTATGAAAAATATATTCAAGATGGATTAAGCCCTGAAATAGCCGTACAATACGCTCCTGATTCATATTACGGAATACGACGAGATAGACTTATAGAACTATCAAAAAGAGGACTTGACCATGATAATGTGATAATGATTTTAAATTATTCAGATGAGAAAATTTATAGTAGAACAGTTAATTTATTGGAAAATGGCATTGATATTGAGGAAGCGATTTCAGGAGGCAGTACTCAAAGAGAGTATGATGAATTAATTGAAAAGATTAATTCATCACCAAATGCAATGAGAGATTTATTAAATTCAGATAATTACATGGCAAAATTAAATAAAGCTACTCAAGGTAAATATCAAAAAGAATTAAATTTAATTTTAGATCCGGCTTCTATGCCTTTCAAAACAAGAAAGGCATTATTAGAAAGTGGATTAACAGAAGATGAATTCTTTGAATCTATAAAAAAATTATCAACTTCTACGTATAAATTGGCAATGGGTACTCCAAATCAATATTTAAGTGATATTGATATTAAATATACAACAAAAGTTAATGGTAAATATCCGCAATTACCTGATGAAGTATTAAAGCAACAACAAAAACAAATAAATGATTTTTTTGCTGAACACATGGCAGAATTAACACGAGCATTAAAATATATAGATGCGGATACTTTAAATCAGATGATGGATAAAAGAACAGCAAAATTTGCTGAATCTTTAACGAACTTAAATAATTTAAAAGATGAAAACTTTAAACTGCTTTCTGATTTAACACAAAAATGCAAAGCACCATATACAAATGCTGAAAAACAAGCATTAATTGCAAAAAGAGCAAAATCTGGAAAACCACTAAATGATGCTCAAATAAAAACTTTAAATGAACAAACAACTAGAAATCTAACTGCTAGAGAAAAAATTCAATTATGTCAAATTGTTGAAATATATCAAAAAGTAGGAATAGATAAATCTTCCTTATCAAAAATGATTACTGATGGTGAAGTAGACTTAAACTATGCAAAACAAAGTATCCAAAAAGAAATACTAAAAGCCGCAGGAATAAAAGAAGAAGACATTTCAAAAATTTCAATTGATAAGCTAAAATTTAATGAAGAATATTCTTATTTAGCATTACAAAAAGCTGAAAATATATTAGAAGGAGAAGAAGGCGAACAAGTAAAAGAAGCCCTCCGAAATGGTATTCAAGAAATAAGAAATATGGATAAAGATCTACTAGATGCAGTTATAAAACAAAGCGAAGAATTAATGAATAGCAAAGAATTTGCTCTTACTGCTACTGCCGAATTGAGAACCTTGAATGAAAAAATGCTTGATATTTATAAAAACCCCGATAAATATTCTGATGATGAAATATATGAAATAATGTTAGACTCCGTCAGAGTGGCAATAGGTATGCATTCAGAAAGTGATCAATTAAATGTTGTAATTAGAGAATCAGTGCTGGGCGATTTTTCAAAATTTATTACTGATGAATCGAATATCTATGGACAAGCAAATGCGAAAACAGCAACAGCCTTTGCAATGAATGGTATTAATTACGAGCAATGGTTAAAACCAGATATAGAAGATGTAAAATTAATGGTAAACGATCAAGAAATGACAATAAAAATGTGGGATAGAAACCCTCAAGAAGATTTATTTATGGGAAATAAAACAAGTTGTTGTACAGCAATTGGTACAGGAGGAAATGCTGCTGCAACTCCAGTATATTTATTAAACACTTCTTATAATGTTGTTGAATTATTTGACGAGACTGGCGATGTTGTTGGTATGTCAAGAATATTCATGGCAAATGTTGATGGTAAACCATCAATTATTATGGATAACATTGAATTAAATACAAATTATAAGGATACAAAAGCCAGCAATGAAGTTAAAACAAAAATTAGAAATGGCTTCTTTGAATATATGAATAAATATGCTGAACACATTACAAGTGATCCTAATTCTCAGGTATACTTCTACTCTGGAGATATCCATGTTCCAAATTCTGACTTAAAACACCAAAATATTACATTAGACTTCATTGGTTCTCTTTCTCAAGAAACAGTTTATGTAAATTCTGCGGGATGTAGCTGGATTGACCCAACAAAAATCGCTAAAAACGGAAGCATAGATTTTCTTGTAGTACCAAAGAAAAAATAAATAACTATTTACTAAATTAAAAAGTTGAGTTATAAGAATTTAACTCAACTTTTTAACTATTCGTTCGCTCATTTCGTTTTTATTTATTAGAACTTGCTTCGCAAGTTGGTTGCTCGCGTTAAACGGCGTTGCGCAAAGAAAATTCTTCAATACTAGTTTTGATACTTAAGTCAGAATGTAACTGGGAAATTTTTCTTAAATTATGTGAAGATTTAGTGACTGAAGCCAAAAAAACTCAAAAAGAACGAGCAAAAGCTATAATAACAAGATTAAAACGCTGGCAAGTTTTTTTGCAAAATGAAAATCATACAATACCAGATGAAATTCAAATTGGTTTAATGGGCGAACTTATTTTCTTAAATGAATATTTATCGCAAGCAGTATTATTAGAGGAAGCTATTAATGCTTGGGTAGGTCCAGAAAAAGAAAAACAAGATTTTAGAATTAATGGTATAAACATCGAAGTTAAAGCATATATGGATAGAAAACATGGACAGATAATTGTATCGTCTCTCGAACAGTTAAATAATCATGACAATAACTTGTTTCTATTTGCAATCGGATTTAAATCACATGATACAAGCAAAACACTTAAAGATTATTGTCGTATAATCAAGAATAGAATTACAATAGAGTGCCCTTCCTGTATGTATGATTTTGAACAATTATTATCTTCTTATGGTTTTTGTATGGATATAGAATATAGCAATTTAAAATCATTATCGTCATATAAAACAGTGTGTTATAAAATTACAGATGAGTTTCCTAAAATTCCGATAAGTGTAAAACAAAATGCAATAATAAATGTCAATTATAAATTAGACTTAGCTCAATGTGATAATTATATTTACGACATTAAAAATTTAATTACCACCATAAAAGAGGGGGTATAAATGTTTACTATTGAAGAATTTCATGAAGAATTAATGCAAGAAATATTTCAAAGAGCAAATAGCTTTGAAATAATGAGAGAACAAGCTTTTCTTGAAGAAGTAGAAAATCGCTTAATTGAAGAGTCAGACCTTTCTGAAAATGTACAATTTAATTTGATTTCAGAGAAAATGGCTCAATTTGGCGTAAAACCAAAAGCATTTTAAATAATTTTCGCAATCATCTTTTCATTATATTCAGATAGACCAGTAAGTTTTACCTTCAGTTAATTCTTCAAAATGTTTACTAAGAAGATGGCGTAGTCCACTACAACGACCAATAAAATACGAATTAAAATTTGGATTACCTAAACCCTTTGCTATGAAACTGTTTGACACATTTTATCAAACTGCAAGACTGTTAAGAGCTCAAATTTAAAAGAAAAATTCTCATTTTGCAGTCAGTTTTTCTCACTATAGATAAACGGACATTTTTGAAAAATATGTAATTGAAATTTTGAAGTAAGATTGGCTTGGTGTTTAAGATTGAGATTGTTTCCCACGGTTTTGGTTGGACAAAATAATTATGTCCGAAATGTCCGTTTCGTGTCCTTTGCTTGTCCTTAATTTGCCCCTCAAATGTCCTTGGTATATTTAAATTTTAGCGTTTTTTAAAAATGTAATCGAAAGTATGTAATTGAAAAATATTAATTCAATAGTTTTATTAACTCTCTTCTAACTACAGGTAAATTTACTTTTAAATTTTCATATCTTAAATTTATTGTTTTAAAATCTATTTTTATATTTTTATTACCGGCATTTAAATAATAATCCGGAATTTTTGGCACTTTTTCATTCTATCTGGGGTACAATAAAATTGCGTGATTCGTATTATACAATAAGCAATAAACTGAAACTTGAAAATCATTTGTATTTGTTAATTTCTTATATTTTGTATCGATAATAATTTTTTCTGTCTTTATTTTCCGCAAATATAATTTACAAAAGTATTTTGCTTATTATTGTTATCACCATCAAGTAGTTTTTTGCCTTTCTGAGCAATAAAACTCCATTCAGGACCGGTTTTTTTATTACTTCAAATACAAATTCTTCAAATAATTTATTCATATCCCAAATGTGGCAAAGATTTTAAACTCTGCATTAAAAGGCATTTTGCTTTACAAAACTCAATACAAATACAGCAAAAAAAACAATTTTAAAAGGTCACAGTTTTTATATTGTTATGGCACAATAAACATTGTGTGCAATATAACCTATGACCAGAAATGCAATTAATAAATATGAAAGGAAAAAACCATGAGCGTATCTCGAATAAACAGCACTTCTGTCTCAACCACAGAAAACAAAAAACCAGAAAAGAAATCAATGTCGCAAAAAACAAAAACTGCTATTATTGCTGGAACTGTTTTGGCGAGCGCTGCAGCGTGTGCTGGAATTATAGTTGGAATTAAAAAAGGTAAAATAAATATAAATAGAGGTCAAAACGTTGCCGGCGATACTATATCTGGTCTTAAAAAAATAAAATTTAACAATGGTACTGCTCTAAATTCAGATGGCTCAAAATTTACAGGAATTATTGAAGATACTCTAAAAAATGGCGATAAAATATCTTTGGAATATACTGATGGGATATTAAAAAAATCAACAAGAAGTGGTTCAAAGAATTTTGAAAAAGTATTTAAATATGATGCTAATAAGTTGCAAGAAGTTGCTACAAAAGAGGGGGCATCATTAAGACGATTTGTTAAAACAGAAAATGGTCATCAAATTACAGAAGATAATAAACTCATAAAAAAAATGTATATACATAAAAACAATATAGTTGTTAATGACTTTGATAAAGAAAGCGGAATAATAAAACAATCTATTAATTTTGATAATAATAAAAAAACAAAAGAAATTATTAAATCCGATGCACTTGATAAATTAAAAATAGCACAAAGCAAAAATAGTAAATTAGAAAAAAGTGCAATTATTGAATCAGAAACTTGGGAAAGTGGCGCGTTAAAAAAAGCTAAATTTGAAGATGGGACAATAAAGAAATATGACAAGGAAGGACATGTTATATTTGAACAAAAACCAAATGGGGAAACTTCACAATTAAGAAAATACGACAGGTTTGCATCAGATAGGGAGGAAATAACATTTGATGAATTTGGTAGAGAGTTTGATGATTGCGTTGGCGTAAAGAATCGTTATGCTTTGGATTTTCCAAACGGACACACAAAATATTATGATAACAAAGGCACATTAAGAAAAGAAAAATTTCCAGATGGAACTTCTTCACTCTATTATGCCGATGGAACAATTATGCGAGAAAATGTGAAAAAAGGCGATATACTTGTTACTAATGAATATTATCCATCTGGACAAATTAAATATGAAGGAAATATAACAGGAGGAAAAAGTATATGGTATAGGAAAGACGGCACCATTTCAGATTTTTGGAAAGATGAAAATCATTCCATAGTATATAAAGACGATGGTATTACTAAAAAATACGAATCATTTCTAGACGGTAGTACAAAAGAATATAATAATTAATACACTAATACATATTTTAATTTTATGCATAGTTCTTCATCTTTGCCGAATTTAAAACTTTTGGCTAGCATGAAGAACTATGCATTTAAACGTAATTTTAAAATTAGCTTTTAGTATAAAGTTATAAAAAATTTTATTATTTAGCTCTATAAAGTTCAACATTTTAAAATTCATTATTTTTTTAGGTTTATCACAACCACCTACAGAATTGAAGTACATTCGTTTGCATGAAATATCGCCTATAAAATCCATATTTAAAGCTACTTTTTGCAAATCATACACTTCTGTATCAACATAATTACCCGTTAAGTATATATGAGTACCGCTATATCATATTATTTTTTTAGCAAGTTTTTTTACATATTCAAAATAACTATTTCTAATTTCAATTTTATCATTTGGTATCATGTTTTTAATGAACGTATTATTCAATTCAAAATTATTCATAATTACAGATGGTTTGCCATCGGCATTTGCTATAAATATTCTTGACATTCCAACAACCTGACCAGATTCATCAAATAATCCGACAATATTATATAAAGTATTAAGCAGAGTTTCTGTTGTTAAAGTTGAATTCCCTGCTGTTCAATGATATGATCCTATGTTTTTATACAACAAAAATAATTATACATCTAAAGGGGTTATTATAATAGATGTAACAATGCTTTTTTATAGTTTCAAATTACAAAATTCCCTATCCAACTTTTGAATTTCAGGTGTCAGACAGTTCAAATTCAAAAGAAAAATTCTCGTTTTGCAGTCGAAAATTCTCAACCTGCAAGACAATTTGTAATTGTATTGTATAAATTAAAAAAATAAAAAGCCACCTAGTATAGGTGGCTTAAATGGAGGAGGAGGTGGGATTCGAACCCACGGTACGCTCGCACGTACGACGGTTTTCAAGACCGCTCCGATCAACCGCTCCGGCACTCCTCCGAAATGTAATATTATATTAATCAAAAAGCTTTTCTTTGTAAAGTAAATTTTTTTTTAATAAAAAAGAGGAGAAAAATCCTCCCCTCTTTTTATATTATATTTTCCTTTATTGCTTTTACAGCAGCCTGAACTCTATCATCAACACAAAGTTTTTGTAAAATACTACAAACATGTGCTTTTGCTGTATGCACACTAACTATTAATTCTTTTGCAATTTCAGTATTGCTTTTTCCTTTTACTAAGTGTTTTAAAACTTCTAATTCTCTTTCTGTCAATTGTGCTCTAGAATCCTGTATTTCTGTAGACTGCAATAATGTTACATTTTCTGGTTTTGGAAAGAAGTTTAAAGCAATTGAAGAAACAGCAGGGTCAACCCAACATGCCCCATCTGCGACATTTCTTATTACCTCTGACAAAGTTTCAGGTGTAATATCTTTTAAGCAATATGCGTTTGCTCCTGAACCCAAAGCAGCAATGACTTCTTCTCCTCTTTCATGAGATGTAAGTATAATGACTTTAACTGATGGATTTTTCTCTTTTAATTTCATTGTAGCTTCTAAGCCATTCATGCCAGGAAGCCCCAAATCCATCAAAACAACCTCTGGCTGATATTTATCAATCAAAAGCATTCCCGATTCAGCGTCTTCTGCTTCAGCAACAACATTTAAGTGCTCATACTCATTCAAAGCTGATTTTAACCCAACCCTTGTCAATTTATAATCCTCTACTATGATTACGCTAATCACCGCTTTCTTTTGCATGGTTTCCGTCATGACCGTATATCCTCCCTGTTCTGCTTTTTTCTCGGCTTTTAACGTTTTAATCTTAGACCAACAAAACAGGTTAAGTAATTAACCTATTGGCTAGATTATTTTTATCCAATTTACCTATAAAACGACACAAAAAAATATCTGATGAAAGTTAGATTTCAAAATATTGTATAAGTCTAGCGTTTCTTTTCTGACGCTATACCAATAACATCATATAAAAATGTTTTTAGTCCATGCCCAGCTAGTAATACACCAGCCACTTTTCCGATATCTTTTGTTTTAATAGCCAGAACAGACAAAGCAATTAAAGGTATATCTTTAAACAATGTTGAACCAAATGCAGACAAATAACCTTTAGTTCTTGAAATAACGTGATAATATGGGAAGTCTTGTTGAGCGTTATACCAAAGTTTTTTCATTTTACAAATAGTAGCACTCTCTTTATCACTAGTAAGATACTGATTATACTGATTTTCAAATCTATCAGCAGTATCATTCATATCTTGAACGCCTGCTCTTTCTCGTCCATTTACATGTGCATCATACAACACAGCGGCACAAGTTGCAGCACCCAAGACCTTAGATGTAACCGCTAAGGGCTTACCCGAAAATGTTTTTAATGCTGATGTTATCTTTGAAAAATTGACCATTTTACTTACCATTCTTACTTCTTAAAATTCTTTTACTCTTTCTTTTTTTTGACTGAATAGTCAGGAACTTCCTGCGTACTTCTTGCAACATTCAAAAGTGCTTCATTAGCCATTGCCGCTTCTTGTCCATAATTTTTATCAGATGATTTAAGTCCTTGTAATATTTTTATAGTATTGTCATCGCCACCAAGAGTTCCCACACAAAGAGGAGTCATTGCATAAATTCTATTTGATGCATCTACATCTTGAAGAGCAATATTTAACAATGCGATTAAGGCTGGATTATTATATCTTGATGTATCTTCTTCGCAAAGCTTTATCAACTGGGTTATACCCATTTTTCTTGCCTCTTTTGAATCATTTCTCAAATAACTTTCAAGCATCTTTATGTAGTCATCTGTAATCTGAGTTATACGTTTTGTTTTACCTGTATTGGATTGTTCAGTTGATATTGGAGTATTCGCCACTGGAGGTTGAGTAAAATTATTCACAACTGGAGTTGCCTGCGGCGGAATATTATTTATCACTTGTGGATATCCAGGATAATATGGCATCAATGCTCCATTTGTATATCCAGCTGGATTATTTATTATAATATTAACCCCTGATGCCTGTCTCGCTGGGTCATAAACAGATGCCGTAGGATATTGATAAATTTGCGCATTATTATTTACAGTAGGTGCAACACTAACTGTTTGCCCTTGTTGTGTCGCAAAGGTATTTGTCTCCGGATAATTATAAATCGGAGTTCCTGTTGTATAATATTGGCTATTTACCGGTTGTGACATAGAAATACCCACTTTCAACTATATAAACGCATTTAAATCTAAAAATATGCTATTTCTAAAAAGATTTTTTAATTTTTGTAACAATTCAATTCTTTGAAAAAAAAGAAAATGTTATAATTTGCAAGTGGAGAACATTATGAAAAACAATAAAATTATTATAGGTAGCGATCACGCAGGTTTTAATCTAAAAAATTCAATTATTAAATATTTAACAGAAAACAATTATGAAATTGATGATATCGGATGCCACTCCACTGATGCCATCGACTACCCCATAATTGCAAAGCAACTTGCAAAGAAAATATCAAACAATGAATATGAAAAGGGAATTCTAATTTGCGGTTCTGGTATTGGAATGAGCATTGCCGCAAATAAAGTAAAAGGTGTTAGAGCAGTTGTCTGTTCAGATACAACTTCTGCAAAATTTTCAAGACTTCATAATAATGCAAACGTATTGTGTTTAGGCGAAAGAATTATTGGTGAATACTTAGCAAAAGATATTTGTAATATCTGGCTAAACACACAATTCGAAGAAGCAAGACACGCAAAAAGAGTTTCAATGCTTGAAGAAAACTAAACCAGTGATGTTGCTTCTTCTATAGAATTAGCATACGGAATTACATCTGTAAGGTAAGCAAAATCCATGGCTTCTTTTATGTTTACAGATGGATTAACTAATACCAATTTCCCACCATTTTCAGCGCATATTTTATATATGTCTGCAAATATATATGCATTCTCAACGTCAAAAGTTACAATTGAACTTAAATCAAAAATAACATTTTTAAATCCACTATATATTCCTGCATTTACATTCTTCTTTAAATCTTCAAAGACGTTAGTTTCATTCAATTTTTTAATTTGATAAGAAGTAATTGACTCACCTACAACTTGTTTTGAGAATGAAGTACAATCATCTGATTGCAATGAATTTGATAAAAATTTCAACAATTTTGTATGCCAATCTTTATCTTTTTGTATATAAAAATCGACACCCATATCATAACAAGCATCTATCATTGTTTTATCATCAGTACCAGAAATAACAACTATAGTAGATTTTGAACCTTCGTAAATTCTTTTATCAACCAATTTTTGAATTAAATCAAAACCATCTGCACTATCTGGTAAAAACAAATCAACAATAGCACAATCAAATTGAACCTTTTGAAGTTCAGACACAGCTTCATCTTTTGTTCTAGAAACGACAGGCTCTATTCCTATCTTTTTTAATAAATTCGTTAATTGATAAATAGATAACTCTAAATCATCAACTATCAGTACTTTTTTTACTCCAACAGTATCACTTTTAGTATCTGGAGCAAAAGAATATATTTTTCTTTCTATTGCAATCAACGCTTCAGATATATCATCAGGGCTTATTTCCCCTTTTGACAGTTTATAATTCATTGATGCCAATTCGAATATTTTTTTTATCTGTTCATCGGAAATATTCATTATATATAATTGCCTTCTTTTCAAATATTTATAAGTATATTTTATCAAATATTTCACAGTATTGCAAAAAATTACTATTTTTAAGGAAAAGATGACAAAATATATATTTTGATGTTTTAATGTTATTGTACATCGTTTAAACTTAATTATTAATAATTGGAAATATAATAATATTATGAAAAAGAATTTATTCGTAAAATTATTCACACTTTTTGTGTTCTCTATGTTTTGTATTATCCCTGTAACAGCGCAAAACAAACAAGTTGTATTGTCAAAAATTTTAATTACTCCATTGCAAGATAATACATATTCTTTAAATCTTTATTTTGATAACGAGTTTAAAGGAAAAACATACTTTGAGAAAATGAACAACGGCTCTTATTATATATATTTAACTCATTCAGAATTAGCGCCCAAAAAAACAAAAATATATTATCAAAAAAACATTGACAAAAGGAACATAAAAATATTCTTAGACCAAAAGCCACTAACAACAAAAGGGAAGTTGACGAATTATGTCACTTTAGATGTGAGAATGAATGCGAATTATTCACTACAAGTCGTTCCAAAAAAAGCAGGAGAAGACAAAATTTTATTTTTAACATCTTCCTCTTCAGCAATCATACCTCTTACATTGTTGGGAATAGGCTTAGTACTTTTCCTATTTCTTATTAGATTTCTATCCACAAAAGCAGAAAAAAAGGATACAAACTCTTTTACACAATTCCCTACTAATTTTTATACAAATAATTTAAACTACAGCAGAAAAGTTAAATATAATAGAAAATCAATAAATAATTTACTTCAAAAAAATTCAGAGAAGAGAACAATTAGAACAATGAAAAAATCATCATTTAAATGCTTTGACATTCCGGTTGCGAACAGAAAAAACAGTGGCTACTCATTCCAAACAAATCCAATAGAAAAAGAAACTCTTGATATTCCATTTGCAGATGAAGTCATAAATAATGCGCCAAGATTTGACAAATATGGTTCAGAAATAATTTCTTCCATAGATATCAATAGAAACAAAGGCTTTTATTTGGCAATTGTTGATGAAATGATTTGCTTATATGGACATATAAACAACAATGTATTTCTACTTAAGCAATTTAGGGATTTAACACAAATCAACTTACAAGCAAGATTCTATGACAATAACAAGGACAGTGAAATTTACATAGTTAGAATAGATTCATACAAAGCTATGGTTGAAGTATCAAAAGACTCTATTAGAGAATTAGTTGTTTTATAAAATGAAAAAAATCATTTCTTTTGTAATCGTAATCTTATTAATAGCAATCTTTTTTATATTGAACAAAAAAGAAAATACGCCGACAAATACAATTAGTTTCTCTTCTTGGGGGTCTCAAAGTGAAACTATAATTATGAAAGAACTAATAAGAGAGTATGAACAAAGAAGTGGAACAAAAATAAACTTTGTACATATTCCTCAAAATTATTTTCAGAAAATACAACTTCTTTTTGCGTCTGGACTTGAACCAGATGTTGTTTTTTTCAACAATCAAAATATTCAAATGTATATAAAAGCGGGGCTTTTAGAAGATTTAAGTAAATATACAGATGAGAATACATTTTACAGCGAAGCATTAAACTGTTTTAAATATAAAAATGGTATATATGCAATACCAAGGGATATTTCAACACTTGTATTGTATTACAACAAAGATATATTTGACTCTAGGAAAATAGACATTCAAAAAGAAATAATTGATTTAAAATCATTAACTAATACACTAGAAAAAATTAAGAATGACAAATATTTTGGAATTAATTTTGAAGAAGACACCCTTTTTTGGTCATATTATCTTGCTTCTAATGGTGGAGGAATAATAAGTGATGACAAAAAAGAAATAATAATTACAAAAAAGGAAAGCATTGAAGCGCTTAAATTATATTCAGATATGATTAATAAAAAACATATTATGCCAACAAAAGCAGAAATTGGCAGCAAAACCACTGCTCAAATGTTCATAAATCAAGAACTTGCACTATATTTAGGTGGAAGGTGGATGGTGCCAAAATTCAGAGAATTAATTGATTTCAATTGGGACATTATGGAATTTCCAGTTTCAAAGAATAAAAAAGTGTATGCGGATGCTTCTGGTTGGGCAATTTCAAAAAAATCAAAAAACAAAGAAAGAGCAATTGATTTTATAAAATTTCTTTCTAGTGAAAAATCATTAAATAAACTTGCAAAAACAGGATTAATAATTCCAGCAAATATAAAAGCAGCAGAATGGACAATAAAAGAAGACAAAAACAAGTCACCCCAAAGCTCAGAAGTATTCATTTCTATGATAAAAAACACAAAGTGTACACCAGTAAATGAAAATTACGCATCTATTAATGATATAATCAAAGATAAATCAGCAATGATATTTATAGGAAAAGAAAATCCGGAAGATGTCTTTGATGAGAGAACCATAGAAAAACTTGAAAGTCTGATAAAATGATGCTTTTAGAAAAAATATTTAAATTTGAACAAAATAAAACAGATATAAAAACAGAACTATTTGCAGGATTAACAACATTTTTTACGATGTCATATTTGTTTGTATTAAGTCCTAAAATATTAGAACAAGCCGGATTAGATTTTGGAATAACTCTTACAGTAACAGGGCTTGTAGTATTTATTGGTTGCCTTTTTATGGGATTAATTGCCAATAAACCTTATGCCCTAGCACCCTTAGTAGGCGAAACAGCATTTATTGTATATACAGTAGTAAATGCTCTTGGTTTTTCTTTGAAAACGGCTTTTGCTGCTATTATGTTGTGCGGTTTTGTTCTTCTTTTAATGACACTTCTCAATATCAGAACATATATAGTAGAAAAACTTCCAAACTCAATAAAACTAGCGTTTTGTGCAGGATTAGGATTATATTTTATTTTTATTTCTTTGCGAGATATAGGAATAGTAAATTTTACACAAAATCCTATTCCATTAGAAACTGGTAATTTCACTCATTTGAATATAATTCTTGGGCTTTTTTGTCTTTCAATGATAATAATATTAGCGAAAAGACAAATTAAAGCAGCCGTTCTTATTTCCATTTTAACAACAACTATAATTGGAATAATATTAGGTGATGTTCAACTCCCTTCAATCATCATGTCAATACCACAAAGCATTTCCCCATCTTTTTGGCAAATGGATTTTGCAGGTATTTTCACAAAAGATTTTATACCAATGTTATTTGTAATTTTCTTGCTTATCAATATTGATACGGCTGGGGCAATTGTTAGCCTTTCGTTTAAGAATGAAAACAAAAATGAAAGTCTAAAAAAACCAATGATTGCAGACTCTCTTTCAGTTATTACAGCACCTATTTTTGGAACAACAACTTCTGGAGCATATCTTGATTCAATGACAGGCATGCAAGTAGGGGGAAAAACAGGCTTAACTGCAATAACTGTTGGTATTTTATTTTTAATAGGGACTCTATTTTCACCAATTTTATCAATAATTCCATCATACGCTTATGCTCCAGCACTTTTATATGTTGGCATTTTAATGACATCTGCACTTTCAAATATTGATTTGAAAGATATAACAGAATACGCACCAGCCGTTTTTACAATCGCTGTTATGATATATACTTACAATATTGGAACAGGTATAATGGCCGGATTTCTTGTATATCCAATAATTCAACTTCTAAGCGGACAGAAACAAAAAACAAACATCATTACTTGGATAATGTTTGTTCTTTCAATAATATTTTTTATGATTTATCCATACTAAAAATTATAAATTCATAAGAATAAATGTATTAAAACGCTTTTTTCGAGATATAAAGTTTAGTAAATTTCTCATTTTACACCTTTTTCTTATATATACAAAGTATATATTTGGAACTTTATTGCCTATTATCCTAAGTTTGTTAAGATTTCTTAATATCAAAAAAAATATACAAAAAAAAGACTAAAGTTTTTCTAAAAAATGCCGATAAACTCATTGTAAGATTTCATGGTTAAGGAGTTGCAATGGGAAACAAGAAAGTAGTTAAGGAAGTAAAGGTTCAAGAGATTACAAACATTGAAACAAGTCTTGACGAAATAACTAATATGGAAGAGTATATTTCTCAAATTGTTGGCAATGGTAATTTTTATAATCTAAACAAAGAAGAAACTCCGCAAAACACCATTGTTGTTAGAGAAGAAGAAAAATCTTTTGGATTTATATCTGTTGTAGCAAATACTATTAGCGAAGAAGAGTTTTTAGCAATAGTTGATGCTGATGGAAAAAGATGCAAAAGAAGTGCTGGTTTATATCAACAAAGTTTATTTAGCAGATATATGGCTGCAAAAAAAGAAGAAGATTACGGATACATACAAGATATATTTGAAAAAGCTGTAGAACTTAGGGATAATCTAGAAAGGGTAACAGAACTCAAAAAGAATAAATCATTTATGAAAGAATGGCGACAGAATGTCGGAAGAGTTAATCCCGAAAGTGAATTAAAAAATTCGGGAAGTATGAGAAAAATTCATATTATTGAAAGTTTATCAATGTAAATTAAAAGAAAAGAAACAGAAATTCTGTTTCTTTTCTTTTATAATAAAAAAAGGAGCAGGGTAGTTGTATCATGAATAAACAACAGGGAAATAAGACTTTATAAACCACTAGATAAAAAATGCATATCAAAGAATGCTCGTGCATCTAGGACAAGAAAAGTTAAAAATCCCTGAATTTTTAAAGCAATGGCTGTTTCAAAAAGACTTATAAATCAAAATAAACATTAAAATGTATTTAAGTTGGGATGTATCAATTCTTACGAAAGTACCACATTAACTTATGTGGAAGAAGAAGCGGATTTACTTTTTGAAGAAAATGATATTATTGTATTTATAGAAAAAGGTGAAGAAGAATAAATGAATACACAAAACAATATATGGATTAAATATATTTTTATAATAGGAATAATAGTTTTCTGTGTAGGATTAGCAAGTGTATCTTTCAATGCTCCTGATTATGATCTTTGGGCAAGATTAATTGCTGGTGGACATATTGTTGAAAATTTCAGCATTTTAAAAAATGATTTTCTCTCATATACGCCAACCCATCCTTGGTATGACCACGAATGGGGTGCAAGTGTATTTTTTTACTTAGCATTAAAACACTTTGGTGATTCTGGACTAATTTTATTAAAAGGAATATTAATTGCACTAACAATTCTAGTTTGTTATAAAACAGTTGAACTCAACAAACCAAAATCAACTATACCGTACAATATTTTATATTTTGCAATAATGTTCATTACTGTACAAAAATCATTAGGACTAACTGTTAGATGTTTGCTGTTTACATGCCTGTTTTTTGCATTATTCCTGTATATTCTCGAAAAATTCAGAAAAACAGACAATGGAAAATATTTGATATTACTACCAATTATTATGCTATTTTGGGGCAATATACATGGTGGTTGTATCAGTGGGCTTGGACTCATTGGAATTTATTGTGTAGGTGAATTTCTAAACAAAAAACCAATAAAGAAATACATATTAGCACTAATCACCTCAACATTAGTTCTATTTATAAATCCTTACGGTGTAAAATATGTAGAATTTTTATTCTTTGCCGCTGGAATGAAAAGGGAATATATTGCCGAATGGGCAAGTTCTTTTTCGACAAAATATATGTTTTCTTACCTAAGATACAAATTATATCTAATAGTTATGCTTCTAACAGCAATAATTTATCACATAAAAAATAAAATAAACTACGATAAAATTGATAAAACAAAAGTTTTAATAATACTTGCAATGACATATATTTCTGTAACACATGTAAGACATCAAGCATTTTTCATTTTAACAGTAGGTACACTTTTGTATGATGAATTTTATGAACTATATAATTGGTTAATAAGAAAAATAATTCCTATAAAAAATGAAGAACTTAAAAAAAATCTCGTAACATTAAAGGAAATTTGTGTTTATACATTCGTATTTATGCTTGCACTGCCACCTTTACTAAATGCAAATAAAGAAATAAGAATAACAGAAACAAAATATCCAAGATATGCAATAGAATTTATAAAAATAAACAAAATAAAGGGAAATTTATTTATAAATTTTGACTGGGGAAGTTATGCTGCATATAAACTATATCCTGATAATTTAATCGTTATGGATGGAAGATATGAAGAAGTTTATAACCCTGAATTAATTCTACAACTAAGGGATTTTCATATTTTAAATGGTGATTGGTATAAAATAATACGTGATTATAAAACAGATGTAATGATAATAGAAAAACAATATCCTGTTTTCAATGAAATACAAAAAAAGAAAGAATGGACTCTTGTTTTTGAAAATAATTTATCAGGTGTTTTTGTTCCAACAGAAACCGTCAAGAATGAATATCTAATGCCAATACCGAAAAGTGATTATTACAATAAAACAAAATTCAGAACAAACGCAATAAAAAAACGGGATTGATTTAATCCCGTTTTTTCATTGAATTATTTTAATCTTGCTGCTTTGTTAATTTTAGCGATGATGGCGCTGCCCTCTTCTCCATAACTATTAAACCAGCCGCCAATACCAAGGAAGCCATTGTATTCTTTCTTTATATCATCAACTAAACTACGACCACTATATTTTTCAGCATAAGCATCAATAATTTTAGAAATCAATTCATCGCTTGTAGAATCAGCAAATATTGTTTTTAATAAATCATTAGCCGTACAATTTTGGTCAACAGTACCTGAATTTATTTGGACACATAGCATTTCTAAAGCATCTTCGTTTCCTTCATTAGCCGCGGCAAGTAATCTTTCTGCAATTTTCGATGTTAAATCTGTTTGCAACTTTCCTGATGTATCAGACTCTATTCGAGTTACAAGACCATCCTTACCTATATCGCGTCCATACTTTTCTTCGTATTTTTTAACAATTTGAACAAAATCGTCATTTGTTATATTGTCCATATCATTTATTATGCTTGATAAAGTTGCCTCATCGGTACCTGCTCCATCCATTGCTTCAAATATCTGTTCAGCAACTTCATCTATATCAACTTTAGATTCTTCTTCTTTTACTTCATCAACAACTTTGTATAAATCCGATTCTTTAGGATCAATACCAAGATTATTAATAACTTTGTTAAAATCTTCACCAGTACCAAGCCATTGTTCTATCGTTGCTTGAGTATTTGCATCTTGAGAACCATAAATCAAAGCTTGTCTAGCATATTCTGCTTCTTTTGGAGTAAGCGTTCTATTATTTTTCAGATAATTAATGATTTCATATGGTTGATCCATTTTATCGTTGCCAGCGATTAAGAAATTCTTAATATAATCAGCAACAGAAGACCAACTTGACATATCTGAGAAATCTTCAGGTTTAGAAACTGGTCCTTTTGGCACATCATTACCATCATCATCACCTGTTGTACCAGTATCTCCAGTAGAACCAGTATCACCTGTTGTGCCTGTATCACCTGTAGAACCTGTATCGCCGGTCACCCCAGTATCACCTGTTGTGCCAGTTGTTGTAACCTTACCACTTGAAGCTGCTTGTATATCATCAACATCTATATACAGTTGTTGATAAACTTGCCAACTAGTAAGATTATTTGTTTTATTCTTTTTGAATATAGTTTCTATTTCATTACGAGATAGCCCATCTGCACCATCTGTATTAATCAAATCGTACAAAAGAGAAAAGCTTTCATCTAAATTACCACTGGTTGATGTGGCATTTTGCATCATATTAATAAAAGCCTCTTCACTCATATTAGAAAAGTCACCACCAAATTCGAAAAGACTTTTATCACTATCAAACTTATCCTTGAAATTGTCTTGAATGGATTTCATTGCTTCGTCAATTTCAGATGCAGAATATTTACCTCCATTAGCAATGTATTGTGCTGCTAATTGTTCTATAGGAATGATATCTTTTCCCATCAAATTACTCCTTTTCCTTATACACTTATCTAATACATCGGCAAAAAGTGCTAAAAGTTTAGTAAAAGACACGAAACATTAAGTTTTGTTACAAGAAAAAAGAAAAAAAAAGCAATTTTCAAAAAAAAAAAAACTTTATATAAGAGTACAAAGACACAAACCGAAAGGACAAATTAAAACCAATTACAAAAAAACACAAAGAGGCTCTAGTAAGAGACAAAAATCATCCATTTTAGGAACAATGATTACAAGCAAATTTTTTTACTCTCTCTCTTAATATCCTCGTGTTTATTTGATGTTTGCACTACTAGCGCAAACATTTTTTTTTGCAAAATTTTGGTAAATATAAAAATAAATAACTGCAATTTTTTTCATGTTTGTTTTTAATACAAACATGAAAATTACAAATATTAATTCACCTGTAATATATAGAAATAGATTTTCAAAAAAGAAAGAAAATAAATCTTTTGATACCACATCAAATGGTTATCTTTCTTTTGGAAGAACGACATCTTTTTTTAATTTTTTCATACCACACAAACCAACACAAAGCGAAGAATACAAACAAAGAATTGCAAAACTGAAAGAAGAAGAAATTGATGATATATATGCACAAGAAATTGCGAATCTAGGTGATGAAGACTATAAAAAAGCTCTTCAGCTTATGGAACAAGGAATCTATGAGCAGAGCATATTTCATGTTGCAAAACTTGATGAAAAAAAATTCGCACAAGCACAAAAACTTATAAAAATGGGGATCATTGATGAAAATTTAGCAGGACTTGCAAATAATAAAGAAAAGATTTTTTCTAGAATTTCCGACCTAAGAGAAAAAGGGTTACACATAGATTATCTTAATCTATATAAAAAATTAACGGAAAAACAATATAAAGAAGCAATTGATTTAATACAAAAAGGTTATCCTCAAAATATTGCCGCATATTTAGTTCAATTAAACAGTGATAAACAAAATTTATTTTATCAACTAATTTCTGAAGGAGAATACCCACACTTAGCTTTTGAAATTACTAAACAGAAAAAAAGGATTCAAAACAGAACATTAAGTTATATGAAACAAGGAATGTCAGCAGCAAACGCAATAGACATAGCGGAATTAAGAAAAGGAGCAAGAAAAAGAGCAGATGAACTCATCCCTTTAAACATTGGGGATATGAACATAGCAAACTTTGCAAACCTAGGTACAAAGGATAGAAAAAAAGCACTTTTCTTATTTAAACAAGGTGTTCTACCTGAATACATAACAGATATCATCCTTGTAGAGAAAGGAATGCTAAAAAATGAAGACTATAAAAAATACTTAAAAAAAGGATACTCACCTTCTATGGCGTACGCTATTTCTTTACTTAGCAAAGAAGAGCGAGAACAATTAAAAAATTTAGAACAAAAATTCCCTGAAATAAAAGAACTATACAAAGATAACTACGACATAAATATAATAGAAAACCAACTTACTGACGAAGAAGATGATGAAGCAATCTTTTCAAAAGACATTCGAACAAAAAATGGAACATTAATAACAATTGTAAAAACATTCAGTGAAGATGGAACAGTTACGACAAGCAGAACAGAGGAATATACTGACAAAACAACATCATCAATAATGGCTAATGGCAATCGAACAATTAGAGCTAGTTACGATAAATATGGTCAAGTTGATGAGATGTTACATATACTTCATAATCAAGAGGATTCCAGTGTCGAAGGGGCAATATACTCAAAAGCGAGCAAAATACTTTCTGGCGTTTTTGATTCAATATATTATGATATTTCTGATTTTAGACAAGACCAATCAAATGACGAAAAAGCAATGGATTTGGACATTTCACAAATGGTATCCGGAGAAGGAATACAACTATCAAAAGCAACAAGGTTACCAGATGGAAAAATTGTTTTTACAGAAGAATATACAACAAATGAATGTACAAGCAAAAGAGAATATGAAGAAAAAAAAGACGAATTTGGAAATATTATAGAGAACTATTATTCCTATAAAATAACAAATGATGATGGCACTGTTCTTATGAGCGTAGTACGACGCAGAGAAAGAAATAGAGATGGGAGTATAACAGAAACAATAAATGGAAATGATTATAATTTAACTTTTGATGATGAAAAAAAGACAGTTACAATTTCAGACAAGAAAAACACAAAAGTACTTGATTTTGAAGAAATGCTACCTTTTTATTCAAGAGAAGTCATTTGGAACACAATAAAAAATCAAAGTGTAGATAATTTACTAGTAATTTCTGAAAACACTAAAAGATGGATTAATTGTTATGACCAAGATTCTCAAATATACAACCATATAGCAGAAATATGCACAGGCAAAGATACAAGCGTTGTTTCTCACGAAGTTGGACATTTGATTCAAAAATCAAACCCTTTATTATCAGAAAATGAAGATTTTCTAGCATCATATGATCAGGAAATGATGAATTTTATGACAAATTTCCCATATAACGAACAAGAACACATTCAATATTTTACCCCAAGAGCAGAACTTTTGTCGGCATTAGGATATGAAGAATTTATTTCAGAAACAAATTTATTATTAAATACGTATGGAGCATCAATTCCATCTTTAACGGTCAGATCCCAAATTCTTTCGAGATATTTTCCAAAAACAATTGCGATTGTCGCAACAATGTTAGGAAAGACCTCAGAAAAAAGTCTTCTAGAAGAACATGTTTAATTTATAATTTGATATTATGAAGAAATTTTTTATTAAAACATTAGGTTGTAAAACAAATCAAGTAGAATCTGCGTTGATGTCTCAAATACTTACTTCTGACAACTACGAAGAAGTTAACAGCATAGAAAAAGCAGACTACTATATTTTAAACTCTTGCTCTGTAACTCATATTGCCGATTCAAAAAATATCTCATATATACACAGAGCAAAGCGAGAAAATCCAGAAGTAAAAATCGTTATTACTGGTTGTATGGCACAACTTGAGAAAGAAAAACTTTTAGAAAACAAAGAGATTGATTTTGTAATTGGCAATTACGAAAAAAATGACATTGCAAAAATTTTAAATAATAAAGAGAATATAAAAGTTTCCAATATATTTGAACACAATAAATTTAGAAACGAAAAACTATATCAAACAAATAGAACAAGAGCATCTGTAAAAATACAAGATGGCTGTAACAACAGATGCACATACTGTACTATCCCTTTTGCAAGAGGGAAAAATCGTTCTAATCCGATAGAAAATGTAATAGAACAAATAAATTTATTTGCAGATAACGGATATTTTGAAACTGTTCTCACCGGTATACATATTGGGCAATGGGGTTATGATTTTTCACCCAAATTATCATTAAAAAATTTACTTGAGGAAATAGAAAAAAGTAATATAAAAAGATACAGACTCGGTTCTTTAAATCCAACTGAATTACCATTTGAATTTATAGATTTTCTAAGTCAATCAAAAAAATTTTGTCCTCATTTTCATCTTTCATTACAATCTGATTGCGACAGAACACTAAAAAATATGAATAGGCACTACACCGTAGAACAGATTAAAAATCTCACAGAATATATTGATTTGAAATTTAAAAATGCATTTATTGGATGTGACATTATTGCCGGTTTTCCTGATGAAACAGATAAAGATTTTGAAACTACATACAACAATCTTTCATCAATCCCTCTATCAAGAATGCATATTTTTCCATATTCTCGTAGAAAAGGAACAGTTGCAGATAAAATGGAAAATCAAATCAATGAGAAAACAAAACAAGAGAGATGTGCAAAATTACAAAGCATATCAGATAAAAAATTGAAACTCTTTTTTGAAAAAAATATAAACACGACAAATGAAGTAATTATTGAAAAAAGACGAGATAAAAAAACGAATTTATTAAAAGGTGTAACAAGAAACTATATAAACGTACTTATAGACGCGAAAGACGATTTAAAGGATACAATACAAACAGTAAAGATTACTAGTTTTTCAAACGAAAAAGAAAAAATGATTGCAAAAATCGTTACATAAAAACATCTTTAATTTACACCAGATTAAAAAACATGATAAATTATAATAAAGGTCGAGAAAAGGGGATAAAAACCAAATGCGATATGTACCTTTGCATTTGCACACAGAATACAGTTTACTTGATGGGGCCATAAGACAAAAAGACCTTATTGAATTTGCAAAGAATAATAATTTTGAAGCCGTAGCAGTAACTGACCATGGTGTTATGTATGGTGCTATTGAGTTATATCGACTTGCAAAAGATGCTCAATTTAAAGTTATTTTAGGATGCGAATTTTACGTTCACCACGGAGATATAACGAAAAAAGACCCTAATAACAGAGAAACATTCCACCTCGTACTACTTGCGAAAAATAATACTGGATATAAAAATCTTGTAAAATTAGTAAGTATTGCACATATTGAAGGATTTTATTATAAACCTCGTATAAGTAGAGAAATATTAGAAAAACACTCAGAAGGACTTATTTGTTTAAGTGCTTGTATACAAGGTGAACTAGCGCAAGAAGTACTTCATGGAACAAAAGAACAAGCAATTGAAGTTGCAAAATGGTATAAAAACCTCTTTAAAGATGACTATTACATAGAAATTCAAGACCATAGATTAGACGATCAAAAACGCTCAAATCCAGTATTAATTGAAATTGCAAAAGAATTAGATATACCTCTTGTAATTACAAATGATAGCCATTATTTAAGAAAAGAAGATGCATCTTGGCATGATACTTTGTTATGTATACAAACAAACGCATTAAAAGAGGAAGAAAATAGATTTAAATTCCCAAATAATGAATTTTATGTAAAAACCCCTGCAGAACTAAGAGAATCATTCAAATGGCTTGATTCTGAAACATTTGAACAAGCAATTGAAAATACAGCACTGATTGCAGACAAATGCCACGTTATTATTGAAATGGGAAAAAGCATTCTTCCATCATTTGATGTTCCAGCAAATCATACCATTTCATCATACCTAAACTACTTAGTAAGGAAAGGACTTGATGAGCGCTATGAAGAGATAACTCCAGAAATAGAGGAAAGATGCAAGTACGAACTTGAAGTTATAAACAAAATGGGATTTGATGCATACTTCCTAATTGTTTCAGATTTTATAAACTATGCAAAAAATAATGGTGTTCCAGTCGGTCCAGGGAGAGGTTCTGCGGCAGGAAGTTTGATTGCCTATGCACTTGGAATTACAGACTTAGACCCAATAAAACACCACTTATTCTTTGAAAGATTTTTAAATCCAGAACGTATTAGCATGCCCGATGTCGATATAGATTTTGGAGATGGAAGAGACAAAGTTATAGAATATGTAACCGAGAAATACGGAAAAGATAAGGTATGCCAAATTATAACATTTGGTACACTTTCCGCGAAAGCAGCAATAAAAGCAGTTGCAAGAGTTATGAATCTTCCATTTGAAGTTTCCAACAAAGTAAGTAGTTATGTCCCTCAAGAAGTTGGAATGACAATAAACAAGGCATTTGAAGTTTCACCTGACTTTAAAAAAGTCTATGAAGAAGATGCACTAATAAGACAAATTATTGATGAAGCAAGAAACATTGAAGGTTTCAAACAAAATACAGGGATGCATGCAGCAGGTGTAATAATATCTCACCATCCACTAGATGAAATTGTACCAGTTCAATACGCAAAAGAAGGTAACGTAATAACAGAATATCCAAAAGAAGATTGCGAAAAAGTCGGATTACTAAAAATGGACTTTTTAGGGCTAAAGAACTTAACCATCATAGTCCAGACCCTAGAAATGATTAAAGAACGACATGGTGTAGACATTGATATAAATCATATTCCACTTGATGATGCAAAAACATACGAAATGCTTTCAAGAGGCGATACAGATGGGGTATTCCAGTTAGAATCTGCCGGAATGAAAAAACTTGTAAAAGATTTAAGACCATCCGTATTTGAAGATTTAGGTGCGCTTGTTGCATTATTCCGCCCAGGTCCACTTGGTTCAGGCATGGTTGATAACTTTGTTGAAAGAAAACATGGTAGACAACAGATTACCTATGCACACCCATTACTAGAAGATATTTTAAAAGACACCTATGGAACAATGGTGTATCAAGAGCAAATCATGCAAATTTTCCAAGTTCTCGCAGATTATACTCTTGGAGGCGCAGATGGTGTTCGCCGTATAATGGCAAAAAAACATCCTGAAGACTTAGTCAAACTTGAAGGTCCTTTCATTGAAAAATGTATAGGAAAAGGAATGAAGGCAGAAGATGCAAAAGAATTGTTTGACCAAATTGGTAGTTTCGCCGCATACTGTTTTAACCGTGCACACAGTGCTTGTTATGCTTTTGTAGCATATCAGACTGCTTATTTAAAAGCGCACTACCCTGTTGAATACATTTGCGCAATGCTAACAAATTCAAAAGATAGCCTTGATAAAATACAAATTTATATATCTGAAGCACAAAAAAATGGAATAAAAGTCTTACCACCAGATATAAATAAATCAAATTCAGAATTTACTCCAGATGGAAACAATATAAGATTCGGATTAAATTCTATTAAAGGTATTGGAGAGGCCGTTCTTAAAGAGATTGAAGAAGAAAGAAAAAACAATGGTGAATTTAAATCAATTGTTGACTTCACTCAAAGAATAAACCCAAGACACATAAATAGAAAAGCAATGGAAAACTTCGCAAAAGCAGGCGCTTTCACAAGTTTAGAACCATCTAGAAAAAAATTATTTAACAATATAGATAACATTTTAAATGCAGCAGCAAGAGAAACAGCAGCAAGAGAACAAGGGCAAGTAAGTTTATTTGCTTCCCTTGCTGGAACTTCTGGAGGCAATAGTTATCAAATGCAATCATTTGAATTATTTGGAAGTGATGAGGATTTTTCAGACAAAGAAATTCAGGAATTCGAAAAAGAATATCTTGGCTTCTATGTAACAAGCCATCCGTTAGAATCAATAAGAGACAAATTACCATTTTTAACAACACACAACATTAGCGACCTTGAAAATATATCAAATGACTCCTTAGTTACAGTCTGCGGTCTTCTAAGCTCTGTTAGACAGATTGCAACTAAGAAGGACCCTACAAAATTTTTAAAAGCAGGAACCATTGAAGATTTAACTGGAGAAGTTGCATTTGTTGCATTCCATAAAACACTTCAAGAATATAACTCTCTTTTAGATGCAGAGAAAAAAGTTATCATTTCCGGAAAATATCAAAAAAGAGATGAAAACTCAGCTCAAATTGTTATTGAAAGCGTAAAACCAGTTGATAATAGCAATATAATAACAATTACCTTAAGTAAAGACGTAGGCTTTGAAACCATCATTGCTATTAAAGATGCACTTGCACAATACAAAGGAACAGATCCTGTTGTATTTAAGGCAGATAATAATGGCAATGTAGCAAAAGTTCTTGCATCACCAAATTTCTGGTTAACCACAAACAACGACTTAACCCAAAAACTTGAGAAACAATTTGCAGGCGCAATAAGTATATCTATTAACTCACTCTGTTAGTTTCTTCAGCAGATATCAATTTGAAGTTGATGTTTTTATTCAACAATGAGTATTTTGAATAATATTCCTCAGGATTTTTTCTTGCCTCATCAATTGTTGACGCTAAAGAAACAAACATTTCAGCCAATTTTGGATCAAACTGAGTACCAGCACATCTTTTTATTTCAGATATTGCGACATCATGCTCTAGTGCTTTTCTATATGAACGAGTGGATGTCATAGCGTCATAAGTATCAGCCAAAGCAATTATTCTACCAGCTAATGGGATTTCTTCACCCTTCAGTCCTAAAGGATAACCAGAACCATCATACTTCTCATGGTGCGCTTTTACCCAAGATGAAATCGTTTCTAATTTATTAATATTTAAAACTATTTTTTCGCCTTTTGCGGGATGTGATTTCATTACATTAAATTCTTCATCTGTAAGTCTACCATTTTTGCATAATATATTTTTAGGCATTGCTATTTTACCGATATCGTGAAGCAATCCAGCAATTTCAATATCTTCCAAATAATCTTCATCTAGATTTAATTCTTTTGCCAAAATCATAGAATATAAAGTAACTCTTAATGAATGACCATTAGTATACGCATCTTTTGTATCTAATGCATTTGAAATAGAACGAATTGTTTCATAGAATAATGTTCTAAGTTCATTATAATAAACTTTATTGTTTGTAGACATTTCATACTTATCAATGCCTTTTTCAACCGCAATTTTAAGTTCTTCAACATCAAATGGTTTTAAAACATATTGAAACAAATCACAATCGTTTATTGAAGAAATAATTATGTCCGTATCTACGTGCCCAGTTAATAATATTTTTATAATTTGAGGGTGCGTTTGACGAACCTCTTTCAAAAAGTCAGTACCTTCCATAACTGGCATTTTTTGGTCACTGACAATTAAACTTATTTCATTTCCATACTCTTTAACAACACTAAGTGCTTCAACCCCATTTCCTGCTGTTAAAATATTATATTGCCCACGAAACGTTCTTTTTAGCAACTGAAGGTTATTTATTTCATCATCAACGATAAGAATAGTATGTTTTTTATCATTTTTTAGAAAGTTAAATACAATATCTAAACTCTCACTGAACTCGTACGCACTCATATTTCTACCAAGTTAATCTAATATCCTGATTATCGACTTTTTTAGTTACTTCTTAATTAGATTATATCATATTTTTACAAAAGTTAATAATATATTCTAATTATTTAACATTTGAGTTTTTATACAAAATTAGCATATAATAGAACATATATTTTATTGAAGAGGGATTATGTTAAACGGAAAGAAAATAGTTGTTGTAATGCCTGCATATAATGCAGAAAAGACACTTGAAAAAACTTATAACGATATTTATCACGAAATAGTAGATGAAATAATACTTACTGATGATAAATCAAGTGATAATACAAAAGATTTAGCACTTGATTTGAATATCACAACAATTGTACACAAAGAAAATAGAGGTTATGGTGGAAATCAAAAATCTTGCTATACTGCAGCACTAAAATCTAATGCAGATATTGTAATAATGCTTCATCCGGATTATCAATACACACCCAAATTAATTCCTGCAATCGCTTCAATGCTAGCATTTGAAGAATACGATGCCGTAATTGCATCAAGAATGCTATCAAATGCACTTGAAGGTGGAATGCCTTTATACAAATACATTGCGAACAAGTTTTTAACTGCATTTGAAAACCTATTTTTAGGACAACATTTATCTGAATACCATACTGGATTTAGAGGCTTTAAAAAAAGTGTACTTGAAAATTTACCACTTGAATCTTGTGATGATGATTTTGTCTTTGATAACGAAATGCTTGCGCTAGTAAGTTATTATGGTTACAAAATAGGAGAAATTAGTTGTCCAACAAAATATTTTCCAGAGGCATCATCAATAAATTTTGTACGTTCTTGCAAGTATGGCTTAGGCGTTTTAAGTGTAAGTATAAAATATTTTCTAGCATATACAGGGATATACAAATCAAAAATATTTAAAAAAGACGCGCAAAAACTTGATATAAATAAGGATTTGCCTTACTACACAAAAAAAGACAACTAACCTATATCATAGTTGCAAGAGATGGGGCAATTGCTATAAATTGTCTTACTAGTTCTTTGTCCCATTGAATACCAGCACCTTCTTCAAGGATAGAACAAGCCTTTTCGAAAGACATTCCTTTTCTATAAGGTCTATCACTAATTAATGCGTGATATGTATCAGCAATAGCAACAATTCTTGCAGCAAGTGGTATTTCCTCACCTTTTAAGCCACAAGGATAACCCTTACCATTCCACTGTTCATGGTGATACTTGACTATAGGAATTAATTCTCTTAACAATGGTGTTGTTTCAAGAATTTTTTCAACCGCAATGACAGGATGTTGTTGGATAATTTTAAACTCTTCATCAGTTAATTTTGCTGCTTTAGTAAGAATATTTTCAGGAATACCAATCTTTCCTACGTCATGAAGACGTGCACCAAGTTTTATTTTATCTACTTCTTCTTCTGGTAAATTTATTGCTTTAGCAAGCGCAACAGAGTATCTAGATACTGATGAAGAATGGTCTTTTGTATATTCATCTTTAGCATCTATTGCACTAGCTAGTGATGTTACTACCTCAATCAAATGATTTTGAGATACAAAGTTCTTATTATTGAACTGTTCTACTAGTGTATTTTCGAAATCAATACCAAGCTTGGATTGTTTCTTTGCCATAACTGTTGCAAAAGAGTTGACAGCATCTTCATCCCAGAAATCATAATCATGAGTTGAAACAATAGTTGAAATTCCATTTTTATAACCTTTTGTTTTTGAAACTAACACTGCTTGCTCTGCCAATATAATAAGTTTTTCATTGTCATTCGCATCATCAGGATAAGTTGCAATACCAACTGATAACTTATTAACCGGACCTATATCATCAACTAAACAACAAGAAAGGGAATATGTTAGATATTCTGCCATATATTTTGCCTCTTCAGAATTCATATTCTTCAATATTACGGCAATCTTATCTCCAGCATATCTTGCAGCAACATATTGCTTTTTGATGTTATCGTTAATTTTGTTTGCGACTACTTTAATGACTTCATCACCTTTTGCATGACCATAGTCTTTATTTATCTGGCTTAAATTATTTATATCAAATATTATTACTGAAACTTTTGTATTTGTAGCATCTGCGTGAGCAAGTTCTTCTACAAGAATTTCATGGAATCTTCTATGAGAATACAAGTTTGTAAGACTATCCATATAAAAACTCTTATCTACTCTCTCAACTAGTCTAAAGTTTTCAGCCAAAAGACCCAAATTCATAACCGCCATCTGGTAAACGTTTAAATGATTTTGGATGTTATAATCACTTATAATAACAACACTTGTAGTTTGTCCTTGTATTTGAACAGGAATAATTACAGAAGGAACATTAGACAATGATGGTACTTTTAAAAATGATGAATCTGACATTACAATTGTTTCACCAGTCGTTACGGCTTTTACTATTTCATTGTCAACATCACTCATAAAGACCTTTAATGAGTACGCTCTAGAATTTTTGTCTAATAATTTTATATTTATAGTTGTAGAATCTTGAATAAGCCCAAAAGCCGTATATGAAGAATTCAATCTATTAACAAACATTGTATGGAACGAACTAAGAGAGTCTTTTAAATCCTTTCCATTCCTTATAATTTCATTTATTTCTTTAATAAATGAAATAAAATCAACGCTACTATACGCCTTATTTTCTTGATGCTGTAAACTTGGCACAGTAACATTTGTTATTACCCTGCCAGTATTTCCGCCGCCTACTAACTCATTAATCTTAGCAACAAATCCGCCTTTATCAATTGGATTGGTTGTCATAGACTGTTTGGGAGAGAGAGAATCGACCGTATTAGACTCTGTACCTTTATTTTTATTTTTATGCATTATTTTTACCAGATATAATAATTATAAGTCCAAATCTTTTAAAATTTGCCTTTTTGTAATAAACCGTTACATTATATCTTAACATAGATATATAAAAAATATAAACTGGATATTTATATATTTTCTGAAATTATTGTTGCTACTTTCTTTGCCGTATTCGAGCCTGAAAGTTTTTGCTTAACATTCCTAAGTTCATTTATCATATTCAAACGATAATTTTCATTGTATAAAATTTCTTCGACAAAAAATGCAACATTTTCTGCTTTTGCTTTTAACTGAATTAACTCAGGAACGATATCTTTATCCAGTATAATGTTAGGCAAACAAACTCTTTTAATACAGCGAACTAACAAATAAACTCCATATAAGAACCAAGGTCCTTTATAACTTATAATCATAGGAGTTTCATATAAAGCCGCTTCTAATGCCACTGTCCCAGATGCCAACATTAATGCATCAGAAACGTTTAAAAGTTCATAATTTTTATTTTTTAAAACTTTTACATTTAAATCTTTATATTTATCTAAACATGGATAAATAAGATTATCTTTTATATTTGGTGCCTGACATAAAACAAATTGTAAATCATCATGTTTTGTTTTCAATTTTCTGGCTGCTTCAAGAAATATTTCAAGGAGATTTTTAACTTCAAAAACCCTAGAACCAGGGAAAATTGAAACTAATTTATTGCTTTTATCTATTGCGTTTTCATCAAAAAACGCATTTTTATCAATGATAGACTCCGGCATTTCATCTAAAAGCGGATGCCCAACAAATTCAGCATCAACACCTTCTTTTTTATACATCTCTTTTTCAAACGGAAATATTGTTAAAACTTTATTTATGCATTTTTTAACTGTATTCATTCTCCATTTTCTTGATGCCCATATTTGAGGTGGAATATAATAATATATCTTAAAGCCATATTTAGATAAAACTTTTGATAAATTCAAGTTAAAACCACCATAATCGGTCAACAATACCATATCTGGTTTGAATTCATCTTTTAAATATTTTGCTATTTGCTTACCAAGATTTATATGGCTTAAAATTATCTTTGTATTAAATCCAATGGCTGACATTTTAGAATGATCGCAATAAAGCTTAATACCTGTATTTCTTAGATTTAAACCACCAACTGCCTCAATCTCAATATCAGGATTAATCTTTTTCAATTCATTAACGACATCTGCAGCATGCCTGTCACCAGAATATTCACCAGTAATTATAAATAGTTTTTTCATACAGCCATTACAATAATATTATTTTTATCAGCAAATTCAATTGTCTTTTCTCTATCAACAAAAATTGTCTCATTTGCTTCAACAGCAATGAGTTTTGCTTTATATTTTTTCATTGTTTTAAGAGTATTAAGCCCAAAAGCGGGAATATCAAAACGTTTATCTTGTTTTGGTTTAGAAACTTTCACAATAACAGAATTCTTTTTACCAAGTTTACAACCACGTTTAATACATTTATCTGTACCTTCAATTGCTTCGATTGCCATAATCATTCTGTCTTTTATAACAACAGATTGTCCAATATCGAGTTCACCCATTTCTTTTGCAATTTTGAAACCATATTCAACATCTGACAACAAAGCTTCGGTTGGCTGATTTTTTCCCAACACACCACGAGGAACCATCAAATTTTTTATGAAAATTGTTTGATCTAAAACGGTTACTCCAATTTTAGCAAGTTCATCAACAAGAAAGAGCATAATTGCATCATCATTCAATCTTTTTGCTTGTTTTAAGAACTCAATAGCCAATGAATCAAACTTAGGACGTTTTACAACCAAACTTTTTGAAACTTTTCCTATAAAAGTCAACTGTTTTATTTGTTCATCAAGAATAATATTTTTAATTTTTAAAACTTCTCCTGGAGCACAATCATATACTTTTGAACAATATTTTTTTAATTCATTTTTATTATCAGCGGAAAGCGAAATTGCAATTACTTCAAATCCATTTTCTTTTGCATTCTTAGCCAAGCATACAGGTAATTGACCATTACCTGCGATTAGACCTTGTTTCTTTTCCAATTCTATAGACACTTTTATATAACCTCTTTTCAATAAAATTATAATATAAATAGAACTATTTAACAGCTCCAGACGCTACCTGTTTTTTATAATCTATTAAACACCTAGACAATTGGTCTGGGCAACTCGTTGATTTTGGTCCGCAAGTTATACCCTGAAGTCTATTAATAACATCATCAATTTTCATGCCTTTAATAAGTTCTTTTATTCCTTTTAAATTTCCTTGACAACCACCAAAAAAATCAACGTCGACAATTTTATCATCATCCAAAACAACATTCATAAGTGCACAACAAGTGCCATGCGTTTGATATTGAATTGACCTTAACGTCATAATTCATACTCCTCTTTCTCAATCACAATGACTATCAAACAAGATTTTGTTTGACTAATTCTTTTCTAATCTTGTTCAAGCCAGACTGAATAATTCTTGAAATTCTAGAAGGAGAAAGATTAAACTCTTCAGAAATTTCTCTTAATTTTTTATCATTAAAGAATTTACACTCAATAAGTTCTCTTTCTCTAGGTGGTAAAGTTTTAATTGCGGCTTTAATACTTTCACTTAGTTCATGAAAAATAATTTTTTCTTCAGGATTACGTTTAGAATCCCTAATTTGTGTAGGATTATCACCTTCAGCCATTTCATCAACAGACAATATAGTTTTGTAAACTGCTTCCCTGATATTATCTTGACTTTCTTCGCTTACAAAGGTCTCTTTTTGATTCTTTAATACATACCATTTATATCTACGTCTTACTTCGTTTCTAATTGCCCATTTAATTGCAGTAGAAATATAAGACTTATTATATTTATCAGGGGGATTATTAGAACACAACTTATGAACAACCTGAGTTCCAATATTTATCAACTCAGAAAAATCTATCAAGTGCTTTGCTGATAACTTTTTGTACTCCACCTTCGCAAGAGTATCTATTAATTCTTGATAGTCTTTTATATTAAACTTGTTCGCTGTCTTATTATCTAAACTCATGCCCTAAAAACTAAAACTCTACATGTAATATATTATATTAAATAAAAAAAATGTACAAAATAATATTAAAAAATAGGAATAATTATGTAGAAAAGACCTTTTATTAACTTTTGTAAATCAGTGTTAAACAAGGATAATTAGGAGTTTTGCACTATTTAATAAAAAAAAAGAAAGTTAAAAGGAAAAATAAATAGCAATTTTTTTAATTTTCAGTCATTTATTGTTGTGTAGGCTAGCGAAACGTTAGAAGAATAAGATAGTATAATAAGGAGTGAAAAATGATACAAGCACCCAATTTACAATATATACCGGCACAACAAATGAATATACCGGCATATACGCCGCAAGGTGCAAATAGCCCAGTACAATATTACAATCAAGCTCCGGGCGTAATATATAATTATCCAATGGCAAGCAGTTACCTCCCACAATCTTGTTCAAATGCACAGCCAAGATATAATGGTGTAAATATTGAAATTCATAATCCGCAAGGTCAAGCAGGAATGCCAGTTGCAATGCCCGCACAATATATGCCAGTGCAACAACCATTTTATCCACAACCAGTTTACCAACCTGCAATGCCTCAGCAACCAATAGTTCAACAACCAGCAGTTCCTGCAGAACCAATTGCTCCACAACAGCAACAAGTTCCTGCACCACAAATTCCTGCACCACAAATTCCTGCACAACCAGCAGCGCCTGCTCCAGCTCCAGCAGCAGCACCTGTAGTTGAACAGCCAGCAGCAAATGTGGCACCTGCTGTTAACTTAACTTCATTTTCTAGCAGATTAAAATCAGAAAATGTTGATGAACAAAGAGCAGCAATTGAAGAACTTGCAGAATCATTCAAATATGACAATAAATTTGATTCAGCTTTATTAGATACAGAAATCGTTGATTCTCTTATCGGAATTATTGACAAAGATACATCTTCACTAGAAGGTCCTTCTCCTGAAGTTTTGGAATTAAGACAAAAACCAGAAGCAGAGTTAACTGAAGCGCAAAAAGAACAAGCAAAAACACCTGCTCCAATTGAAAAAGCAGAAGTTAATAAAACATATGCATTATATACTCTCGCATATTTACAAGAACGTTTAAATAACGAAATCCAAAAAGGTGGAGTGAATGCTCTTGAATTAAAAGATTTACCTGGAATTGACAAAGTTGTTGATACGGTTAAAGCAAATCCAAATCCAATGTTAAGAGTTTGCGGTATTGCAGCATTATCACATATTGCTAGACCTGAATACAATGCAGACTTGAAAACAATCTTTGAATTAGCAAAGAACGATAAAGATGCAGACGTTCAAGAAGCAGCAGAAAAAGCATTAAGTTTATTAAAATAACAAAAACTAATAAAAAAAATGGCTGATATTAATCAGCCATTTTTTTATTCTTCAATTTTTTGAAGTTCTGCTATTCTTGGATCCAGTATTCTTCTTCCAACATTTTCAAATTCTATTTGGCAGAACAAAATTTTATTGCTATAATTCGTAAAACCTTCAATTATTCCTTTTCCGTGCTTTGGATGATATACAACATCACCAACCTTAAAAGGCAAATCCTCAACTCCTAGTTGATATGAAGTATCTGTTTCATATACTGGCAGTTCTGTTTTTTTCTTAGTGTTTATATTTTCATTTATTTCAGGTTTTTCAATTTCTACTGAAACAGTTTCTATTTCTTCTTTCTCATCAACGGATTCAGGATAAATATCATCTTCAATGGTTTCAATTTCAGATTCTGCACCTAGTTCTTCATCAATAAATTCAACTTCATTACCTATTTTTTCCTCTACTGCTTTTTTATAAGCATAGTCCATCTTCATTTCATGATAATCTTTAGTAGTATCAATTTCTGAAACTTTCTTATTTTGTACATAAGATAAATCTAAATCGGCTTCATCATCGCTGTCTTCGTCTTGAATATAATCCTCTGAAGAAAGGTCTTTCTCAACTGAGTCATTCTCATCATTGGATTCGTCATATACATATTCATCTGAAGATTCATTTTCCTGAATTGATTTTTCTTCAACATCACAAACCTCTTCACAAGAAGACTCTGGAATTACATCTTCTGCATCAACATCTACCGAAACATTTATATCTGTTTCTTCATCTTCTATTGGTTTGTTCTCTTGATCATTTTCTACAGGGATATTTTTCTTTAAATCTTCTTTTTCAACACTATTAACTACTTCTGGAACAATTTTTTCTTCTTGTAAAAATGCATCATCTACATTTTTCTCATTACTATATTTTAATGATTGAGATTTCTTTTCTTCAATTAAAATTTCATCGAGGAAATCTAAATCACTATCTAAAACTTCATCATCAACTATCTCTGCTTCAGTGTTTTCGTTTTTTATATTTAATATCGTTTCTGTAATATTTTCTGCGTGAAGCATACTTTTTGACGAAGAAAGTAATTTATCAACATCTTTTTTTATTTCATTATCAACAACTTCATCTGCTGTTGATACATCAAATAATTTTAAATCAATAATTAATGGCAAATATAGTGTAGATTCACCATATAAAATCATTGAAGAAGTATTGATTTTGTTTAAGAAACTAGAATATTTATCATCGTCAGAATAAAGTTTAGATGGCTTAGACATCAATTGATTTGAACAAAGTGATTTTAAAAGTTGAGAATACTTGCTATCAAAAGACGTTGAAACAACTGGAATTATATTTTGAGTTTTATACAAACTAATAATTGTCTTTTTATCCAATTCAACTCCATCAAGAGATAGAATCATATAGCAAGGACTTTTTATTAAATCAATTATTGTCTGTAGAGCATATTTATATCGACATTCATCCAATTCTGAAACATCAATAACAACAGGAGAAGATGACACTATTGAATTTGTTATAATATCAAAATCATCTTTGCTCTCAGCGAACATTTTATTTTGTGAATAACGCCAAAGCTTATTTCTAAAAAGCATTAATCCAGATACTGGATTAGAAAGGAAAACATCATCAACAGCAGTTTTGAAAACGGAAAACGGAATGAATTTTTCTTTTAATGTTTCCAAATACTCTTTTAATTCAAGAACAATACTCTGAATAACGGCTTTGTCATCCAAAGAACAATCATCTAAATCGTGTTCTATTATTGTATCAAAGCCATTTGAATTTAATGGAAATTTAAATTCTTCTGAAAGTTTTAAAACTTTTGCTCCTGTCAAATCAGAATATCTACCATCAAAATCAAGTAAAACTATTTTTTTATTTTTATTATTCAATTCATATATTAAATTTTGAATAATGATTTTTGTTTTATCGTCTCTATCTGATTGGACATACAACTTATCATTGATAAGACTTATAGATGTTTTAACATAACATAAAGGGTGATTTGACAATTCTCCAAAGAATAAAGAATCGCCGTTTCCTTTAACTAATTCCAATATTTCATCAGGATTAACGTATAAAATTTCGGCGTTTTTTGAAGGGATATAGCCATTATACAAAGATAGGTTATCGTCTTTATCTATGGAAAGAACAAGCCTTAATACAGCCAAATTTTTATCTAAGTCATCTGTTGTTTCAATATTAAGAATTTGCGCTATTAATTTTTGATTAATATCATCAATCAGCAAAAAGTCAGATGGCAAAATATGATTTGTCACAGGACAGTACAAAATCTTTGCTATATCATTCTTTACTTCAACTAACTGCATCAAAACCTCTTAAACAGACATTAGATAACCCAAATTATTATACAACATTTAAAATTATAAAAAAATCCTACGCTCGTTGTATGAAAAAAATAAAAATGGCCGGATAATAACATAGAATTACCGACCAAATAAACAAAATGTATATAAATAGAATATTGTCTCAAAAGAATGAAATTAAAAATTTCAAGCCCTGTTCAATATAGGTTAAGTAAACGTTTTAAATGTACTTTCAATATTTTTACTGATAATTTTCTTGACAGATTCCATCTCTTTTTCGATAGCACTTTGTTCTGTCTGAACTTGCTCAAGTCTTATTTCAAGCATTTTATCAATTCTTTGAAGTTCAACCATATCAGTCTGATATTTTGCTTCTGCAGCAGCATCATCAGATGTATCATATTCTTCAGTGATTGAGGTTGTACCTCTCCAGTCAATATCAACCCAATCCGAACTACCTGAAGCATCAGGTTGTTGAAGGCTCCATTCACCAGAAGCAATCATTTTTTGAAGATAATCTGGATCCTTGCAATTAGGATCAAATAAATATCTTTCGTTTCCGCTTTTTAAATAATCCGCAATACCAGCGTCATATTGAACAATAGTGTCTGTTGTAGCATAGTTTTCATTATAGTACTCTGCTAAATCTTCTAACGACCAATTTGCCATATTGTTAATCTGGATGTCATCACCCATATATTTATTTGCAAATTCTCTTGGGTCTGTAATTGTTTCTGTAACATCTTCACCATTTTCATCTTTGTATGTAACATTGATAGAAGATGGATTTGGAGGAACTACAACATTGCCATTTGAATCCACAATTCTCATGTTTAAACCACTAAAAGGATCTTGGCTGGTTATAACGTCATAAGTTAAACGTTGAGAACCATCTGGAACGTTAACAAGCAATACAGTATTACTCATCGCTTCATTGTACTCATCAGCAACTTGTTGGTTTTGAGTAGCCAAAGTCAATCTTTGTCTGGCGATTTGTTGTGCTTCATAGGTAAGGTCATTGTGCCTTGCCGTTAGGGCTAGATATCGTCCTTGTGATGCTGCCAATCCCATTTTGCCTGTTCTCCTTTATATACATTTTGTATTAAGTATATCGACAGGCAAGTCAGTAATCTTTAATATATAAAAAAGTAATTTTACAAATCGTTACAAAATGGTTTAACCAATGTCCCATCTACCACAGGTGCCACCCCAACGTGCAATGATTTTATCAGTTTTATTTTTTAAATCAGGGGTTGTTACCTCACCCTCTACAATTGTAATAATTTCACAATTATTCGCACAAGAAGAACATTGATTTGTATAAGAATTAAATGAAATTTCGCCAATACTCCATCCTTTGAACGAAGTTTGCTTTTCATTGAATTGATGATTTTCCATCGCAAGAAGAGCAGCGCCTATAGCGCCCATCGTTTGATGATTGTCTGGAACAACAACTTTAGTATTAAGTGCTTCTTCAAACGCTTTAACCATGCCAGTATTAGTTGCAACACCACCTTGGAATGTAACTGTTGGAAGAAGTTCTTTTCCAAGTGCAAGATTACTTAAATAGTTACGAACAAGAGCCTGACAAAGTCCATACAATAAATCTTCAACAGGATAGCCTAATTGTTGTTTATGGATTAAATCACTTTCAGCAAAAACACCACATCTGCCAGCAATTCTTGCCGGTGACTTTGATTTAAGAGCGAGAGACCCAAAATTTTGGATAGGAACATTTAATCTTGAAGCTTGTTGATCAAGAAAACTACCAGTACCAGCCGCACAAACTGTATTCATAGCAAAATCAGTAACAATACCATCACGCAAAATAATAATTTTACTGTCTTGACCACCTATTTCTAAAATTGTTTGAACACCCGGAACATAAGTACTTGCAGCAACAGCATGCGCAGTAATTTCATTTTTAACAACATCGGCTCCAACCAATGCTCCAGCAAGATTCCTTCCTGAACCAGTCGTACCAACACCAAGAATATTATATTCTTGTTTTGCTTGTTGTTTTATATTTCTCAATGATTCTTGAACAGCAACGACAGGCTTACCTGAAGTTCTTGTCATATAACCATCAACAAATTTTCCATTCTCATCAACTACTGCTATTTTTGTTGTAACAGAACCAACATCTATCCCCAAATATGAATTTAATGACATTAAATATCCCTCTCTTTTTTTCTATTTTACTAAAAAAAAATTTAAATTTGTAAAAATATATAAAAATATATAAAAAAATATAGAAAAAATAACAAATTTACTTTATTTTAAACCTTAGAAAAAAGGGTAGCGGAAGGTTTTTTATGTTTAAATGAACAACGTTTTTTCTTATTACACTAAATATAGAGAATACATTCCGGAATATAATGACTGGAAAAATGGCAATGCACAACAAGATAAGGTTGCATCTAATTCCAGTGCAATAGAACTTAATAACGAATCTTTAAAACAAAAAGCACAAACCATTGTAAATCCACTTTTAATTGCAGACTGTTATGAACACGAAAAAGCAGAAGATGCAGAAACTTTTTTTCAAACATTAAACATTGAATTGATGTCTATTGCAGGAGTAATAACATCACTACCAGTAGCAATAACAAAGGCAATTCCATTATTGCAAAAACACTCAAAGAATAGTAATTTTGCAAAAAAAGCAAGTAATGCATTAACGAAATACAAAAATGGAACCATAAATGTATTATCAAGAAGTGTTCCATTACCAAAAGTATTAACCCTATTTTCAGCCGTTTTAGGCTTATCATTTTTTGCATCTGGAATTAAAAATTCAATGGAATCGCAACTAGGATTAATAAGAAAATCAAGTTTTGATGCAACTCAAAGCATTATTAATGACCCAAAATTATTTGCAAATTTGACCCCAGAGCAAAAACAAAAAGTTGAATCCATAATAAATCACGAAAATAAAAATAAAAGTGCGTTAATGGATACACTACAAGATAAAATTAATTTAAGTTCTACATTTTCTTCCGTTAGAGAATATAAAGACAGTTTAGATAGCTATAAAAAACAAAAAGAAGAATACTTTAAATCAATCGAATCAAAAACAGAGAAAAATTCTACAGCAAAAGAAAAAGCCATAGCAGAAGAAGACAAAGTATTATTTAGTAATTTATTAGACAATGTTGAGCATGCTGTTCTTGAACCGTTAAGACGCGTTGAAACGATTTCAAATATATCATATTCATCACTATTTACTGGTGGATTTCTAGAGTTTTTATTAACAGATAAACTAGTACAAGTTTTAGGTGTCAAAAATTTAATCGCAGCAAGCGCGATTAAATTTGGTGCACCTCTATTAACTTATCTCTTGCTAAACAAAAACATTGCGGATATTGAGAACAAAGCAATACTTGCTACAAAGTACAAACACTTAAAACAATTTACAGAAAATCCAATGCAATATGCGGAAAAACAACAAACAAAAAAACAAAACATATTTGAATTTGTAAAAGGAATGTACAAGGACATAAAAGATTACGAAAAATTCCAAAAAGAAGAGCTTCCAAAAATAAAACAAAAACTTGAAGCACAAAGAACATTAAATCTTTCCCCAGAACAAGAAAAAGAAGCGAAAAGATTACAAAAAAATACAGCAATGGTTTTAAACAAACACAGAGAAGAAGTTTACAATCAAACGGTAGGAATAAAATCATTTTCTGAAACAATCTTAGGACCAATTGATATTGTTGCAACAGCAGTTGGTGCATTTATCGGAAATGGACTATCTAAAAAAATTGCGAATCCGAAAAACGCAAGAATTTTTACTGGACTTGGGGCAATAATTGCATTTATTCCTGCAGCAATCATTGAAGCCAAACTAACAAAACAACAAAAACTTGCAGAAAAAATCGCCGCGATGAAAACGATAAAAAACATTCAAGACACAAAACTCTTTTTAGACAATTCAACTTCAAGCAACAAAAAATCTTTCAGCATTGAAGAAAACAATTCTATATTTAAAGATTTTAAAAACTTTCTCCAAGATCTTATTAACTAAGAAATTAGTTTTCAATATAAAGTTCTTCTATATTATGTAAAGCACCACCAAGAGCAGTTGGATGCAAATTCTTAATTTTATTACGAATAGCAATTATTACTAACGGCGAATACAAATAAATAATTGGTCTTTCATCATAGATTATTTGCTGATATTTATCATAAAATTCTTTTCGCTTATTAAAATCAATTTCAAGTGCACCTTGTTCAATTATCAAATCTAATTCTTTTTCCCAACTCAAAAGTTCATCATTTTTATCAGAGTCAAAGCGCATATTAAACATATGCAAATGTCCTTTTGAATTCCATACATTTTTACCACTATGCGGTTCAAGCGGGCTCCCTGTTAATCCAATTAAAATCATGTCCCAATCTGCAGTAGTTAAAAGTTTATTAACCAATGAATTAAACTCAATAGGCTTAAAATTAACTTTAATACCTATATGGCGCAAATCTTCTTTTATCATGACCCCAACGGCTTCTCGTTCAGTTTGTCCCGCATTTGTATACAAATCAAATTCAACAGGATTAGAATTTTTATCAAACAAAATACCTTTTTTATCGTAAAAAAATCCAGATTCTTTCAAAAGGCTTTTTGCATATTCAATATCTTTAATATGCCCTGATGCTATTTTTTCATTTAAAAATATTGAAGACAATGACTCAGCAGTAAATAATGGCTGAGCAACACCATTAAACACGTTTGAAACCATTGCATCTCTATCTATAGCATAATCAACAGCAGTTCTAAAATTTATATCATTAAACCATTGTTGTTTTATTGGTGAAATATAAAATTTGCCATCTTTATTTTTTCTTGTATTTAAGTTAAAGACAACAAACATTGTCCCAGAATTAGGTCCTAAATTGTAAATTTTAAAATCTGATTTTTTTTCTTTCTCTTTAAACCTTGCTAAATCTTTTCCCTTTACGGAAATAATATCCAGTTCCCCTGCCTCAAATTTTAAAAGTTCATTATTTAAATCGCCAACAAAAAGAACAACATACTTATCAAGATACGGAAGAACATTTTTGGCTTCATCCATTTCATAATAGTTAGGATTTCTTTTGAATACAACTCTTTGCGCTGGTACATATTCTTCCAAAATAAAAGGTCCAGAAGAAACTATTTTTTTAGGATTCACTGTCGTTCCCATATATGTATCAAAATATCTCTTTCCTTTGTTAACAACAGGTCTAAACACATGCTCTGGAGCTATTTGCGAACCAATCATTCTTTGAAATGGAGCAAAAGGTTTCTTTATAGAAAACTCAACCGTATATTTATCAATCTTTTTAACTTCTGGATATTCACCATCTATCAAAACAGAATCTCTTAAAGAAGTATTCCCAAATCCAGCAATTATAATTTCATTCCAAGTAAAAACAACATCATCCGCTGTAATTTCTTTGCCATCGGTCCATGTTACACCCCTTCTTAACTTTACGGTATAAGTTTTTTGGTCATCTGAAATAATCATTTCTTTTGCCAAAGATGGAATGACTTCTCCAGTATCAATATCAGTGGAAAACAAACCATCATACATTAAAGCCGATAATTCAGAAGAAGTAGCATCTTTAGCTGACCAAGGATTAAAAGTTTTTGGACCTTCACCAATAGAAGAAGAAACCATTTGACCACCATATTTCCCAACATCAGAACGAGACATACGATAATCAACACCATTAAAGAACTCAGTTTTTGTAGGCTTATAAAGATTTTTTGGTTCTTTGTTTTCTTCTACACTTGAAAAATTAAAATTTTGAGTAAACTTTTCTTCTCTATCTATCCTAAAACAGGAAACACAGACAAGAGAAACTAAAACAAATAAAAATATCAAACTTTTAAATTTTCTCATAATTAAAGATTATCACAACATGTAAAAAATAAAAAACTAATCAACTGGATTACCAAATAGACACCAAGTTTGCGCTTTTGTAATTTTTATATTTACAAAATCACCAACATTCTTAGATGAATCTTCAAAATGAACAATTTTATTGTTGTCCGCACGAGAATTAAGAACTACTTTTCCATCTTTTATTGTTTTACTTTCTACAAGAACATTCAAAATTCTCCCAACAAATTTTTCATTTGATTTAAGACTTGCTTCACGATTTTTTTCATTAAGTCGTTCTAATCTTTCATATTTAACTTCTTCAGATAAAAACTTATCTGTCATTTTCCCTGCTTTTGTGAAAACTCGAGGTGAATATGCAGCAGTATTAGAATAGTCTAATTCCAATTCATCAATTGCCTTGAGTGTATCTATAAACTCTTCTTCAGTTTCACCTGGAAATCCAGCAATAAAGTCACTTGTTATAGCAACATTGGCAAATCTATTTCTTATCTTAGAAACAATAGTATAATACTCTTCTTTTGTATATCGTCTATTCATTTCACTTAATATACGAGAATTACCAGATTGCATAGGAATATGAAAATATTTACAGACCTTATCACATTCATCAACAGCGTCAATTAAATCATCAGTAATATCAGATGGATAAGAAGTAACAAAACGAATTCTAAACTCACCATCTAGCTTATTTAACTCCCTTAAAAGATTAGCAAGAGTTATATCTGGCGAATTTGTATCTTTACCATAACTATCAACATTTTGTCCTAGCAGAGTAATTTCTTTAAATCCATCTTTTATAATATTTTTTGCTTCTTGAATAATTTCTTCTGGCGCACGACTTCTTTCTCTTCCTCTTGTAAAAGGAACAACACAGTATGTGCAAAAATTATTACAACCTTCAATAATTGGTATCCAAGCGTTTACAGAATCTTTTCTAATTATTTTGAAATCATTTTGATTACAAACAATAGGTTTTGTTGTGATAGAACAAACCTTTTCATCTTCTTCTATTCTTTTTATAAGAGAAGGTAATTCATAAATATTGTGAGTACCGAAAACCAAATCAACGTATGGTGCTCTTTGTCTTACTTTCTCCTTATCTTGTTGCGCAACACAACCACATATGCCTATTTTCAACTCTGGTCTAGTTTTTTTCCACTTACCCCAAACACCAAGTTTACTGTATGCCTTATCCGCAGATAATTGTCTAATACTACAAGTATTTATAATTAACAAATCAGCTTCTTTTTCAACAGTGGTTTCTACATAACCAAAATCTGAAAGTATACCTGCAATCCTTTCAGAATCGGACTTATTCATTTGGCATCCAAGCGTTTCTATATACAATTTCTTCATAAAAGGATTATACTCAAAAAATAATTTTTTATAAATGCAAAATATTTGTTATGAAAACTTTGTCATGATATACTCAAGTAAAAGTCCGAAAAATCGTGACAATACGCGTAACAAAGCAAACAAACAGTAACGTTACGACAGATAAAAAAGGAGAAGATATGGCAAATTTTGTAAAAGCAAGTCACATTCTTGTAAGAACTGAAGAAGAAGCATTAAAATTAAAAGCAGAAATAGAAAATGGTAAAGACTTTGCAGAAGCAGCAATGGAAGTTTCACTTTGCCCATCAGGACAAAATGGTGGGGATTTAGGATTCTTTTCACGTGGACAAATGGTTAAAGAATTTGAAGATGCAGCTTTTAGTATGCAAAAAGGTGAAGTATCAAGCCCAATCAGAACACAATTTGGCTATCACTTAATTTATTTAACAGACACTCAAGACTAATGAATATTGAACTTATTGAATATATAAAAGGCTTTTTAACAAAAAACGACCTTGACGGAATCATAATTAATTCAACTAATGAATTTCTTGTTGAATACAATATGCTGGAATTTAATTCAAGATATCATTTAACAGGATTTTCTGGTTCTGTGGGAGACGTTTTATTTACAGCAGACAAAATATATCAATTTGTTGACCCACGATATCATGAACAAGCAGACAACGAGGTAGATAAAGATTTTGTTAATGTTATAAAAGTTCCATTAGGTCAATCATCAATTTCTGCAATAATTCAAAATATCCCTGTCTATTTTAGACTAGGACTTGTTGCAAAGAAAACACCCAAAAGAATTTATGATTTATTAATGGAGAAGTTAAAAGAGAAAAACTCAACAGTAAAATTATTAAACACTGATCCAGTTGAAGAATTTACACATATCAATAATTCGAAAATAAATTATAATGTTTTCGACGTTGATAGTTATATCACAGGAGCGACTTCTGATGAAAAATTTTTAACAATCAAGGAGTCTGTTGGAGAAGAAAAATTCACAATAATTGTTACCACATTAGAAGACATTGCTTATATTACAAATAAACGCTCTTATGACTTTGAATGCAGTGCGACATTTCCAGCGAAATCTATAATCACAGAAGAAGGGGTTAAAGTATTTTCAAATTGCGAACTATCTTTTATTGGAAATTATTTTAAAGTTGAACCATTAAACGAATTTGAAAATGAAATCAGAAAATTGGATAACAAAAAAATATTTATAGATAATTCAAGTTTATCCATATATGACTACAACTTAATAAACAAAAGTAATACCATTTTACCAAGTCATTTAAATCTTTTTAAAACTGTAAAAAATGAAAAAGAAATTGAACATATGAAAAAATGCTTCAAAAGAGCAGATGAAGCGCTTAAAGTTATTTATCAAATGATAAATTCTGATGAGATTTATTCAGAATATGATTATGCGCAAGCACTTAAAAAAGCAATGAAAGAAAATGGCGCATTATCTTTAAGTTTCCATCCAATAGTTGCAGCAGGAAGCAACACATCAATAATACATTACAAAGACTCATCAAAGGAAAAACTAGTACAAGATGGGGATTTCTTATTGGTAGATTATGGTGGATATTATGAAGGTGGAATAGCAACTGATACAACAAGAACTTTCTTAAAAGGGACACCAACACCCGAACAAAAAACAGCATATACCGCAGTTTTAAAAGCCTTCTTAAGCACATATACAACAAAATACAACAAGAAGTCAAGTTATTTTGACATTGATAAGATAGCAAGAGATACAATAAACAACTATGCGCCAGAAGGATGTATTTTTTCACACGCAACTGGACACGGCGTTGGAATAAGCGTACACGAAAATCCCCCAGTTGTGTCACAAAACAACATATCTAAAACCAAAATTTTAGAAAATTCAACTTTCTCAATTGAACCAGGGCTATATAAAGAAGGTTGGGGCGGAATTAGACTTGAAAACACTGTTTATGCTTCTTATACAGAAGATGGCGTTCAACTGAACACATTCTCTCATTTTCCGTTTGAAACAAAACTTACAGACCTTTCGATAATGACCGATGCCGAAAAATATTATTATATGAAATGGCAGGCTGCATCATGCATTCAGTAAGGGTTTTATCTAATAACAAAATAAAAGAAATCGCGAAACTACATCAAAAAAAATACAGAGATAGTTTAAAATTGTTCATTGCCGAAGGTGAAAAAGCTTTTGAAGAGGCAATAAAAGAGAACATTGAAATCGTTGGCATTTATGCCCTTAAAACCTTTAGTCCAAAAATTAAAACTGACAAGATAACCATTGTTTCAGAAGAAGAAATGAAGAAAATATCAACAACATCATCTGTTTGTGAAGTTTTGGTTATAGGCAAACAAAAATACACATCAAAAGAGTCTTTAAAATGGAACAAAATTATTCTTCTTGATAGAATTTCAGACCCAGGAAATCTTGGCACTATAATAAGAAGTGCCGCAGCATTTGGAATAAATGGAATAATCCTTTTTGGAGATTCAATTGAACTATACTCGCCAAAAGTAATCCGCTCTTGCACTGGCAACTTCTACAAGACCCCAATTATACATATAAAAAACATTGAAGAATTAAAAAAACTTTTCCCAAACCATACATTTATTTCGACGGCCCTGAGAAAAGAAAATAACATTTCTTTTTCAGATGCAAAAAAAATAGACAAAAAATTAATCATGTTTGGTTCAGAAGCACATGGTTTAGCACAAGAACTTATAAATATAGCAGATAAAAATATTATTTTAGAAATGTCAAAAAACGTCGAATCCCTTAATTTATCAGTATGTGCATCAATTATCATGTATCAATTATTTTAAGAATTATTAATATTTTTTTATTTCGCTAAAGTTTTTTTCTTATCATCCGATAACAAGTTAGTTAGTTTATGGAGACGAAAAATGACTACTGAACTTCTTGAAAAAACTGAAATCTCTGAAGAGTTAAAAGAACTCATCGAAAACATAGACGAAATAAAAGCAACTGTTGATTTATACAGTGTTCTTGTAGAAAAACAACTTTTAATCTAAAACAAGATATAACAATTTAGACTTTTAATAAAACATTTTTTTGCTATATTATTTTATGTGATTTGACACATAGAGAGCAAAATTATGTTAAAAGAATATTTTTTAGAAAAAGTTAGAACTACGGTAAAAAGCCTTGTAGAAAATGGTAAGTTAGGACAAATGGGCGCAGATGATGAATTTACGCTTAATTCTGAGGTTCCTAAAAATACTGCATTTGGAGATTTTGCGGTAAATGTGTCATCCCTTTCACGATATGCAAGACTTGCACCGCCTATAATTGCACAAACAATTGCAAATGCGATAGAAAAAGAAGATTTTGAAGTAAATGTTGCCGCTGGTTTTGTTAACTTTAAGTTAAAATCACCTGTATTTAATAATATTTTAGCTGAAATTCTAAATAAACAACTTGAATATGGTAAAAATAACATTGGCAACAATAAAAAAGTTATTTTAGAATATGTAAGCGCAAATCCAACAGGACCATTCCATATTGGACACGGAAGATGGGCTGCGATGGGAAGCGCACTTGCAAATGTTATGAAATATTCTGGATATAATGTTTTTCAAGAATTTTATATAAATGATGCAGGAAGCCAAATCCAAAAGCTTGGAAAATCCCTTTATATAAGACTTTTACAAGAATTGGGCGTTGACATTGATTTCCCTACAAATGAAGAAGAAGCAAAAAATTTCTATACTGGTGACTATCTTATTCCAGTTGCCAAAGAATTTGCAAAAGAAGAATTTTCAAAAGCAAATGAAATCAAAGAAGACTACAACGGCGAACTTAACATCGAACACACTAAATATTTATCAAAGTACGCAAGATTAAAAATGTTAGACAAACAAAAATCTCTACTAGAAAATTTCAATACTCACTTTGATAATTATTTTAGTGAACTTACTCTACACCAATCTGGAAAAGTTGAAGAATGTATTAAGAAATTAACAAATTTGGGCGTTGTATACGAAAAAGACGGTGCTTTATGGTTCCAATCATCAAAGTATGGTGATGATCAAGACAGAGTTTTAAGAAAAACAGATGGTGCGCTTACTTATTTAACAGCAGATATTGCATATCACTTTGATAAACTTAAAAGAGGATTTGAACTACTTATAAATATTTGGGGAGCAGACCACCATGGTTATATCCCTAGGATGAGAGGTTCAATTGAAGCATTGGGGTACAATCCAGATTCGTTAGAAGTTCTTTTAGGACAACTTGTTAATCTCGTTATGAACGGTGAACAAGTTCGAATGGGTAAAAGAACAAAAATGATTACTCTTGATGACTTAATTGATGACGTCGGTGTTGATGCAACAAGATATTGGATGATTATGAGAAGTATAGATACAACTCTTGATTTTGATGTTGAACTTGCGAAATCAAAAACAGATGAAAATCCTGTATTCTATGTCCAATATGCACACGCAAGAGCTTGTTCTATATTGAGAAACGCACAAAGCGAAAAATATGATATAGTAAATTCAACAGTTGAAAATGCTTCCGCAAATTCACTAGAAAAAATATTAAACAATTTAAAACCATCTGCTTTTGAAATTTTATGGAAATGCGATGACGAAAAAGCGAATGAAACAACAAAGAAATTAATATTAAAATTGGAAGAATACAAACATACAGTTCAAACTGCAGCACAAAACAGAACTCCATACCTTTTAACAAAATACTTGCAAGAACTTTCTGCCGCATTCCACCAATTCTACACATTTTCAAAAGTACTTGTTGATGACAAAGAACTTATGTATGCAAGATTGGCGATAGTAAAAGCAGTAACTATAATCTTAAAATCAGCACTACAACTTATTGCCGTTGATGCCCCAGAAAGAATGTAATTGTAACAAATTACGCATGGATAGTCGTATAATGTGGTTTAAGACAATTTTGTAGTATAATTGTATTGTAAAGATTAGGGAGGACCTTTTATGTCAGTAAAGGATTGGTTCGAACAAAGAAAAGAATTACAAATAAAAAGAAGAGAAGAAAAAACTCAAATAGATGATAGTCTTGGCAAATTATGGATAAAATGTTACAACTGTAACTCTCAACTTTTAAAGAAAGATGTCGAAGAAAATTTGGAAGTATGCCCTAAATGTGGTTATCACTTTAGAATAAATGCAAGAACCAGAATAAATCAACTTTTTGACGAAGGAACATTTGAAGAAATGTTTGGGAATATAACAACAGCAGACCCTTTAAACTTCGTTGATACAGATGCATATAAAAAAAGGATTGCTCTTGCTAAAGCAAAGACGAATATGAATGAAGCTGTTGTTTCCGGTGTTGGGAAAATTGATGGGAATGAAGTTTCTGCAGCAGTTATGGACTTTGATTTTATGGGCGGTTCTATGGGCAGTGTTGTTGGGGAAAAAGTAACACTTGCAATGGAAGAGGCTTTGAAAAGAAAAATCCCAATGATTGTAGTAATGGCATCTGGTGGAGCAAGAATGCAAGAAAGCATCTTAAGCCTTATGCAAATGGCGAAAACAAGTTGTGCTGTTGCAAAATTAAATGAAGCAGGCTTATTATATATAACTGTATTAACGGAACCAACATTTGGCGGTGTAACAGCAAGCTTTGCCACAATTGGAGATATAATAATAGCAGAACAAGATGCAAGAATTGGTTTTGCAGGAAGACGTGTTATAGAACAAACAATAAGACAAAGTCTTCCGGCAGATTTCCAAACTGCTAATTACTTAATGAAATATGGACAAATAGATATGATTTCATCAAGAGCAGACCTAAAATCAACAATATCGAGATTGATTTATCTGCATAAAAAATAGGAGATGATATGGCTATTTTAGATTTTGAAAAACCATTAATTGAAATACAAGGAAAAATACAAGAATTGAAAGAAATAAGTAAAGAATCAGGGATGGACGTATCAGAACAAATAGAAATATTTGAGAAGCAAGCTAGTGAGTATAAAAAAGAATTATATGCAAATCTCACACCTTCACAACGTCTTCAAATTTCAAGACACGCAGATAGACCGACGTTTCTTGATTATGTCAAATTAATGACAACTGATTTTATTGAACTTCATGGTGATAGACAAGGAACTGATGATAGGGCAATCATTGGGGGCATTGCAAAAATAGATGGGCAAAGTGTTGTTATCGTAGGCACTCAAAAAGGTAAATCTACGAAAGAAAATCTCGTTTATAATTTCGGTATGCCCCAACCACAAGGATACAGAAAGGCATTAAGACTTTTCTATCACGCAAATAAATTTAATTTGCCAATTATAACATTAATTGATACTCCTGGAGCATACCCAGGAATGAAAGCTGAAGAAACTGCGCAAGGGACAGCAATCGCGGAAAATCTAAGAGAAATGGCAAAATTGGGCGTACCTATAATTGCTGTAATTACCGGCGAAGGTTGTTCTGGTGGAGCATTAGGACTTGCTGTTGCAGATAGAGTTTATATGCTTGAACATTCATATTACACTGTAATTTCTCCAGAGGGTTGTGCTTCAATTTTATGGAGAGATGCCTCAAAAGCAGATGTCGCGGCACAAGCACTTAAAATAACAAGCGAAGATTTACTTGGTCTTGGAATCATCGATGGCATTGTAAAAGAACCTTTAGGCGGTGCGCACTGTAACTATGAAGAAATTGCAAATAGTTTGAAGGAAATGATTAAATCAGCAATTAAAGATTTACAAAAAGAAAAGCCTGAAAAACTAAAAGATGAACGCTATAACAAATTTAGAAGAATGGGTGTATTTTGCCAATAACAGATAAAACATTTTGGGAATTTGATATTGAAATAAATCCGATTTGTGCAGATGTTGTTTGCGACATTGTACAGTCTGAGTTTGATTGCGAGGGAATTGTAACCGCAGAAGAAAAATATAAGAATCTTGAACTCATAGAGACAACGGAAAATGTGTTAAAAGCCTATATTGTGGCAGATACTGTTGATTTTGACGAAGTTAAAAATTTCTTCAAAATGAAAAGACAAGAAATTATAGAAAAAGAAATATTCAATTGCGACATTGGGTCTTGGAATGTTTCAATACATAAGCAAGAAATTGTTGATTGGTCAAAGAAATGGAAAGAACATTGGAAACCTACCAAAATTTCTGAAAACATAGTCATTTGTCCGAGTTGGGAAAAATATAACGGAAATGAAATAATTGTAACTATAGATCCGGGAAATGCCTTCGGGACAGGAACTCACGCAACAACTCAATTATGCGTAAATGCTTTTGAAAAATATATGAACAAAAATAGCGTTGTTGCAGATATAGGCACTGGTTCTGGAATTCTTTCTATTTGTGCAATGAAACTTGGAAGTGTTTATGCTGATGCTGTAGATACAGATGACACTGCAATTGAAACAGCAAAAATCAATGCATATGCAAATAATGTAAAAATAAATTTTGAAACAGCGACATCTGATATTCTTCCTACAGAAAAATACGATTTTGTTTTTGCAAACATTCTGCACAATGTACTTGCACAGATTATGCCTGATTTAAAACGTATTATGAAAAAGGGTGCAAAAATTGTTTTAAGCGGTATTTTAGAAGGTAAAGAAGGTGTTGTTTTAGAAGCAATAAAAAACAACAATTTAAATTTAGTTGAAGAAATGCACCAAAAAGAATGGATTGCATTTGTAGCATCAAAGGAGGAATAAATGAGCAAAACAGCAATAATAATCCCTGCAAGATATAATTCAAAAAGATTACAAGGTAAACCATTAATAAAAGTCTGTGAAAAACCAATTATACAATGGGTTTGGGAACGTGCAATCCAAGTAAAAGCCGCAGATATGGTTATTATTGCAACTGATAATCAAGAAATTTATGACACGGCAAAAGCATTTGGAGCACAAGTTGAAATGACATCAGAAAACCACAAATGCGGTAGCGATAGAATTGTTGAAGTTGCTCAAAAATACCCAGAAATCTCATATATTATTAATCTTCAAGGTGATGAACCGATGATTAATACTGCTTGTGTTGAGGAAGTAATTAAAAATATAAAAGAAGATGAAAAAGCAGATATTTCTACTCTTTTAACAAAGATTGGAAAAGACGAAGATTTAGAAGATCCAAATATGGTCAAATGCGTTGTTGATATTAATGGATATGCAATGTACTTCTCTCGCTCTAAAATTCCATATGAAAGAAACTACGACATAGCAAACTTCTATAAACACATTGGAATTTATGGATACAAAAGAGAATCATTATTTAAAATGACGCAATTCCCTCAACCAGAAATAGAACAAGCAGAAAGCCTTGAACAATTAAGAGCTTTATATAATGGAATGAAAATTAAAACATCTATTGTTGAATACAATTCCATAGGTATAGACACAATAGAAGACTTAAATGCATTCAAAAAGCTTGTTGAAATAAATTAATATAAAGATTTTCCATAAAATGACGTAATAACATTTATGGAAGAAGATATTTCATTTAATCCATTTGAAGAATATGCAATACCTTGGGAAACATTTAGAAAAGAAATTTTCAATGCGGATGGGGTAGTAAAAACGAGTCAACAAGGATACAATGGCGATTGTTGGCTTCTTTCTGCAATAAATTGTCTTTCTTATTGCGAAGAAGGAAGACGACTCATAAAAGAAGCTATAACTAAGACTGAAGACGATTCGTATAACGTATATTTTAAAGGAATTAATATGACTTATACTATTCCTCTAGAAAAAATTGAACACGCATATAAAGATTCAACTTATTCAAAAGGTGATATTAATATGTTACTTTTTGAACTTGCCATTGAAGAATTCAGAAAAGATATATATTACAAAAAAATAGAAGTAAAAGAAAAAATACCAAGTTACGCAATATCTACAACAAAAGGTTTCTTCTGGGAAAATAAAAACAATGGAGGACGTGCAGAACAAGTGTTTTTTCTATTATCAAAAAAGCCTAGCATTATTGTAAACTCAATGAATGGAATAGCAAAATGCCTAGAAAAATTTCAACTTAATAGAGAACATAGCGTAATGAGCGTATCCTTTCAAAAAGAAATGGACAGAAAATATTATTCAATCAAAGATATCTACAACAATGAGATAAAAATTCAAAAAAACCACGAATACGCAATAAAAGAAGTAAATTATGATTGGATTACCATTGTTAATCCACACAACTCAGCAGAATCAATGACAATAGAAATATACTTATTTGGACTGCTAGAAGCTTTTGTTTGTTACTGCGATTTAAAAGACTACTAACAAATTACATATACTGTTCGTCTTGAAGTGCCACTGCACAAATTTGCGTTGATTGAATACAAACTTTCTTAATAGGACCATAGGTAGTCTTCTCAATCAATTTAGGAGTTGGAGAATTTGCTTTTAGTATTTGAGACAACTCTTCATATACAGCAATTGGACTTTCAACATAAAGAACTAATGGTGCAGTTGTTCCTTTCAAAAAAACAAGTACAGATGTTCTTTTCTTCATTTGTCCACCGCTTGAAAATGGTTGTGGCATATCAAATTCTCCTCTATATAAAAAATATTAATAAAATCAGTTATTTTGGTCAATACTGTTACAATTCAAGAAGGTTTTCTAATTTATTTTGTTCTTTTGTAATCTCTTTCATTGAAAAATTAATAACAGAAATTAGATTTTCTACGTCGGATTTTTTTATATCGAATTGCTCATTTAGCCCAACATCCAAGAATTTCATCAAACTTGCAACAATATTCAAATCAACACCAATAGATTGTATTTTCTCTTTAATATCAGTATTATCCACCCTATTTTTTCTTGTCATATTTAGCCCTTTCAAAAAAATACTAACATATTTTCATATTTACAACAAGAATAAAAAAATTTAATATAAAGAATTCTTTACAAAGTATATATTCTAAGGGTTTTAGCCGTATTATAAGAGAAAGAAAAGAGGAATTTATGATAAAAATAGGCGTTGTTGGTGCACTTGGCAAAATGGGGAAAGAGGTAGTAAATGCAGTTCTAAATGCAGAAGATATGGAACTTGTATCTGCAATAGATGTAGTTGGAGAAGGAACTGATGTTGGTGCTGGCATTTTGGTTGAAACAGATATAGAAAAAGCACTTAAAAACAAAAAGCCTGACGTAATTATAGACTTTACCCAACCAAATGGAATATTCGAACACGTTAATTTATACATAAAGAATAAAGTTAAATCGGTTATTGGAACAACTGGGTTAAAAGAAGAACAAATAGAAATATTAAAACAATTATCAAAAGAAAATGAAACAGGTTGTTTGATTGCGCCTAATTTTTCAACAGGTGCCGTTCTAATGATGATGTTTGCGAAACAAGCTGCAAAATACTTCAAAAATGCAGAAATTATAGAACTTCATCACAATCAAAAGAAGGATGCGCCATCAGGTACAGCAATAAAAACAGCACAATTAATGGCAGAAGAAAATCCTGATTTTACTTACGGGAACTGCCCAGAAACTGAACTTATTACAGGTGCGAGAGGGGCCAACGCAGATTCTAATATACATATTCATTCCGTAAGAATGCCAGGGTATATCGCCTCACAAGAAGTTATTTTTGGTGCATCAGGTCAAATATTTAAAATAAGACACGACTCAATGGATAGAACTTGTTATATGGATGGCGTTTTACTTGCTTCAAGATATGTATATAATAACAACAATTTTGTATACGGACTTGATAATATAATGTAGTTATATTTTAAAAGAAGTTGAAAACTTAATTCTCTGTTTTATTTGAGAATTATGAGTATAGTGATTTGTCGCATTAATTTCAAATTCAAAATTTCTTTTATTGTTCTTTGGTTTATACGAAAGAACTAGTTCGTCTTGCATTGTTTCTTGTGAAACATTCCTGATAAAGCGTGTTTTAAGATATATAGAATCAGAAATTCGAAACTCAGGAACTAGATACAAACTTGTAAATTGTTGAGGAGAATTAGTATACTTACTTTGTCCTATTTGTGCATTAAGTTTCAATCTTTTAAAACTATATTCAACAAATCCACCACCAGTCATTTTATCTTGCTCTTGTGCTTCATTTGCAAAATATGCTCCACCAAAAACAAAACTACCAGCATTATTTGGCAATTTTAGAGCGTCAGTACTTAAAATTGCACCACCGGATGCCTGATGGTTAAAAGAAGAAGAAAAAGAGCCAACTGATAAATTAAGTCCATCTGCTTTGTATGAAATAACAGAACCAGTATTATAAGTAGACTCATTTGTTCTTATGAATAATAATGAATGACCTGTTGAATTATATAAAAAAGTTTGACCTAAAGAGGCAGATAACGAAGGTGATACTGTAGCCGTTATTGACTGAGAATTTATCACACTTGGAATCGGTGCCATATGTCTTGAATTAGTCAAGAATGCGCTAGAAAACGACTTAGAACCATCCCATATCATATTTTCATTTTTTATAGAATTCTCAATTACATATTTTGTTTCATTAACACTTAAAGAAAAAACTCTACTACTATTAAAATCATCCATTGCCGAATCAGCATCATCATCCATATTAAGAACAACAGCATGTTCGTCATACCTTTGAACAACATCAAGCATAACTTCATCTTCAAAGTTATCTTCAATTTTTATAATTGGCTCAATAACTTGTTCTACATTTGTTACTTCATCATTTATCTCAAGAGTTTGCATATAACGATTAAAATCACCAAAATCTTGTGATTTTACTGGAAGCTTTTCACTACCTTTTCCATAAGCAGGTGCAAAAAACAACAAAAGAAATATAACGAAAAATACTTTCCTCATAATACAATTTTGAAAGAAAATTCTGATAATTTCAATCGTACATTTAATCTAGAGTCACAAATAATATAAAAGTTGTCGTTAATTAAACCAAAAACATTTGACAAAAAAGACAAATTATTTTAAAACTAATAACAGTAGATATGCTGTATTGAAGAAATATATAATACATTAAGAAATGTAAACACAAAATATTATCTACCTAAACCCTTTGCTCATAAGCGTTACACACAGTTCTCGCTAAATTAGTTTATAAAAAAAAGTATATATTCTTAAAAAGACTAGCAAAAAAATTTCTGAACAGGGTTTAAAACATAATGCGAAATAAACACGGAGATAAAAATGACAGAAATTGGTAAAAATAACATAAATCAATATTCTTTTGGAGTAAAAAAGATTGCAAAAGACCAAAATCCGGAACAAAAAACAAACGGAAACAATAAAGCAGAAGATGCAGAAAAAGCCAGTTATACACAAGATACTGGTGTATTAGGTCGTTCACAAATCACTTCATCTAATGAAGAAGGCATAAAAGCAAGTGTAGACAAAGCAGTTAAGCTTGCAACTGACAAACCTGAAATTTTATTAGGAAGCGAAGGAATGTTTGATTCAATATACAATTCACTTCTTGAAAGTGGAGTTGAAGAATCCGAAGCATACATGCGTGCACTTTTTGCAGAAGAAGAATTTTTAAGACTCGCAAGCAGCAGAAGATAAATATTGATAAGATGCCAGAATAGTGGTAGTATGTGTACGTCGTATTTGTTTTAGGAATTAACACATGGAAATAAAAAAACCACTTCAGGCAAAAGATAGAATAATTTTAGCACTAGACGTTGATACTATTGAAGACGTGGTCAAATACGTCGATTTACTGAAAGATTATGTAGGTTTTTTTAAGGTTGGATTACCTTTGTTCACATCCTGTGGATTTGAAGCAGTTGATGTAATAAAGGAGCATGGCGGAAAAGTATATTTTGATGGAAAGTTTCAAGATATTCCTGATACAATCGCTAAAACAAGTATAAACATAATGAAGAGAGGTATAGATTTCTTTAGCATAAGCGCAACTGGCGGTTCAAAAATGATGATAAACACATTGAATGCTTGTCTAAATTATGCAAAAAAGAATGAAATGGAACCACCAGTAATACTTGCAGTAACATTGCTTTCAAGTTTCGGACAAAAAACATTAACGAATGAACTTGGTGTTGAAATGAACATTTCGAACTACGTTTTGAAACTTGCAAGAATTGCAAACGAGTCTGGCTTAACTGGTGTTGTTGCGCCTGATACAGATGCGGGGCAAATAAAAAGAGAATTAGGTGATGACTTTTTAATTGTTTGTCCTGCGGTAAGACCAACTTGGGCAATTGTAAATGATCAAATCAGAATTGTTTCTCCTTCTGATGCAATTAAAGCTGGAGCAGACTATATGATAATTGGTCGCCCTATTACATTGGCACATGACCCTGTTGCCGCAGCGAAATTAATCATTGCCGAAATAGAAGAAGCGCTCAAAGAAAAAGAAGAAAATCAATAAATCAAACATTACTGATTTTTTGGTATTAAGTCACAACACATCTGGCAAGCATTAAAAACTTGAGAGTGATATAAATTTTTTCTAAAACATTTAAATTTAGGAACATTAATTGCTTCTTTTAAGGTCTTTTCTTTGAGATTCGCAATTTTATAAGACAAACAAGGATAAATATCTCCTTTTGGGGTTATATAAACACTTGTCATAGGAATACTACACTTTTTATACAAATCTTTCATTGGTGCATTTGGATTAGAAAAGAATTTTTCTATTTTATCCCAATCACCTTGCGGATTGAATCTAGGTGCATATCTTAAAATGGTTTTAGATTTTTTCGAAAGACTTTCCAATTCTTTATATACTTCTTTAAAATGTGTAATATCAAAGTATAATTCAACAGGATATTTAGTCATATAAAAATCTTCAGTAAAATCATCAAATAAAACAGAATTTTGTCTTAAAGAATGATTTCTAATGAAAGTTAATGAAAAAAACTGTGCATTTAACTTTATAGCCTGTTTATAAAGTGGAACTAATTCATCCAAATTATTCTCAAGTATACAAGTTTTTATATCAAGCATTGGTTTTGATTTATTTCTTCTCTTTGCATTAAATAAATCAAGATTATAAAGCACTTTGTCATACAAACCTTTATGATTTCGTATTAAATCATGTTTTTCGCCAATTGCATCTAGAGAAACCGAAAGAAGAAGAAGATTATGTTTAACAAACAAATTAATTAGTTCATCATTAAGATTAAGCCCATTTGTAATAAGAGTCGTTTTTCTATATTTTTCACAGGCAGCTTTAAAAATAACATCAAAATCTTCTTTTAGAATGACTTCTCCTGCGACAAAAGAAATCAATGAAAAAGGTGGTATTTGTCTAATGATATCAATCCATTCGTTTGTTGAAAGCTCATCCGTTTGACGACTTCCAGTAATATAACAAAACGGACATTTTAAATTACATCTATAAGTAAGTTCTAAAATATAACGTAATGGCATTTTCACCATGCCAGATTTTTGATTAAAAGCATAATTTGCATATATATTTCTAACAGAATCAAACAAATTACTAAGGTCCAAAACAGCGCTCCTACAATGCTTTTTCTCAATTGTAACACATATGTTAACAAAATAAATAAAAAAAAGGCAATTTTTAAGAAGAAAATTTCTTTATATAAATACGGGGATTATACATAACATAGGAAAACAATTAACAATGGCAGTCGGGGCTTTTAATAAACTAGACCAGGAATTAGTTAAAAAATATTCAAAATTAAAAATGGATAACCCAGATACAACGAAACTGGTCGACTCACAAAAAATGTTAACAGCAATGAATGATTATGCAATGATGCAGCGATGCTTGCTAGATATGAACTCAAAACTCAAAGACATGTGCTCAAATGTGACATCAAAATCAGTGTCATATATGAAAATTAATTTCAATCCGCCACGTCTAAGAAAACAATAATTTATTGTAAAAAAACTTATTAAAATACAAAAAATAACTACCTTTTATTTAAAATAATAAAAGGTAGTTATTTTTTGAGATTTTTATGAAAAAACTAATACTTGCTTCAACATCACCACGAAGGAAAGAACTATTAGAAAAAGAAGGCTTTATATTCGACATAATGTCTCCAGATTTTGATGAAAGCCTAGTAAATAAAACCTTTTCATACAAAAAGATAGAAAACATTGCAAGGAATAAATGTGAATCTGTAGCAAAAAAAATAAAAGAGCCAGCGCTTATAATAAGTGCCGATACTGTTGTAATATATGAAAACAATGTAATGGGGAAACCCAAAAATTTTGACGAATCATTTAAAATGCTAAGCCTATTAAATGGAAATACGCACAAAGTTGTAACTGCAATTTGTATAAAAGATACTGAAAAAAATAAAATTATCATTAAATCTGATACAAGCGAAGTTACTTTCAATAAAAAAGATGAAAATGAAATAAAAGATTATATCAATAATTTTAAGCCCTTTGATAAAGCGGGTTCTTATGGAATACAAGAAATGGATAAGTCTTTTATTAATGGAATTAAAGGTGAATATGACAATATAGTAGGAATGCCTATAAAAATGTTAAAAAAAATGCTTGATGAGATAACTAACCCCACAAATTAGTGTAAAATATTAAAGGAAGTATAAAGGAGATACCAATGGACGGTTTGCAACTTGTAAAAGACAAAATTAGAAGCATAAAAGATTTTCCAATAGAGGGGATTGTTTTTAGAGACATTACAACAGCGGTAAAAGACAAAGATGCATTAAAAGAAATGATTGATTTTTTAACAAATAAATTTAAAAATCAAGGAATTGATTACGTTGCAGTAGTTGAATCAAGAGGATTTATATTTGGTTCTGCGCTTGCTTATAATATCAATGCAGGTTGTATATTAATTAGAAAACCAGGAAAACTCCCTGCTGAAACAATTAGCGAAGAATATACTTTAGAATACGGAACAGACAAATTAGAAATTCACAAAGATGCCATAGAAAAAGGGAAAAATGTAGTTGTTATAGATGACCTTTTGGCAACGGGCGGAACAGTTGGTGCTGCTTGTAGATTGTTAGAAAAAGCAGGTGCAAATGTTAAAGCAGCAGCATTTATTATCGAACTAGAAGATTTAAAAGGAAGAGAAAAACTCCCATCAAATGTTGAAGTAGTTTCAATGGTAAAATACTAAACTGAGGCTAAGCGCTAATGGGCGACGAGAATAAGCAGTTTGAAGCGAGTCAACAAAAACTCCAACGTGTAAGAAAAGAAGGGCAAGTTGTAAAATCAAAAGACTTTTCGACAGCACTTGGGCTTCTTGTTATGTTTATTTTCATCATAAAAATGGCACCTTTTATATGGAATCAAATTTTACAACTATTTGTTTATATATACGACAAAATCCCAGACAAACACATTGAAGACATAGGCTTTGTCCACTTAATGGTTTCATTATGTATTCCAACCGTCCTTATAATCGGTCCAATTTTGATTATGGCCGCATTTATGGGTGTACTCGGTGATTTTATTCAAGTTGGTCCGCTTGTAACAACAAAACCATTAGAACCAAAATTAGATAAATTAAATCCATCTAAATATTTCAAGAATATAATGTCTCCAAAGACATTATTTGACTTAGTAAAAAACATCGTAAAAGTTTCAATATTAGCTCTTGTTGGTTGGATGGTTTACAAAAAACATTTTGAATCAATCATTGGTTTAATCAATATAGAAAATAGTTTTGCGATATTAAATGAATTTGGAAGTTTAATTATTGACTTTATATTAAAAGCAGGTCTAGCATTTTTAATAATCGCCGCAGCAGACTATGGGATGGTTCGTTGGAAATTTTTACAAGACCAAAAAATGTCTTTTAAAGAAGTAAAAGATGAATATAAAAACTCAGAAGGCGATCCACATGTAAAAGCAGCCTTAAGACAAAGACGTCAACAAATGATGCAAAAGAAGATGATGGACTCGGTTCCTGATTGTGATTTTATAGTAACAAATCCAACACACGTTGCATGTGCACTTAAATATGATGCAGAGAAAATGGAATCTCCACAACTTCTTGCAAAAGGTACAGAGCTTTTTGCAAAAAGAATTATTGAAATAGCAAGAGAAAATGCAATACCTGTAATAGAAAATCCGCCAGTAGCTAGGGCAATTTTTAGGATGGTGGAAATAAACGCATCAATACCACCAGAACTTTATAAGGCAGTTGCAGAAATTTTGATTTTTGTATATAGTTTGCGCAATCAGCAAAAAGGTAGTAATATATAATAATAAAACGATAGATTATAAAAATGCACGCAAAAATACAAGATTACATTGATATAATTGAAAAAGTATCTAGAGTCGAACATAAGCGAATTCCATCGCATATGGTCGATTATGATGAACTTGTAAGTATAGGCATCATTGCTCTTCAGGTTATGATTAAAGATAAGACTGAAGAACAACTCGCGAGATACAATAATGCGTATATTGCAACAGCAGTTCGTTGGGCGATTAGAAATGAATTAAGAAACAGATACAAGTGGTACTCTCTTAAACATGCAAAGACAGAACAAACTGATGCTGAAACCGGCGAGGATGGAACAGAACCAGAATCTATCACTCCAGGAAAAGTAAGAGAAGCTATCTATGAAACAATTTTATCTATAGATAGCCTTGCTGCCGCTGCTTCTGATAATGATTCACCATTTGACTTTATAAAAGACCCTTCTGCTCTTCCTGATGAAAAAGCAGAAATTTCTGAACTAGGTAAAGTTATTAGAGAAGCAATCGCAAAATTACCTCAAAAAGAAAGAACAATTATTGAGTACAGATTTTATAGAAACATGCAAGTAAAAGAAATTGCCGAAAGAATAGGACTTTCTTCTTCTAGAATTACAAGAATCATACAAGCTTCGTTAAATACAGTTAGAGAATATCTTAACAAAAAAGAACACTACGACTATTAATTATTTTCTCTTCAATCAAAATAAAACAATTAGATAATCTTTCTCTTAGTATAGTTAAGAGAAGATGTTTTAGACTTCAAATAAACCGTATAATCTTTGATTAATCTCGTCAGAGTCCATTTCGTTAGAAATATTGTTTATTTCAAGTGCTTGCTGATATGCTTTTGCTGCTTCAATGTTTTTACCTTTTTGTTCATAAACTCTGCCCAAATTAAAACGAGGCATTACATAGTTCTCATTTAACGCAATAGCAGCCTTAAAAAGACGTTCAGCTTCTTTTAAATTTCTAATTCCATCAAGATAAATAACCCCAAGGTTGTTATATTCTTGATAATAATCTGGTTTTATATGAAGTGCTTTATTATAAGCAATTATTGCTTCTTCAATATAATCTTTTTGCCAAAGTGCCATTGCGCATTTGTTATACGCACTGAAATTTTTAGGATTTAATTTTATTGCTTCACAGTATGATTTTATAGCACTATCTATATCTTCACATTCTGAATAGATGTCACCAAGTTCAACAAAAGCCTCATCATTATTTTCATCAAGCATAATTGCCGATTTAAGAAAAGATAAAGCAGTATCAACATCTTCATATACTTTAAAATACAAAGATGAAATAGCCTGACAAACAATCGAAGTCCATTCAGGGTTTGGATTTTTATCTATTGCAAACTTATAATGTTCACAAGCATCATCATATTGTTCTGCTCTAACAAGCGCATATGCAAGAGCATTATGATAGAAAGGATTATCAACATCCTTTTCTATAGCCATATTAAAAGCATTTACAGAATTTATAAAATCTTCTTTTTTCAAATACAAATGACCTAGTTCATAATATATCTTTGCATTATCTTCTTCAATTTCAAGAAGTCTTGAATAACAGTCAATCGCTGTTTTAAAATCATCTTCAAAATAAGTTTGAGTTATTGTAGCGATTTTAATTAATAATTCTTTGTCATTAGGATTGTTTTCAAGTGCTTTTATATAAGATTGTCTTGCGATTTCAATTTCATCATTTTTGACGTTAATATCACCGATTTTTTTATAATAAACATCATTTCTTCCAACAGAATTTGCGGCCATATCGTATGTTTTAACTGCCTGAGCATAATTTTTCGTCTTTTCGTATACGCTACCAACGAAATCAAAAAACATAACAGAAAGGCTTTTTCCGATGTTTTTATAGAGCATTTTTACAGAAGGATAATCAAGAGCAATACTTAATCCACCAGAAAGCATATAATACAGTGATTGAGACAAATCTCTAACATTTACACCATCTTCATGCATTTTATCCATATACAAAGAAGCAAGAGAGAGTCTAGAACGAGCGGCTTTTAATGGATTAATCTTAATAGCAGCTTTATATTCTTTTTCCGCATCATTATATTGTTTTGCCATCTCTAAAAAATAACCAGCATATAATCTCGCATTAGGATTATTCGGAGAAATATTAACAGCAGAAATACATTGTTCTATCGCAGAAGAAAGATTGATTTCACCCTTATCCCATAATAATGATGCCAATCTATAATATGCCTCAGCCATATTAGGATTAAATTTTATAGCATCTATATAACTATCGACTGCATTATCAAGTTCAAGACGACTACCTTTTAGCAGGTAAAGTTCATGATGCTTTCTAGCATCTTCCATATAATCTTGAGCCATAGAATCAAAATCAAATTTTTTAAGGTCTTCTACAGGACTTATAGTTTCTTCGTCAAACATTTAATTTCTCTTTCTCCGCATTTATATCATCCGACAATTTTGATAAAAAAGAAACCTTTTTCCGAGAAAATACAACGTTTGGGGGAGGGTTTGAGTAATGGCAATTTTTTTTAAATTTATGTTTTTATATATATAGAAAAAAGGAGAATAACTATGTCTATGGAAGTTGATTTAGGAGCGCAAAATTACAATGTACAAAACAGTACAGAAACAACAAAACATCAATATATTCCGAAAAATGACACTGTAGATAGTGCGGAATTTTCGAACGGAGAAAAAAAGGAAAAGGCAACAATAGGTGGAAAAATTGCCGCAACTTTTGCCGCCATTATTGCAGGTATTGCCGCATTTAAAAACAAAGGAAAAATAGGTGAAATCGCAACTAAATTTGCATCTGGAATAAAAGGCAATTGGACAAAAGCAACTGGATGGATTAAAACAAATATTCCAAAAGCATTCAAAGCAGTTAAAGATTTTGGTGTACTTTGCAGGCGCCGCATGTATTTATTCCGAAAGCATTCAAAGCTGTCAAAGATTTTGGTGGGGAAATTTTAAAACCATTTACAAGCATATTTTCTAAAGGCGCTAATTTTGCCAAAGAAACAGGAACCAAATTATTAAACATTTTCAAAAGGAAAGTATAATAACACTATTGATTTTATAAAATGAAAGAATATTTACAAATACAAAACGGCAATATATTTAGTATGTTTCCAAACTACAGCTTGGAGCAAACGAATACTGCTGAAAAAAATGTAAATAAAGCAAAAACAACAAATCTTTTGACACAAGAATTAAACAATGATTCATTTGAGAATACAAACGTAGAAGAAAAAAAGAAAAGAAGAAGAAAAATCTTATTTGGTTCAACTCTTGCCTCCGTTATATTCACAGCAGGTACTGTAAGTTTATTTTTGTTGAAAGGTTTCCATGGTAGTTCTTTCAACAAATTATCTAGGTTTACAGAAAAACTTGCTACGGATATGTCTTTGCAAGGAAAAAAACCAAAAGACATTGTTTCGAAAACATCTTATTATGCAAGAAAAGGTGTCAAAAAATCCGTTGATTCTTTAGAAGCAACATCAAATTTTACTGCACTAAAAGATTTTATATCAAACAAAATTCTTAAGACAAATAAAGTAACAGGAAAATTTGCAGATGTTTCAACCGAGAAATTTAAAGGTGTTGTTGATAAAACTCTCGGAAAACAATATGATAAGGCTGAAATAAAAGTTAAAAACCTAACTTCACTTCTTAAACATTTTAATGCGGAACGTGTTGGGAAATTAAGCGAAAAAGACTTAGCGCAAAGTATAAAAATAAAAGGAGAAACAAAAACACTTGGTGAATGGTTGAATTTATTATCAACTCAAACACAAAGACTAGAAACTGAATTTGACAAAAATTTTGCAATGGGCGCAAGAAGGGCACGTGACTCAAAACGTATGTCATTGTTGTCAGATTTACCACAAAAAATACAAGAAAGATTTTTCAAAAACAAGAAAAGCCTATTTAATCCTGAAAATTACAAAACTTATGCCACTCAGGATTTAACTAAAGGAGCACAAACAGAACTTCGCAATGAAATTCTTGCCGCAAAAAAACAAATTACAAACAACATCTCAGACATTCACGATACAATGAGAGGTTCTTTAGCGTCTTTCTCTAAAACCATAAAACCAGAAGATGATGTTGCAAAACAAAGCGTTCAAAGTTTAAAACAACTTTTTGAAAAATTCAAAAATTGTTCTGGTGCAAAAGAAGTAACAGATAGACAAAAAATCACAAAAGAAATTTCTTCCACAATTGATAGCCTTTTAAGTACAACAGAAATAAGTGGTTTGTACAGCGAAAAAGAACAAGCAGAAATAATCAAATATCTTTTATCCATAAAAAACACTGCCTTATCAACCGGCGCTGGTTCTAAAGGCTCGATAGAAGAAATTATGACCATTTTAAATGGACTTGAAAAAAGCAAAATAAAAACTGCTGGTGAAGAATTTATCACAAAATCACAATTGAAGGAATTCGGTAAATTTTCATCCAAAATAAGTAAATCTTTAAACAAAGCAGCTGATTTAGAAGCTAATGAATATTTCTTGAAGCAAGCAGAAATGAAAGTTGGTTCAGCGCCAACTGACGTATTATCTGTATTATTTCCAATAGGGGTTGGTGCATATACAATTGCCGCTGGAGATAATAAGGATGAAAGGATTTCTGCTACACTTACAACTTGTATACCTCTTGTCGGCACATTTGCAACAATGGTATATGGTACAACAAAGATGTTCTCTGGCGTTAAGAACTTAGCTTTCGCTGGGATATCTGGACTTGTTCTAAAACTCATTGGTAATGGTTGCGATGCATTGTACAAAAAGTATAAAAAATCTGGTTCTGTTGCAACTGTATTCAAAGATGAATACGATAAAATATTTATTGATTTTGAAGACAAGACAGAAGAAACAAAAAAAACGAAATAAAAAATAATCACTCATTTAACTGAGTAAAAAAGAGAATAATATATTAGAATATAAGTATGAGAAAGATACTTGCAACTTTATTATTATTTTCTTTTATTAATTTAAATGTGTCTGCTGTTGAGTTTGACACTTCAATTGATGAAACTATAAGAAAGGATTACATTTTAGAATCCTCAGAAACAGATTTGCCAGCACTACCAAACGCAATTCCGACAGTCAGTAATGATATTCCTCTCAAAACAGATGTATGTGCAACCGGAAAAACATACATTCTAAAAAATGGAACAAAGATAACATTATCATCACAAAATACAATAACAAACTATACAAGAACAGGAACAAAAGTTTCCTTTGTTTCACAAAACAATGTATATACAAAAGATGGTTCTTTAATAACTGCAGGAACATTATTTAAAGGCACAGTAACAGATTCACATCCTCCACAAATAACTGGGAATGGCGGACTAATAGAATTAAGAATCGATGAAATATACTACAACGGAGTAATGTCACCCTTAACAACAACTATAAGCAGAGCAAACTCACAAAAAGTATTTTTAAGCAACATCAAAGGTGAACGTAAATACTGGAAAAACACAGCGAATTTAACAAAGCCAGCACAAAAAGTTTATAAAGCAACAAGAGAAATGACAGGCACAATGGCAGTAATCCCAGTTGTTAATATTGTTTCTTTTGTTCCAGTTGTCGCAGGCTTGGCTTTTTTTGCTATTAATGCGACCGTTGCTCCAATAATTTCAGTATTTAAAAAAGGTGAAAGTATATCTCTTCCAGCAGGAACAAAATTTGAAATCAAAATAGATGGTAATACAGAAATACGAGGTTAAAACATAATCTTTTCCTTTATTTTATTTTTTTGCTAAACTTTAGTAAAGAGACAGAAAAGGAATATTTATGTTAAGAGCAGGTATAGTAGGACTTCCAAACGTAGGAAAATCAACATTATTTAACGCACTCACATCATCAAACAACGCACAAAGTGCAAACTTTCCATTTTGTACAATAGAACCAAATATTGGTGTTGTAAGTGTTCCAGACGAAAGACTTCCTATACTGGCAAAACTAGTAAAAACAGATGTTATAATTCCTACAGCAGTTGAATTTGTTGATATTGCTGGACTTGTAAAAGGTGCAAGTAAAGGTGAAGGTTTAGGAAATCAATTTTTAGCCAATATTAGAGAAGTTGATGCAATCATTCAAGTAGTAAGATGTTTTGATGATATTAACACTATCCACGTTGCAGGAAAAGTAAATCCTCTTGATGACATAGAAACAATTAATACAGAACTTGCCTTAGCAGATATGGCTTCTGTTGAAAAAAGAATAGATAGAGTTGCAAAACAAGCAAAAAGTGGCGACAAACAAGCGATTTTGGAACAAAAGGTATATACTAAATTAAGAGATTTATTATCAAACGCATCTTTTATAAACATTGAAGAACATTTTGAAGATGATGAACTTGAAGTTGCAAGAAATTCACAATTAATGTGTATAAAACCCGTTATTTATGCGGCGAATGTTAGTGAAACAGAATTAGCGACTGGAAATGCATATGTTGAACAAGTAAAAGAATATGCAGAAAAGCATGGAGCAAATGTGGTTGTCATTTCAGCAAGAATTGAAGCAGAACTAGCAGAACTCTCACCAGAAGAAGCAAAAGATTATTTAATGGATTTAGGGGTAACAAATTCTGGTATTGAAAGAATGGTTCAAGCAGTATACAAGTTACTTGATTTAACAACATTTATAACAGCAGGTGAGAAAGAAGTTAGAGCTTGGACAGTAAAAACTGGTTCTAAAGCACCTAAAGCGGCTGGTGTTATTCACACAGACTTTGAAAAAGGCTTTATCAGGGCAGAAGTTACATCATACAAAGATTTTGTCGAATGTGGTTCATACACCGTTGCAAGAGAAAAAGGTTTAACAAGACTTGAAGGCAAAGAATATGTTATCCAAGATGGTGATTTAGTCCACTTTAGGTTTAATGTATAAACTAAAATGAATTATTTAATTTCTCAATAATTGATTCGGCATCTACTTCATTTTGTTCTGATTCGGTTAATTTTTTCTTCTTAAATAAATATTTGTATTTTGCGTCTTCAAGTTCTTGAGAATTATCTTCATGTTTTTTTGATTCATAATGATTTAATTTATTAGAAACTCTTTTAGAATTAGGATTTAAATGATTGCATATTTGATAATATAACTCTGCATTTTCTAAATCACCAAGTTTTTCGTAACATTTTGCAGTAATTAAATTTGTTTCAAAATCTCTTAACAGACCAGAAGCGAGTGCCAATTTATAATATTCAATTGCGGTTGAATATTCTTGAAAACTGTAATAAAAATCACCCATCTCTCTTTGAAGTTTAGGGTCATAAGGTTTCATATTATACGCTTTTAAAACATATAATTTTGCTTCTCTACGCTCACCTGTCAATTGATGAACTTTAGATAAACCTACTAATGCTCTTATATCAGTAGGATTTTTCTCATATTTCTCTTTATAAAGCAATCTAGCAGAATTAATATATTCATAACTTTCTTCTTTTATTGAAGCATTTTGCGCTTTTTTAATTAAATTTTCCGCTTTAGAATATACATCTGCTTGTACTGGGTTACAAACAAATAAAATAGAAAACAATAATAATAAGAAATAGCTTTTTAATTTTTTCATAATTATACTTCATAAAACAAATGGCATCTGTTGATGCCATTTTATATTTTTTAGTAATCCTTCCAACTAGTACTATCAAAGTTACCGTTATGATTGTAGAAGTCTAAATCTTCATACTGACCAGGAACGATATAATGATAAAATCTTTTCAATACACTAGCAAGATTTTTCTTTTCAACATAAGGTTCTCTATATGGATCTTGATTTGTTATAGAAGCAACTTTCGCCGCTTCAGCAGAATAACCTATATTTTGAAGAAATTCAGGTGAAACCGTATATTGATTATCAACATATGCATTAGCAGGTGCTAATGAAATTAAAATTAACGCAGATAAAATAAAAGAAATCTTCTTCATTTATGAATCCCCTTTGTAACTATATACATGATAACCTATTTTTTTGCATAGTGCAACTATTAGATATTCTCCATTTGTATGAGATTTATGAATTCATCCACTAATTTTTCTTCAGGAAGTCTTTTAATAATTTCACCCTTTTTAAAGATATAACCTTCACTAATTCCGCCTGCTATACCATAATCTGCGTGTTTAGCTTCTCCTGGTCCATTAACAGCACAACCCATAACCGCAATTGTCAGTGGTTTATCAAAATTTTCTAGGCGCTTTTCAACTTCTTTTGCCAAATCTATTAAATTTATTTGAGTTCTTCCACACGTTGGGCAAGAAACAAAATTAATCCCTCGTTTTCTTAGTCCTAGTGATTTTAAAATCATAAACCCTGCCTTAACTTCTTCAACAGGAGAATCCGTCAATGAAACTCTAATTGTATCGCCAATACCTGCCGACAACAAAGAACCAAGTCCAACTGCTGATTTAATAATACCACCAGTATATGTGCCTGCTTCAGTAACTCCCAAATGAAGAGGATAATTAATTTTTTGAGAAATAATTTTATAGGCTTCGATAGTTGTCAAAACATCGCTGGATTTTAAAGAAACTTTAATCTTATCAAAATTATTATCTTCAAGTATCTTAATGTGTCTTAAGGCACTTTCAACCATTTTTTCAGAAAGTGGTCTTGACGATTGTTCCAAATCTTTTTCAAGAGAACCACCATTTATCCCTATTCTAATTGGTATATTATTTATTTTTGCGAGAGAAACAACTTTTTTTATATTTTCTTCTTTTCCTATATTTCCAGGATTTAGTCTGAGCGCATCAACACCATTTTCAATACATTTAATAGCCAATCTATAATCAAAATGTATATCTGCAATTATAGGAATCGGAGATAATTTCTTTATCTGCCTAATGCTATCTGCCGCATCCGAATTAAGAATTGCCAATCGAACAAGTTCACAACCATGTTCAACCATATTGTTAATTTGTTTTAAGGTGGATTTTACATCTCTTGTGTCTGTGTTAGTCATTGACTGAACAGAGATTGGAGCATCACCGCCAATTTTTACATTTCCAATTTCAATTTGTTTTGATATTCGTCTTTGTATCATGACCTTGTTCTTCCTGTTAAAATAATACTAGCATGAATATCATTTAAGAATTAGGGATAAAAAATGAAAATTGCAATAATATCAGACATACATGGCAATCTAGATGCTTTAACAAGTGTTCTAGAAAACATAGAAAAAGAGGGGTGTAGCAAAATCTTCTGCTTAGGAGATATCGCAATGGCAGGACCAGAACCATCTCTAACTATACACAAAATACAAGAGTTAATTCAAACTAAAGATTTTTATATAATTCAAGGAAATACAGATAAAATGCTATCTGTATTTTCTTTTGATATACAAAATGCAATTATGAAAGTAAATGCGGTTATGGCTAGTGCATACTTCAGTGATAGCCAAATATTAACAAATGAAGAAAAGAACTTTTTAGCACAATTACCTGAAAAACAAGAACTAACATTATTTGGAGTAAAAATTTTACTTGTGCATGGTTCACCGAGAAGGAATGATGAGAATATATTCCCAAATATGAAAATAGAAGAAGTGGAAGAAATTATAAAAGACACAAAATCAGATGTAATTTTTTGTGGACATACACATATGCCATGCGGCTATCAAACAAACACAGAACAAACTGTTGTTAATGTTGGAAGCGTTGGAAGACCATTTAGTGAAACCCCTTTGTCTTGTTATGCGATTATGGAAATAGAAGAAGAAATAGGTACATTCGAAATCAAACATAACTTTGTTGAATACGAAGTAGAAAAAGCAGCAGAAAAAATAAGAAAAAGGGGCTTTGAAGGAGCAGATAAACTAGCAAAAATGCTACTTCATGCAACATCAAGATATCCAGAATAAATTCAATATAATAATTCGTTACAATTAGACTCCAAAATGGCAAAAAAAACTTTTTAACTTGTTAAAACACATGGACATGACACGGTCAAAGTAAGGGAAGAAAATGAATACGATAAAACCTATTATAGGTAACTCTCAAGAGAGAAAAGTAGTAAAACGACTGCAATCCAATAAAAAAGGGAGTAATGTTAGTTTTAAGGCAGTAAATCCCGCAAAAATAGTAAATCCAAAAAGTTTATTAAGTGCAGCTGACAAAAATGTATTAAATGTCTTTTCTCAACACTACGGCAAAGCAGGTACCTTCTTAATTGATAAAACAGATGATTTGATAAAAGAATCAAAAATTCTAGAAAAAAGCTCTAGATTTGTTTTAGACAAAGGTAAAATGGTAATAAAAGACAAAAGCATCCCAAAATCTCTGTTCGAAAATGTAATCTTCCCATTCATAACTCTTCCTTTATACGCAGCCAATTGGGTCATAAAAAAAGCACAAGCAGTTCCTTTCCTAAAAAAAGGTGCCACTGCATTATATGACAAATCACTTTTTAGAGTTCCAAGAAAATTAAATCACCTCAACGAAAGTACAAACCAAATAAAAGGGATTTTAGAGAAAACAAATTCAACTGTATCTAGCTTCATAAAAGAAAAAGGCTTGAAAATGACAACTGAAGAGCTTATGGAAAAGTTAAGCAAAGCAGATGACAGCCCAATAGTAAAAGAAGCGAGTGATTACGTAAAAGAAAACTTATATAAAGCAAGCAACAAATTTTTTGACAAATACACAGGTAATTTTAATACCGCGTATGAAAGGCCTTTAAACAGAATTGTTACGGGGTTAATTCCAGTTACGTTTTTAGCAAATGACGCATATAATCTTGCCGTTCTTTGTGGCGATTCAAAAGAAGATTGTAAAAAAGAAGCAAATGAAAGACGTTCACAAGAAATAAGCAGAGTATTCACAACAGCATTTATCCAACTGCTTACATTTGGCGCATTCACAAAACAAGTTAACACAATTCCTTGGTTTACACCTGCAACATCAGCACTAACAGTACTATTCTCAGAAATTTCATCAAGAAAGAGATTAGGTAAACCCGTATTCTTCTTATCTAAAGAAAAAGCAAAAGAATACAATGAAAAAGAAGAAAACAAAGTAAAAAATGAAAATAAGACAAAAACAATTAATTCAACAACGGCAAAAGATGCTCCAGTAAAGACACAAACACCTCAAATATCAGAAAAGGCACAACAAACCCCAAACTTCATAACTGCCGCTCAGTCAGAACCAAGCATTTTTGCTAGTTTTAAAGGTGCAACAAAAACAGAACAAGCAAATAAAGACAAAGAAAAAACAGAAACAAAAGAGAAAAAAGCTTTAATGAATATGGATACATTCAAAAAAGCGGTTGCAATTGCGCTTGCAGGAAGTTTTGCTGTTAGTTTCTTAAAGAACAGTTCATACACAAGAAATTCAAAAATAATGCAAGCATTCAAAAAATTTGGTGAAACTTGCAAAAAGAAAATATATGATCCATTAGCATTCAAGACATTTGAAATGAAAACATCAGAATTTGATGATTTAATGAAAGTTCTTGATGATGTAGGCTGTAAAGAAATTGCAGATGGTCATAGATTTATAAAAGATAAATATTCCGTAATTGGAAAAAGCGCAACAGATGCCGCTAGCGCAATTTTGATGCCAAAACACTCAATTTCTTCTGAAGGAAGAAAGAAAGCTATTGAACAAATATCAACTGCACTTAAGGATATAGCAGATGACGCTGATATTCAAAAAGTTACAGAATCCATCAAAACTGCTTTAAACTTAGAAAAAACTGCTATTTCTGAAATGAAATATGATAAAGTTGCACAAAAAGCAACAGAAATCATTAAGAATAAAAAAGTAAAATTATCTGAAGAACAACTTCAATCATTAACTGCAAGAATAGCAGAAGCAGTAGAACAAAATGGTTCAAGTTCAATGATTAAAGTTGAAACAAAATTAAAACCATTTGTCGATATAGTAATAGAGCCATTCAAATTCATTAAATCTGCAATAAATTTACCATTTAAAATAGTAACAGCGCTTACTAACTTAGCGACTTCACCTGTACGAAAGAAAGCAGCAGAAGCAGCTCTAGGAAAAGCAGAATTAAATAACTTTGAAAAAGCAGTTAATAAAGTTGTTACAGAAATATTTGGCGAAGCATCTCCAAAATCTAAAAAAATAAGCCAAGAGATTTTTGTAAATGCAATGGAACAATTTAAAAAGAAAACAGAGCCTTATAGGAAAGCAAAAGAAATATTAGACAAAGCTGTTGCTAATGGTACTGCGACACCAAAAATGGAAGAAGCAGTAAAAAAAGCAGAAGACGATTTGTACAAATATATAAATCGTGCTGTACAAAAATCATTTGATGGGGTTACACAATCAAGCAACAAGAATACAGACCTTGCAATGATGACAAAACTTGCATCTTCAGCAGTAACTTCAGCATTCTTAGTTGCAGATAACTACAACATGGTAATGATTAAATCTAATGGTGAAGACGCTGCTGGTGCAAAAGAGAAGGCAAATGAACGTATTATTCAAAGATTAAGTGCTTTATTCTATCAAACACTATTCATTAACTGGTTTAACTCTACATTTAGAGCTACATACAACAGTTCATTGAAAGGTATGACAGCAGTTGCGATACCAAATACATTAACAACTGAAATCATCACAAGAAAATCAATCGGCATGCCTGTAGGCAAAAAGACATATGAAGAATTACAAGAAATTGATGAAAAGAACGAAAGCAGAAAAGGTTTTCTTGGGAAATACTTCAAATTTATGAGACTATTAACAGGTAAAAAACCATTGAAAGATAGATTGCCAAAAGACAAACAGAATACGCTAGAAACAGCAGCAAAAGAAGTAGCGAAAGCAACAAATACTACATCTACAAATCTGCTAGAAATCTATGCGGTGAAATAATAAAACTGGACAACTACACATTGAATAATTTTATTGTAGAATATGATTATGCCGTTGTAGCTTAGCCGGTAGAGCAATTGATTCGTAATCAATAGGTCGTGGGTTCGATTCCCATCAACGGCTTTTACTTAGAAAAAAAGCAAAAATTGCACATTTAAGCGAAAAACTATTTACAACGAAAGTTTTTTTGATAATATATAGATATGGATATTCCTCAGTAGCTCAATGGCAGAGCATTCGGCTGTTAACCGAAGGGTTGTAGGTTCGAGTCCCACCTGAGGAGTTTTTTAAAATAAAGAGCAGGCTTTATGCCTGTTTTTTTTATTTTAAAAGCTTTTTGTGGGACGAGAACCGTTGGTTCAAGCGGATTTGCGGACGGACGACACAAAGTTAGTCCGGATAGCGAACAGATTGAGCCTGCTGAGGCGAAGCCGTAGCAGTCCCACTTGAGGAGCCATTTAACAAAAAAGAGATGTTGATTTTTTTTCAAAATAGTATACAAGAAGATGTGCAAATTTTTCTTTTACACGTTTTAATGCATATATGAAAGTGCATCCTGTAGATATTAATTTGGTTTGGAGCAAACGAGGAACTCCACCAAAAGCAAGTAATTTTCATGCAGTAAATTACTTATCTTCTGATGCTTGTTTTGACTACCTTAACGCAATAGCAAATTATAATATAACTTTTAATGGAAAAGGCATCTCTTTTTACGCAATTGATGAAAATGGAAATTACAAAAAATACGATAGCAAAAACAAAGCAGTAAGAGAATTAAAAACAAATAATAATCTTTTAACAGAATGTCTTAATGGAACAAGAAAAACAACAGCAGGACATACCTTTGTTTTGGCAGAAAAAATAGAACATACCGACAAAGATGGAAATATTATTATTGACCAAGTTAAAATAGAAGAAATTACAAATTCTGCTTTTGATAAGGGAAAAAGAACGCCTATATATGCTGTTGATGAAAATGGTCAGTATAGAAAATATGCAGACATAAAAATTGCAGCAAAGGCATTTTCTGCCCATCCATCACATATTCTTTCTTGCTTAAATGGTGGAGCGCAAAAAAGAATAAAAAATTATGCATTTGTAAGAGCCGAAGATGTTGAAAGAACTGATAGCAATAATCATACAATTCTCGACACTACAAAATTAAGACAAATAGGACAAGAGTCATCATTAAGAAAAAGTTTTGTGCCAATTTATGCAATTGGAATAGATGGAAGTTATAAACGATATGAAAACAAAAAAAGAACCGCAAGACTCTTTGGAATTGATAATTCAACATTAACAAAATATTTACAAGACAAATGTAATTCTGATATGGGCTATGCATTCATATATGCAAGTGAGTTAGAAAAAAAAGGTCAAAACAACGAAACAGCCCTAGATTATGACCTATTAAAAAGAAAATTTGAACAAATTAATGAAAAAGCAGTATACGCCATTTCTAAAGATGGTGTTTGTCAAAAATATATAAGTCAAGCAGATGCAGCAAGAAAATTAAATCTTGATAGTGACAGAATTTCACGTTGTATAAATGGTAGAAATTCAATGGTGAATGGATATGTTTTTGTAAAAGCAAGTGATATTGATTCTTTTGAAAACGGAATACTAACAAGAAATAGTAAACTAATAAAAAAATTCGCAAATGAATTATCTAAACAAAGAGTTAAAGCAATTTATTCCTTTGATTCAGAAGGAAATTACAGAAGACATACAAGCATCAAAACAGTAGTTGACGATTTATCCGTATACACATCTAGCGTAAGAAAATGTTTAAGTGGTGAATATAGAGCAACTCACGGATATAAATTTATATATGCGGAAAATTTTGAAGAAATGGATGAAGATGGAAATCTAGTTGTGAATTATGACAAACTTGATGAAATTTCTTATGAAATAAATCCAGAAAGAAAAAAAACAATAGATAAACTAGGTAAAATATATGCCATAAAAAGTGATAAAATAGAAGAATTTGAAAATTTAAGAGTTGCATCTAGAACACTTGGAATTGATGAAACTGCAATTATTTATTACTTAAGGAACGGAACGAATCCTACAGATGGAACATACGCAATTAATAAGTATGTTTTTGCCAGTGAACGTTATAAATAAACCTTTTGAATAATATGTCATATTCTTGTTTATTCATCTTTTATTTAGTAGAATTAATATAAAAGAGGAGGATAATTTATGGTTAATGCAGTAAAATTAAATAATTTTGAAATAGGAAACAATAAATTAACCATTCTCGCTGGTCCATGTGCTATCGAATCAAAAGATATCCTATTTAAAACTGCAGATTACCTTAAATCTTTAACAGATGAACTTGGCATAAATTATGTATTCAAAGCATCCTTTGACAAAGCAAATAGAAGTTCATTATCTTCATACCGTGGGCTTGGAATGGAAGAAGGATTGGCTCTTTTAGAGGCAGTAAAGAAAGAATTTGATGTTCCAGTCGTTACAGATATTCATGAATCAAATCAAGCAGATATTACAGCAGAAGTCGCTGATATAATACAAATCCCAGCATTTTTATGCAGACAAACAGATTTACTTGTTGCTGCCGCTAAAACAAATAAAATAATAAATATAAAAAAAGGCCAGTTTCTTGCCCCAAGCCAAATGAAATCTATAGCACAAAAAGTAAAAGATTCTGGCAATGATAAAATAACAATTACTGATAGAGGCGTAAGTTTTGGATACAACAACCTTGTTTCTGATATGAGAGCAATTCCTATAATTCAAAAAATGGGGTATCCCGTAATATTTGACGCAACACATAGTGTTCAACTGCCTGGTGGAGCAGGAGATAGTTCTTCTGGCGAAAGACAATTCGTACCAATTTTAGCAAAATCAGCAATTGCCGCTGGTGCAAATGGCTTATTCTTTGAAGTACATCCAGACCCTGATTGCGCATTATGCGATGGCGCAAATATGGTTAACTTTAATCAGGCAAAAGAAATATTCAAAATTTGCAACGAAATTTTCAATTTAGTTAATCAATAAAAATTATTGAATTACATATCTTGCTTGTGCCCAAGGATAACCTTTGATAATTTTCCAACCATCTTTCATAATTAATGCACCGCAATAATTACCATTTTGTCCAACAGAACAATTATTTGGATTTGAAGATGACATTAATTCTGATTTCATATACTCATGCCCGTATGGTAAAAATTGACCAACATATTCAGGATGAGTATCATTTTGTATCCAATACTCAAACATAAATATATCTCTAGCAACAACGTTCAATCTTTTTTTACCATTTGTATCAATATAGAAATAAAGAACTTTAAAATTTTCATTATTCTGTGATTGCATTGCTACAAACGTACCATCATTTAAGAAAAACCTTGCCCATGTTGAAGGAAGTGACTTAACAGTACCATTTAGCTCTTTAAAATCATAATCACATTGTCCTTCAGTTGATGTTTCGCAATCTTTTGAAAGAATAATATAAGGTTTCAAATACTGTGCAAATACACTATATGAAGTCGCATCACTTAACCCACCATCAACATCCCAAGTTTCAGGACTACCATTCATCGATCTTGAAGAATTTAAAGCATTAGCAAATGTAGAATAAGCTTTTTTTAGACGAACTACTGTTTGATCTTTATGATGATCAGCAACTAAAGTTCCCATTGATATAGTAAAAACAACCCCTATGATTACTTGCGTAATCAACATTTCAGAAAGGGTTTGACCTCGTTTAAATGAACTTAAGTTTCTAATCTTTTTAAACAATTTGAATAATCCTTATATTATTTTACAACAAATGTATAGTTATTAAGAACTGAGATAAGTTGTTGTTTTTCTTCATCATCTAAAGCAACTAATGGTAGTCTAACATATTCTTTTATAATACCAATATTGCTCAATGCCGCCTTAACTGGAACAGGATTTGGCGCCATAAATAGTTTTTTGAACAATGGATATAATTTCAAATGAACTTTCAATGCTTCATCATTTTTGCCTGATTTAAAATCAGAAATCATTTTCTTCATTTCCGTACCAACCAAGTGAGAAGCAACACTTATAACACCATGAGCCCCTAAAGACATCATTGGAATAGTCAAACTATCATCACCAGAATATATAGCAAAATCTTCTGGACATAACGCCTTTATATCACTGATTAAATCTAAATCAGCATTACTTTGTTTCACAGCAACAATATTTTTGTGTTCTTTTGCCAATTTTGCAATTGTTGATGGCAACATGTTAACACCAGTTCTACCCGGAATATTATACAAAATTATTGGCAAGTCAACTGCTTTAGCAATTGCAGAAAAATGCATGTACATCCCTTTTTGAGAAGGCTTATTGTAATAAGGAACAACTGATAAAATCGCATCTGCACCTAAATCTTTTGCTTTTTTTGAAGAAGCAACTGCAGTTTCGGTAGAGTTTGAACCAGCACCCATAATAACTTTTACTCTGCCATTTACAACTTTTTTCACGAAGTAAAACATTGCATGTTCTTCTTCATGTGACAATGTCGGCGTTTCACCTGTAGTGCCAGCAACTAATATAGCATCTGTCCCATTATCAATAAGATGATTTATAAGTTTTTCTAATGCAGGATAATCAATACTTAAATCCTCATTAAAAGGAGTTACCATTGCTGTTATAATTTCACCAGCGTTATATCTTAAATTACTCATTTATTTCTCCTTAAAAAACCTGCATTTCAATAACTTTTTCAGCAATTCTAACTGTATTTAAAGCAGCACCAATTCTCAAATTATCTGCAACACACCAGAATGTAATAGCATTATCAAATGCAATATCTTTTCTTATTCTGCCAACATAAACTGGATTTTTTCCAGCAGCCATTAATGCAGTTGGGAACTCAAATTCAGCAGGATTATCAACAACTTCAACTCCCCAAGCATTTTCAAGAAGTTCTCTTGCCTTTTCAGGTGTAATATCTTTCTCAAATTCCACTGTTACGGCTTCTGAGTGTCCAACAAAAACTGGAACTCTAACTGCGGTACAAGAAATTGGAGTATTTGGTGCCAAATGAAGAATTTTTCTTGTTTCATTTGTTACTTTCATTTCTTCTTTTGTATAACCATTGTCACAAAAATCATCAATTTGAGGAATACAATTGTATGCAATTGGTTTTTTGAATTTTTTATTTTCAAATGGTCTATTTTCATTTGCCGCAATAGTGCTTTCTCTTAATTCGTTAATTGCGGCCAAACCAGCACCTGAAACTGATTGATAAGTACTAACAACCATTCTTTTTATGCCTGCATAATCATGTAATGGTTTTAAAGCAAGCATAAGTTGTGATGTTGAACAATTTGGATTTGCAATAATACCATTGTGTTTTCTTATATCTTCATCATTAACACCTGCAATAACCAAAGGGACGTCATTTTCCATTCTAAACGCACTTGAATTATCAATATAAACAGCGCCTCTTTTAACTGCTTCTTTTGCCAAAGCTAAACTTGTGGAACCACCAGCAGACGCCAAAACAATGTTAATACCTTCAAATGCATCTGGTGTTGCTTCAATAATTGTATATTTTTTACCTTTAAATTCAATTTCTTTACCTGCACTTTTAGCACTAGCAAGAAATTTAATATCTTCAAATTCAACATTATTTTCGGCCAAAATTTCAAGAATATGTCTACCAACTACTCCTGTTGCACCTAACACTCCTATCACGGGTTTTCTCATCTTATTAATACCTCTTTTACTCCAATTTAATTATCTGATAAATATATTATTTAGACAAGTTTATA
>JAFQOI010000019.1 GCA_017403285.1 bacterium
GATAGTTTTTTGCTTTCAAATCAAGTTATTGAATTGAAAATTAATAATCTAGTTTCTTTGAAACGTTTTGATGAAGCGAATAGAGTACTTGTTCAATTCAGTGATTTATTGAAAGAAAATTTTGCAGGTAGTTTATATGCTACGTTAAATGAAAAAATTAAACTGTATGAAAAACTTCGCTATTCTGGATTAAAAATAGTATAATTAATTGTCCAAGTATTAGGTAGGAGTTATGAGAAAGAGCATAAAAGGTTTTATTCTATTATTAATAACCTTGATATTTTTGTATTTTGTTTTTGTAAATGTTGATTTTGTTGAACTTGCAAAAATATTTAAACGTTTTGAATACAAATATATTATTTTTCTCATTATTTCAATGACAATTTCATTATCTTTTAGGGCATTGTGTTTTAAACAGTTAATACAAAAAACAATTCCTGATGCAAAATTGATTAATTTAATTCCAATTTGTTTGACAGGTGCAGGGCTTAATATTGCATTACCTGCAAGAGCAGGGGATATTTTTAGGGCATATTATGTTGGTAAAAAACATAATATGGACAAGATGAAAATTTTCGGCAGTGTTATGTTTGAACGACTTTTTGATGTCATTATAATATTCTGTTTACTTGCTGTTGCTGTTTTCATTTATCATAGAAATCCATTGGCGATGAAGCTTTGTTTTTTTGCTGGAATTTTGCTTGTTTTGGGTATTTCTTTTGCTGTGTTTTTCTATAAAAACAACTATATTGGTAAATTTTGTGAATTTATAAATAAAAAAATTGATAGTTTACCGTTTAGAGCATTTTTAAAAAATAGTGTTGATTTTATCAACAAAAAAAGCCTTTCATTTTTTAATGGGTTTGAGGTTATAGATTCACCTCGACGTGTTTTGGGTGCAATGTGTGCTTCATTTGGTATTTGGTTTTTTGAGTGTGTTAATTATTGTATTGTGATACAAGGTTTCGGCTATGATATTCATTGGTCAGTTGTTTTGTTTGTTATAGGTTTTATTGCTCTTGCTTGCATGATCCCTTCAACATCTATATTTATTGGACCATATCAAGTGGCTGTAATTGCTGCATTTTCTATATATGGTATTGAGAAAGAATCTGCACTTGCAATATCTGTTTTGGAACAATCAATAGTTACTATCTATTTGTTAACCATAGCATTTTTATTTTTAGTTAAAAACAATATATCTTTTGGAAAATTGAAAAAAGATATTACAGAAAAATTTGAATAAAAAAAGAACCCTTAAGTAGGGTTCTTTTTTATCTAATCAATATTTATATTGTTTCAAGATATTCATTAATTGCTTTTGCTGCACGTTTGCCAGCGCCCATTGCATTGATTGCGGTTGATGAGCCAGTTGGAGCAACGTCACCACCAGCATATACCTTATCAACTGAAGTAGCACCTGTTTCAGCATCAATGATAATATATCCTTTTGGATTTGTTTCTAGTTTCATATTATCTCTGAGCATAGAAGCTTGAATAGTAGGATTTGGACCAGTTCCTAATGCGACAATTACTGTATCAACATCTAAGTCAACTGTTTTTCCTGTTGAAACTGGTTTTCTTCTTCCTGATTCATCAGGTTCTCCTAGTTCCATAATTTCAAATTGCATACCAGCAACATAGCCATCTTTATTGTAAATTTCTTTTGGCGCATGAAGGAATTTAAAAATAACACCTTCTTCTTTTGCGTGGCGAATTTCTTCAAGACGAGCAGGAAGTTCAGTTTCTGTTCTTCTATAAACGATGTAGACTTCTTTGAATCCAATTCTTACGGCAACCCTTGCTGCATCCATTGCAACGTTACCACCACCAATAATTGCTACTTTTTCTCCAACTCTAATTGGAGTAGGAGTTTCTTCCATGTTTGCTTGCATTAGGTTAACTCTTGTCAAAAATTCATTTGCACTAAATACTCCATTAAGGTTTTCGCCAGCGATTCCCATCATTTTGGGCAAGCCTGCTCCAGAACCAATAACAATAGCATCAAAGCCATCTTCTTCAAGTTGTTTGATTGTTATTGATTTACCAACTACAACGTTAGTTATAAATTTAACGCCCATATCTTTTAAGTTTTTGATTTCTTTATCTAAGAAAGTTCTTGGTAATCTGAAAGGAGGAATACCATATCTAAGTACACCACCTAATTTATGAAGTGCTTCAAATACAACAACTTCGTGACCTGCTTTTCTCAAGTCTGCTGCTGCTGTGATACCAGCACATCCAGAACCTACGATAGCAACTTTTTTACCTGTTTCTTTTATTTCTCCAATTTTAATATTTGTTGCATCACCAACATATCTTTCTAATGCTCCAATTGCGATTGGTTCTGATTTAATACCAAGTATACATTTCCCTTCGCATTGACGTTCTTGAGGGCAAACTCTTCCGCAAACAGATGGCAATAAACTTGATTCTCTGATGACTTCACCTGCTTTTTCAATATTTCCTTCTTTTATTTCTTTTATGAAAGCAGGGATATTTATATTGACAGGGCAACCATCAACGCATTTAGGATTCTTACAATTTAAGCATCTTGATGCTTCTATTTTTGCTTGTTCATCTGTTAAATTAGACTCAACTGCATCAAAGTTTGTGCGTCTTATCATTGGGTCTTGTTCGTGTTGTCTTTGTCTTACTGCCATTTTTTATCCTTTTTGTTTTTATTCATCTATGATATTAAATTATAATATAATAATATTTTTTGTATAATACTTTATACGAGGTGAAATCATGAATATAAATAAAAATTATCTAAGTTTGGAAGACAGTTACTTGTTTTCAACTATCGCAAAAAAAGTTGCAGAGTTTACTAAATTAAATCCAGAAAAGAAACTTATTAAAATGGGGATTGGGGATGTAACACTTCCTTTGGCACCTGTTGTTGTTGATGCAATAAAAAAAGCAGCCGATGAAATGGGTGTTCAATCATCATTTAGAGGTTATGGTCCAGAACAAGGTTATGATTTTTTAAGAGCAGAAATAAAAAATTACTATTCTCGTAAAAATGTTGATTTGGAACTTAACGAAATATTTATTTCAGATGGGGCAAAAAGTGATTTGGGCAATATACTAGACATTTTTTCTCTTGATAATATAGTTTTAGTTCCTGATCCTGTTTATCCAGTTTATGTTGATACTAATGTAATGGCAGGTAGAAAGATAGTATTTGCTGATGCAAATGAAGAAAATGGATTTTTGCCAATGCCAGATGAGAATGTAAAATGTGATATTATTTATATATGTTCTCCAAACAATCCAACAGGTGCAGTTTATACAAAAGAGGCATTAAAAAAATGGGTTGATTATGCGATAAAAAATGATGCAGTTATTCTTTTTGATGCTGCTTATGAATGTTTTATAAAATCAAAGGAACTTCCAAGCAGCATATATGAGATAGAAGGTGCAAAAAATTGCGCTATTGAATTTTGTTCTTTCTCTAAAACAGCAGGATTTACTGGCACAAGATGCGGATATACAGTTGTTCCCAATAATCTTGAACGTCAAGGCTGTAAATTGAATAAGTTTTGGACAAGACGTCAAACAACTAAATTTAATGGAGTTCCTTATATTGTACAAAGAGCGGCGGCTGCTATATTTTCTGAAGAAGGGCAAAAACAAATAAGAGAAAACCTCGCATATTATAGTGAAAATGCAAAAATTATTGCAGATACAATGGATAAAAAAGGAATATTCTATACTGGGGGTAAACACTCTCCATATATCTGGTTAAAGTGTCCAAACAATATGAAATCTTGGGATTTCTTTGATTATCTTTTGACAAATATCGCTGTTGTTGGAACACCAGGTGCTGGTTTTGGTAAAAATGGAGATGGTTATTTTAGATTAACTTCTTTCGGAAATAGAGAAAATACGATAGAAGCAATGGAAAGATTTTCAAATTTAATTAAGTAATAAAAAGGAGGCAATAAGCCTCCTTTTTATTTTGTAGGTCTTCTTGTTGGACCGTATATTACTTCTAACATTTCCATTTTTACAGATGGTTGTTGATACCAATCTCTTATGTATCTGTCTATTCCGTAGCAATTACCTTGTTCTTTTAGACCATCTTCAATGTTGAATTTTGCTTCCATCATTCCGATTTGAACAGAAAATGTTATATGTTTTAGGTTTCTCGTATCGATTTTAAGAGCGAGCGCTTTAACTCTTCTTTCTCCACCATTAACTTTTTCTTCAATATCTTTTTTTCTAAGTAAGAAATTGATTAAGGATTGTTCAAGTCCTTGTACCTTTTCAGTTTCTGCCATATTGTTAATTCCTATATTTAAATAAATAACTTGTTTATATTTTCATTAATTAACTTCCCACTTTTTGTGGTTGCTAAACCGCCTTGAGAGGTTTCTTTTAATAGAGGAGACCTTAATTGTCCAGTTTGTATCATAGTATCTACAACCTCATCGGGTGAAATTTTTGTTTCTATTTCAGATAAAGACAATTCTGCTTGACAACCAGCAACTGCTCCTGCTGTATGAGAACTTGAAGAACCAGTCATAATAGGCGAAATAATATCAAACAATGAACGCTGTTTCATACCGGTTATTATATTAAATTTTCGTGCTTTTGTCCTGAATTTTTTCAAAAAAAAAGCTCTTTTGAAAAAGAGCGTTAACTAGGTTAGTTTTGGTAGATAGTTGTTCAGTTTAGACTTTATGAGTCTTTCATTTGCTCTAATGCTTGTAAATATTTTTCTATGCATATATGTTATAAAATTGTTACATTTATTTACATAAATATTCTAATTGTTATATACTTCAATGAGTCTAAAGCTTAATTTTTTCAGTGCAAAAAAGGTAAAAGAGGTAAATTTTGATTTCACGAATTTTAACTGCAACAGTAATTGGACTTGATGTTTATAAAATTCTAGTAGAAGTTGATATTAATAATTCGCTTCCATTAGTTTCGATTGTTGGGCTTCCAGATATTTCTGTTAATGAAGCAAAAGAAAGGGTTCGTTCTGCTATAAAAAATTCTGGATATGAATTTCCAAATAAAAAAATAGTCGTAAATTTAGCACCAGCAGATATTAAAAAGATTGGAAGTTATTATGATTTACCTATTGCTGTAGGAATTTTGTCAAAGACTGGTATTATTCCTCAAAATGATTTTGAAGATACTGCTTTTGTTGGAGAATTATCTTTGGATGGTTCTTTAAGGGCTGTAACTGGAATTCTTCCGATTGCTGCAGGTTTAAAAGAACAAGGAGTTAAAACATTGATGGTTCCTTTTGACAATGCGAAAGAAGCGGCAATCATAAATGGATTAAACGTAATTGGGGCTAAAAATCTTTGTGAAATTGTAAATCACTTTAACCCCAATTTGCCAAATCATAAGCAAATACAATACACACTAGCAGAAGATTGTGATTGTATTGGAAATGAATGTGAGCAACAAGGATATTTTGATTTTAAAGATGTAAAAGGACAAATAAAAGCAAAAAAAGCAATGGAAATTGCAGCGGCAGGGGCTCATAATTTGTTAATGTCTGGACCTCCGGGTTCTGGTAAGACGCTTCTTGCAAAATGTTTTCCATCTATATTGCCACCTTTAACATTTGAAGAATCTATTGAGTTGACTAAAATATATAGTATTTCTGGGCTTATTAATCCTCAAACGCCTTTGATAACTCAAAGACCATTTCGAAGTGTACATCATACGGCTTCTGCTGTTGGAATAATTGGCGGTGGTTCTAATCCAAAACCAGGAGAGATAACACTATCTCATAGAGGAGTTTTATTTTTAGATGAATTCGTTGAATTTCCAAGAGCAGTGTTGGAGGTTTTAAGACAACCATTGGAAGATGGTAAAATTGTTATTGCTAGAGCGAGAACAAGGTTAGAATTCCCTTCTGATTTTATTTTGCTAGCCGCTATGAATCCTTGTCCTTGTGGTTATTTGGGCGATAGTGAGAAAAATTGTACTTGTAGTGATTTTCAAATAAGGCAATATCGTTCAAAACTTTCTGGTCCATTGTTAGATAGAATTGATATTGTTGTTGATGTTCCAAGACTTAAACTTGATGAACTTACAGATAAATCTGAAAATGTTGCAGAGTCTTCTGCTTCTATTAGAGAAAGAGTTGTAAAAGCAAGAAATATTCAACTTGAAAGATATAAAGGGCTTGGAATTTATACAAATTCTGAACTTACACCTAAACTTATAAGAAAGTTTTGTACAACAGATGAAACTTCAACGATTATGCTTAAAGAGGCAGTAAAAAAATTTAATCTTTCGGCAAGAGCATATGATAGATTGTTGAAGCTTTCAAGAACAATTGCTGATTTGGACACAAGTGAAAATATTGAAGCAAAACATGTCGCTCAGGCTATACAATATCGTTCTTCTATATAATTTTGTAGTGCAAGTTATTGGGAAAGAAACGATTATTTCAACTTTATTGAATATTGTTTAAAGATGTTACTTCTGAAATTTTGCTCGGGCAAATAAAATGTGATTGGCAAATACTTTTTTCTGTAATAGACTAAAATTATGAAAAAATATATTGAGAATGTAAGAAATTTTTGTATTATAGCACATATTGACCACGGAAAATCCACGCTTGCCGACAGATTGCTAGAGCAAACAGGTACAATTGCTGAGCGTGATATGCAAGCGCAATTGCTTGATACTATGGATATTGAGCGTGAACGTGGTATTACAATAAAATTAAATGCTGCAAGAATGAATTATAAAGCAAAAGATGGAAAGGAATATGTTCTTAATTTAATTGACACTCCTGGTCATGTGGATTTTTCTTATGAAGTTTCACGTTCTCTAGCGGCTTGCGAAGGTGCTCTTTTAATTGTTGACTCTACACAAGGGGTAGAAGCGCAAACACTTTCTAATGTTTATTTGGCAGCAGAACAAAACCTTGAAATTATTCCAGTTATCAATAAAATTGATTTGCCATCTGCTGATGTTGAAAGAGTTAGAGCGGAAATTGAAGAAGTTCTTGGGATTGATGCTTCTATGGCAATTCCTGTAAGTGCAAAAGAAGGTATTGGAATTCCAGAAGTATTAGAGGCGATTGTTGATTTTGTTCCTCCTCCAGAAGATACCTCTGATAAACCTTTAAGAGCAATGGTATTTGATAGTGCTTATGACCAATATCTTGGCACACTTTGTTTCTTTAAAGTTGTAGACGGAAATATCAAACTTGGCGATAAGATTAAATTTATGGCAACTGGAAAAGAGTATGAAATTACTGAACTTGGCTATTTGAATCCAAATCGTGTTCCAGTAAAAGAACTTAAAACAGGTGATGTTGGTTATATGGGTTGTTCTATCAAAGAAATAACAAGATTTGTTGGTGATACAATAACTCACGTCGAAAATGGAGCAAAGGAACCATTAGAAGGTTATAAAGAGGCGCTTCCAATGGTATTTTCGGGTCTTTATCCTGTGGAAAATGACCAATATCAAGATTTAAAAGAGGCACTTGAAAAATTGAAATTAAATGATTCAAGTATAACTTTTGAACCTGAAACTTCTTCTGCTTTAGGCTTTGGATTTAGATGTGGTTTTTTGGGTATGCTCCATATGGAAATTGCTCAAGAACGGTTGGAAAGAGAATATAATTTATCTCTTGTTACAACAGCGCCGAGCGTTATTTATAGAGTGCATAAAACTAATGGAGAAGTTGTAGAAATCGATAATCCTGCAAATCTTCCAGATGCCCAATTTAGAGATTATATTGAAGAACCTTATGTTAGAACGACAATTATTACACCTAATGAATATGTTGGCTTGTTAATGGAATTAGCCCAATCTAAACGTGGAATATTTGTTAATATGACCTATATTGATAAAATAAGGGTTTCTTTGCATTATGAAATTCCTTTAAGTGAAGTTATAACAGATTTCTATGATCAGTTAAAATCACGTTCTAAGGGATATGCAAGTATGGACTATGAATTTAGTGAATATAAACGTTCAGACCTTGTTAAGTTAGATATATTGTTAGCAGGTGAAATTGTTGATGCTTTAAGTGCTATAGTCCATAAAGATAGTGCATTTTATATGGGGCAAAAATTAACATCAAAATTAAGAGATATAATTCCTCGCCAATTATTTGAAGTTGCAATTCAAGCAGCGATTGGTGGAAGAATTATTGCTAGAACGAATATAAAAGCGCTTAGAAAGAGCGTTCTAGATAAATGTTATGGTGGTGATATTTCTCGTAAGAGAAAATTGCTAGAAAAACAAAAACGTGGTAAAAAACGTATGAAATCTGTTGGACGTGTCGAAGTCCCACAAGAAGCATTTATGGCTGTTTTAAGTTTAGATGAATAAAGGAGGCAAAATTGGCACTTGATACCTCTCTTGTTATGATTTTAGCAGGTGGAGAAGGAAAACGTTTATTCCCTTTGACGCGTGATAGAGCAAAACCTGCGGTTCCTTTTGGTGGAAGATACAGAATTATTGACTTTGTTATTAATAATTTTATAAATTCTGGTTTTTACAAAATTAAAATTTTAACTCAGTATAAATCAGATTCTTTGAATCAGCATATAGCGAGAAGTTGGCCAGTATCTCCAATATTGGGACAATACATTGATTTGGTGCCTGCTCAAATGAGAACCGATGGTAATTGGTATCAAGGTACAGCAGATGCGGTGTATCAAAATTTGACACATATTAATGATGAAAATCCTAAACACGTTTGTGTTTTTGGGGGCGACCATATATACAGAATGGACGTTTCTCAAATGATGAGATTTCATAAGGCAAAAAATGCTGTTCTTACAATTTCTGCAATTCCCATTCCGATAGAAGAAGCAAGTGAGTTTGGGATTATAGAAGTTGATGAGAATTGGAAACTTATTGGTTTTCAAGAAAAACCACAAACGGCACCTAAGTCTATACCAAATAGACCTGATATGTGTCTTGCTTCAATGGGTAATTATATTTTTGAAACAGAAAACCTTATCGAAGAAATTGTTGCTGATGCAAAAGATTCGAACTCAAGTCATGATTTTGGTAAAAATATAATACCTAAAATGCTTCAGGATGGAAAAGAAATATATGTCTATGACTTTTCTCAAAATGAATATACCGGAATGTCTGAATCTGAACGTGGCTACTGGAGAGATGTTGGAAGCATTGATAGTTATTGGCAAGCAAATATGGATTTATTGTCATATACGCCAGAATTAAACTTATATTGTACAGATTGGCCATTAAGAACATACAATTATAATCTTCCTCCTGCAAAATTTATTTGGGAAGAAGGCGATAGAGTTGGTATGGCTACAAACTCAATGGTGTCTGAAGGTTGTATTATTTCTGGTGGTAGTATTTCTAGATGTATTTTGTCCCCTCAAGTTAGAATAAATAGTTTTTCGAATGTTACAGATTCTATATTGATGGAAAATGTAAATGTTGGCAGATATTCTGAAATAAGGAAGGCAATTATTGATAAAAATGTAGATATCCCTCCATATACAAAAATTGGAGTAAATCCAGAAGAAGATAGAGCAAGAGGATTTCTTGTTTCTGCTGGTGGAGTAACAGTTGTTCCAAAGGGTGCTAAATTATGAAAAAAAAGTTTTTTATAGGTTTATTTGTATTTGCTGCGATTGGCTTATTTGTTTTTGCAAATATTGTCTTAAATAAAAATGTGCCCAAATATGAACCACAACAAAATATAAAAGCACCTATTGAAATTCCTTCTAACATTATTGTTCAAGACTTTTCAACTTTATCTACAACAAAAAAGCCATCAGTTATTATGTTTTATGTTGATTGGTGTACTTATTGTAGAAAGTTTATGCCAGTTTTTGGTGAAATTTCTTCGCAGTATAAAGATAAGTATAATTTTATTGCTATAAATTGTGATAAACCTGAAAATTTAAAATATGTTGAAGAGTATCATATTATGGCTTTTCCTTCTTTATATATGTATGACAAAGAAGTTAATCATAAATTTAGTTTTAATATGGCGGTGACGGTTAGTGACAAATTCTTTAAAGAAGAACTTGATAACTACCTAAAAGTAAGACAGAAATTTAATTTAAATAGGTAATTTTTTATTGACAAACAATTGATTTTAAATAATAATAGTCCATATTGGGACAATTGTGTTGTCGATAAAAGTGAGGATATTTACACTTGAATAAGCTGAAATTAGAAGAAGTTTCTGAGTTGATAAGGCAAACACATATAGCGGTATCTGGCTTTTATAATGAGTTTGCGAAGTCAGTTGGAATGACTTTAGCGGAGTTTAAGGTTCTTGCTATTATATGGAAAGAGGAAACTTCTACACAAAAAAGAATTACACAAATGACTTATTTACCAAAACAAACGGTAAATGCAATAATTATGGGATTCTTGAAAAAAGGATTTATAGAGTTAATGGAATCTAATTTAGATAAAAGAAATAAGGTCATTTCCTTTACTAATATGGGTCAAAAATATGCTGATAAGATAATTTTGAAGGCTAAAGAAATAGAATATAATGCACTTTCTGCTTTAGGTGAAGAAAGGATAAAACTATTTTTAGAAGCAATAACAATGTACAAAAATAATTTAAAAATGGAATAAAGAGGTTAAATATGGGTTATTTAAAAAATAAAAAACATAGATGGGTATTATTCTTAATAGTATTTATACTAGTGCCTATAGCGCTAAGACAGGTAACTAGTTATTATGCGGGATATATGCAACAAAAAGCAGCGAAAATGCCGAAAGCAGTTCAAACAATTAACCCTATTGTTCAAGATGTATATTCTGAATCAAGTTCATCAGGTAGGGTAGAAGCAAAGTATTCTGTTGACATTGTTGCAAGAATTAATGGATGGTTGCAAAAAAGTTATTTTGCTGAGGGTGCAAAAGTTCAAAAAGGACAAACATTGTTTTTAATTGAACCTGACCAATATCAAAACTTGGTTAATACAGCAGCAGCTAATGTGAGACAGGCTCAAGCATCTTTGGTTAATGCAGAAAAAGAATTGATAAGAGCACAAGAATTAGTTAAGAATGACTATGTAAGTAAATCATATTATGACCAAGCAATTGCAACTCGTGATACAAGTAAAGCGGCTTTGGATGCTGCTAAAGCTCAACTTGCAGATGCAAAATTAAATTTGAGTTATACAAAAATTGTTTCTCCTGTTGATGGTAAAATTGGTAAAATCATCATTACTGAAGGAAACTTAGTTAACACTGCAACAGGTCCTATTGCTAGAGTTGTTAGTACAAGTCCAATTTATGTGTTATTTAACTTAAAAAGTAGCGAATTTATGAAGTTCAAAAAAGGTGGTTCTAGTAACTTAGACCATATGGAAGTTAAACTTCAATTAGCTGATGGTAGTATTTATGATGAAGTTGGAAAGATTGAATATGTAGGCAACGAAGTAAATCAAACAACCGGTACTATTGATTTGAGAGCAACTTTTGAAAATGCTAATGAATTATTAGTTCCTGGTGATTTCGTAAGCGTTATAATTAAATCAACTCAACCAAGAGAAGCACTTGCGGTGCCACAATCTGCCGCATTAAATGATGCACAAGGATATTATGTTTGGATTGTTGATACTGAAAATAAAGCACAAAGAAAAAATATTAAAGTTTCTCAAGAAATCAATAAAAATTGGATAGTTGAAGAAGGTCTTGATGCAACTGATAATATTGTTGCAAAAGGCATTCAGAGTATTCGTATGCCAGGGCAAGTTGTTAAGCCAAGTCCTCTAGCAACAGAAACAGTAGAAGAAACAAAATAATAGGTAGAATATAAATGGAAGATAATAAGAAGAAAAAGGGATTATATTTCTTTATTACAAAACCTCGTTTTGCGATGGTTATATCAATCTTTATTACTATTGTAGGTTTAGTATCAATGTTTGGATTGCAACTTGAAAAATATCCAAATATTACACCACCACAGGTAACAGTATCTGCTTCATACCCTGGTGCAAGTGCTTCCGTTATTGAATCATCAGTAGCATCACTTGTTGAATCACAGGTTAATGGTGTTGAAAATATGCTATATATGTCATCAACTTGTTATGATGAAATGTATCAATTAAATATTTTCTTCAAGGTTGGCACGAATAAAGATATTAACCTTGTAAACGTACAAAATAGATTGCAGCAAGTTGAACCTTTGTTGCCTGAAGATGTTAAACGTTTAGGGGTAACTGCTACAAATAAGGTGGCAGGTGCAGGTGCTTGTATATTAAATCTTGTTTCTAATAATGGTTCTTGGAGCCAACTTGATTTAACAAACTATGCAACTATTTATATTAAAGACGAAATTAAACGTTTAGATGGGGTTGGAGAGGTTAACGTATTTGGTGCTGGTGATTACAGTATGAGAATATGGCTTAACCCAAGCAAAATGGCCAATTTAAATGTTTCAGTGTCTGAAATTAGGGCTGCAATTGCGGGGCAAAACGTTCAAGTTTCATCAGGTGCATTAGGTGCATTGCCTAGTAAAACAAATCAAACATTAAGAATGACGTTGATGACAAAAGGTCGTTTGATAGAACCAGAAGAATTTGAGGAAATTATTGTTCGTTCTAATACAGATGGTTCTCAAATTAGAATTAAAGACATTGCTAGAGTTGAACTTGGTGCATATTCTTACGATAAAATTGGTTTGATTGGTGGTAAACCAGCATCAGTTATCCAAGTTGTTCCTCTTCCTGGTGCAAATACAATTGAAGTAGTTAATTTAGTAAATAAGAAAATTGAACAAATTAACAAAACACTTCCTGATTCATTAGAAGTAAAAATGATGCATGATGATTCTAAATTTATTCGTGAATCAATGAAAGAAGTTTTCTTCACAATTATGTTGACTTCACTTATCGTAATTGTGGTAATTTTTACATTCTTAGGTGATTGGCGTTCAACATTAATTCCGTTTGTAACCATTCCAGTATCATTAGTTGGTGTATTTGCGGCATTGCCGATGTTTGGTATGTCGATTAACCTGCTGACGTTGTTTGCGATGGTACTTGCGGTAACGGTAGTAGTTGATGATGCTATTGTAGTAATTGAAAACGTAAAGCGTCACTTAGAAGAGGGTAAATCGCCAATAGAGGCAACACAGCTTACAATGCAAGAAGTTGGTGGAGCATTAGTTGCTATGGCAATGGTTCTTATGGCCGTATTTGTTCCTGTTTCATTTGTTGCAGGATTATCCGGCTTGATGTATAGACAGTTTGCTGTTTGTATTGCAGTATCAATTGCATTATCAGCAGTTTGCGCATTGTCTTTATCTCCTGCTATGTGTACAATGGTGCTTCGTGCAGAAGATCCTAATAGAAAACCAAGTAATTTCTTTACTGCTTTTATAAATAGAGTATTCGTTGCTTTTGATAAAAGATTTGATGAAATTACAAAGTGGTATTTAGAAGTTGTTAAAAAATTCGTATTCAATAAAAAATTAACTATTACTTTATATACAATTTTCCTAGTTTTAATGGGATTTTTGTTCAAAATAATTCCAACAGGATTTATTCCAGATGAAGACCAAGCAGTATTGATGTCTCAAGTTGTGTTACCTCCTGGTAGTGCTTTAAACAAAACTCAAGAAGTATTGTTAAAAATGACAGAGGAAGCAAAACAAATTGAAGGTATTGAAACTGAAAGAATTATTACATTCGCTGGTATAGGACCAACAAACCAAGCATTTTGTATTACTCCATTAAAAGAGTGGCACGAAAGACAAGTAAATCCTATTCAGTGGGTGATTAGAAAAATACAAGGTAAACCAACGGATTTATCTCATAACGGTATATTAAAAGAATTAAGAACAAGGTTTGCAAAGATTAACGAAGCACAAATTGCTTGTTTTTCTCCTCCTGCTATTTCTGGTATGAGTATGTTAGGTGGTTTTGAGTTCCAAATGTTATCAAAAGGAGAACACTCGCTTCAAGATATAGAAGGATTTGCGCAAAAGTTAATGGTTGCAGCAAATCAAGACCCAAGTTTGAATAACGTTTATACAACATTCCAAGCAAACGTTCCACAATATAGATTAAATATTGATTATGCTAAGGTTCTAGCGCAAAATGTTGACATACAAGAATTGTATGCAACAATGGCTTCAACTTTAGGCTCATATTATGTAAATGACTTCAATAAATTAGGTCGTGTATTCAGAGTTCAACTTCAAGCAGAAGATGATTTTAGAAATAAAGCAACTGATATTGAAAAGATTTACGTTAAAAACATGAGAGGACAAATGGTTCCTCTAAGAACAATGGTTAGCTTAGAACAAACCGTTGGTGCGGCGTCTATTACGAGATTTAACCAATATAGAAGTGTACAATTTTCAGGTCAACCTTCTGCGGGAAAATCATCAGGTGAAGCAATGGTTGCTATGGAAAATGTTTCTCAAAAAGTTCTTCCTCAAGATGTAGGTTATGACTGGTCTGGTACATCAATGCAAGAAAGAGAATCATCAGGACAAACTGGTATAGTAGTTGCTTTGGCATTGACTTTCGTATACTTGTTCTTGGTTGCATTGTATGAAAGTTGGTCAATTCCAGTAGCGGTATTATTAATTGCTCCAATTGCTGCGTTAGGTGCTTTGATTTTCCAAATGATGATGGGACTATCTTTCGACTTATATGCTCAAATTGGTATGATTACTTTAATTGGGGTTGCGGCAAAACAATCTATCTTGATTGTAGAGTTTGCTAGAGATTTACATGAACAACAAGGTTACAGTATTGAAGATGCAGCGATAGAAGCAGCAAGATTGAGATTTAGAGCGATTATGATGACAGCGTTAGCATTTGTATTTGGTGTGTTGCCAATGGTATTTGCAACTGGTGCTGGTGCACAATCAAGAATTGCTGTTGGTTCAACAGTATTTGGTGGTATGGTTGCTGCTGCTACAATTGGTACAATCTTAACACCAGTATTCTACGTTGTAGTTCAGTCTATGGTAGAAAATGCGGCAAAGAAAAAAGCGTTAAAACAATCGAATAATTAAAACTTATAGAGTAGAGTGGATAAAATGAACAAAAAATTATTTATATTTATGTTTTTAGTAATGTCTGGAGCGGCTTTTGCTCAAGATGTTGTGCAAGAAGATGTGGTTGTTAATGAGGCAAGACCAACTCTTGAAGAAGTTGCTGGTCCGACTGTTGTACAACCAACTTTTTCTCAAAGAGTAAAGGATATTTTTTCTTGGAAACCAGAAAAAAATAGCGCTAATTTAGGGCAGGAAGCAGATGCTGTTGAAGTTGATAATGATGTTCTTTTGAAAGAACAAAAGAAAGCGGAAAAAGAACTTAAAAAACAACAAAAACAAGCAGAAAAAGCCGCTAAAAGAGCTGAAAAAAAGGCACAAAAAGAATTAGAAAAAAATATAGAAAATGTTGAAAATGCAGTTGTGTTACAAGAAGAAACTCCAGCGGTAAATCAAGGTGATGATAATACTGTATTGACTGATACTGCATATCACGCAAGCATCAATACTAATAGAATTATGAAAGTTGATGAATGTGTGAAAATTGCTTTGGAAAAACATCCGTTAATACATTTGGCTATGAGTAATTCAGAAATATACAAAAGTAGAATTGCGCAAGCGTGGGCAAATTATTTTCCTACATTCTCTGCTGGTTTGAGTTATTCAAGAAACGATATGCAAGTTGCAAACTTTGCATTTCCAACTCAAAAATATGATATGTTCTACACTCCTACTGTTTCTGCAAATATGCTTTTATTCGATTTTGGTAAGACAAAAGCGCAAGCAGATTTGGCAAAAAATACTTATGAATCTTCGCAATTCCAATTGCAAAATAGTATCAATACTGTAATTTTTACAGTTAAACAATCATATTATAATTTGTTATTTGCTCAACAACAGGTAAAAGTATACGAAGATACAGTTGCTGATTACACTTTGCATTTAGAACAAGCAAAAGCATATTATGATATTGGAACAAAGGCGAAAATAGATGTTTTGACAGCCGAGCATAATCTCGGTAAAGCAAAATTGGGTCTAATTCAGGCAAAAAATACATTAAAGATTGCGTATGTTCAATTAAGTAATGCGATGGGGACTCCTGATGTAAGTGATTATGATGTTACTGATGATTTAACTACAAAAGCTTATGATATTCAGGTTGAAGATGCTGTTAATACTGCATTTGAAACTTCTCCAGAGCTACAGGCTGCAAAGAAGAAAGCAGATGCTTCTGGAATATTAGTTAGGGCTTCAAAAAGAGCATTTTTGCCAGATGTTAGAGGATTTGGTGGATATACTCGAGGTGGTAAAAAAATTGATACTGACTATGGTTATCAATTTGGTGCCGAACTTGCATATAAAAATGTCAACTTGTTGCTATTGAAAAAACAAGTTGATGAAGCAAGAGCAACTTATAAAAAAGACTTAGCAGATTTTGAAAATACAAAACAAAATATTTATTTTGAAGTCAAACAAGCATATATTAATTTGACTAATGCTCAAGAAAGTATAGTAGTAGCAAAATTATCTATGGATCAGGCAAAAGAACAATATGATCAGGCATCAGGAAGATATAAAGTTGGCTTAGGTGATGCAATCGAACTTAAAGATGCAGAAACCACATATAGAAATTCACAACTAGACTATTACAATACTTTGTTGAATTATCATGTGTCGGCTGCAAATTTGGAAAAATTGATGGGAGTTCCACTTCAATCGACTGATATAGACATACTTTAATATTAATAAATGTAATGTTTTTGACTATTATGTGTATTTGTTGTCTAATTATTATAGTCTAGACAATGGGTATCATTAAGTTTAAATGTATATAAAAGAACTTGAAGTTGACAACTTTAAATCTTTTGCGAATGATGTTACAATCCCGTTTTTAAAAGGGTTTACGACTATAGCGGGCCCAAACGGTTCGGGGAAAAGTAATATCATTGACAGTATTTTGTTTGCACTTGGGCTTGCGAGTGCAAGAAATTTGCGTACAGAACAGTTGTCAGATTTTATTTCTACCCATACAAAGAAGAACGAAGCTTATGTAAAAGTTGTTTTTGAACCTGACGATAAAACAGAAGAAGCGATTACTGTTGCGAGAAAAATTAGAAAATCTTCACAAGGATTTAACAGTGTTTATTATTTAAATGGTCAAGTTTCTACTTTGACTGAAATACATTCTCAACTTGAAAAATATAGAATTACTCCTAATAGCTATAATGTAATTATGCAAAGTGACGTTATGAGTATTGTTAATTGCTCAAATGTTGAAAGAAGAAAAATTATTGATGAAATTGCTGGAATTGCGGATTTTAATAGACGTATTGAAAAAGCACAAGATGAGTTATTAACTGTTGAAGAAAGAGTTGAAAACGCTAATCTTATTTTGACTGAAATTGAATCTAATATTGAAAGATTGGCTCAAGAAAAAGAAACTGCTTTAAAATATCAAAAATTAAAAACTGAAAAATTTCAATTAGAAAGTCAAATAACAACTGTTAAATATTTTGATATTAAACGTAATTTGGAACTTGCTCACCAAAATATTTTGGAATTTAACAAGAAGAAAAAAGATGAAGAACTTAATCTTAAAAAACTTGAAGAAAAGCTTGTTGAAATAAAAAAACGTTATGGCGAGATTTCTGAACTTGTTAAAAATAATGGCGAAGCAGAACAAATTGAAACAAAGAAACAACTTGAAGAATTAAAAGGGCAAATTCAAAGAAAAGAACTTGCTATTAGCGCTGTTGAAAAAACAATTCACGATAACTTAAAAACAATTGAAAATTCTAAGAATGGTATTGAAAACCATAAAGAAAAAATTGAAAAAATAACTTTAAAAATTGAAGAAAAGAAAGTTGAAATTTCCCAAATTGAAGCAAATATTAAGATCCAAGAAAAAGAATTAACAAAGATTTTAGAAGAAGTTTCTGGATTAAATCAAAATGCTGATAAACAATTAGAAGAAAGAAACAACTTAAAGAAAGAATTAGAAAAATTAAAAGAAGAAGAATGGGATATTAAATCTGGTTCTATTCCATTGGAAACAGAGTTGGCTTCTTTAAAAAGAGATATTGAAAATGCGAAAAAGACTCTTAATGAGTTGATTTCATTTAAAGCTAATTTTAAAGACAATCAAGATAAATTAAATCTTCAGGTGGAAGAATTAACAAAGGAACTTGGGGATTGTAAACTTGCTCAAGAAAATATTATGTATAATCTTGATAAAAATAAAAATGAAATATCAGATATTATGCATGATATTCAAATGGCGCAAAGGAAGATTGTTACTATTGAGGCGCAAAAAAGTGCCTATGAAGAAATGAATTTAGGCAAAGCAATTGATTCTATCATAAGAGCAAAAATCAAAGGTGTTCACGCTCCATTATTGCAATTGGGAAGTGTTGAAAAAGAATATTCAACCGCTCTTGAAGTTGCAATGGGTGCAAGAATGAAAAATATTGTAGTCGATGATGAAGATGTAGCAAGAGTTTGTATTGATTATTTAAAATCTGCTAGAGCGGGTAGTGCTACATTCTTACCTTTGAACAAAATAAAGAAAGCGCCTTCAAGTTTAAAGGTTCCAAGAGAAAAAGGAATTGTTGATTTTGCTATCAACTTAGTTGATTTTGATGATAAGTATGTAGATGCGTTTTATTATGCGTTGGGTGATACTTTGATTGTTGAAGATTATGATTGTGCTAAAAGGTTAATCGGTAAATATCGTTTGGTAACTTTAGATGGTAGTTTATTTGAAAAATCTGGTGCTATAACGGGTGGTGATAGACAAAGTTCAGGGCTTAAATTTAGCCAAAATCAAGATGAAGAACTTTCTAAATTTAAAGCACGTTTTGCAGATTTACAAAAACAATATGCTGCTCTTGAAAAAACTCGTGAAGAACTTCAAACAAAACAAGAAAAAATTCGTTCTAATTATTCAAATACAATGACAGCATTAAATGGTGCAAAAATAGAGTTGAATAACTTGAATAATAATGCTAAAAATAATGAACAACGTATTGAAGAATGCAATAAAATAATCAAAGAAGCAACGCCAAAAGTGGCAAATATTGAGAAAAAACTTGAAAAATACGAAGAAAAACTTATTTCTTTAAATGATAAAATGCTTGTGCTTCAAGATAAGATTGCTGAAATTGAAAGTAAAATGACAGAGGGTGAACTCAAAAAATTAAAAGAGATGACTGCTGCCATTGAAAATCAAATCAAAGAATATCAAAATAAAATTTTAAAATGTAATAATGAAATTAGTGAAGCAAATAGAGACATTGATTTTAATAAAGAATTAATTAAGGCCAAAGAAGAGCAAATCCAAAGATTAATAAAAGATAATGAAATTGCTGCTAATGATAAAGTTAAGTATGCTGAAGAAATTAAAGAAATTGAAGTAAAAGCTGTTGAACTTGAAGAAAAAATTAAGGTGTTAGGCGAAAAACTTATTGAACTTCAAAAACAACGTGATTTAGTTCAAGAAGAACTTTTAAAGGCTGAAACAGAAAAGAATAAAATTTCAAATGAAATAGAAAAAATCGCAGAACAGGTAGAGTCGTTCAAAACAAGAAGAGCAGAACTTGAACCTCAACTTGCCGAAATAAGGGCTGAACTTAAAGATAATCAAATTGATATAGAATCTTTAGTTCCTACAGAAATTTCAACGGAAGAGATTAACAATAAAATCCATCGTTTACAAAAGAGAATGGAAGAGATGGAACCTGTTAATATGCTTGCGATTGAAGCGTATGATGAGGTAAAAGCTCGTCAAGAAGAAAAGAAAGAACAAATTGCTACTTTAACAAATGAACGTAGACAAATTCTTGAGAAGATGTCTGGTTATGAGCAAATTAAAAAAGAAACATTTATGAAAACGTACAATAACATAAATGAACATTTTAAAGATATTTTTGCTCAATTGTCAGAAGGTGAAGGAAGTTTAGAGCTTGAAAATCCTGAAAATCCTTTTGATGGTGGAATGACGATAAAAGCGCAAATAAGAGATAAAACGAAACAAAAGCTAGGGGCAATGTCTGGTGGAGAGAAATCGCTCACTGCTCTTGCATTGGTTTTTGCTATCCAAAAATATCTTCCAGCACCATTCTACGCATTAGATGAGGTTGATGCCAGCCTTGATGGTATTAACTTGGCGCGTTTATCAGATATAATAAAAGAACAAGCAAAAAATACGCAATTTATAGTAGTTACTCACAAGCAAAATATGATAAAATCTGCTGATAGAACGATAGGTGTAACTCAAAAAGAACATGGAAGAACCCTTGTAACGGGGATTAGAAATTAGGGTAAGTTAATGTTAAATCCAAAGGATGCGGAAAATTTTTATATACACAGCCATGAAGAAGCATTGGGACATAATTTCAGTGTAGATTCTATTTTAGATACACCATCAGAAGAACTTGATGGCATTGAAGTATTGGTTCAAATGGCAAAACAAGGTAAAATTGACCCTTGGAATATTGATATTGCAGATATTGCAGACAAGTATATGCTTCATATTTCAGAAAGTAAATCTAATAATTTAAGATTGAGTGGAAGAGCATTATTCTTTTTGGCAGTATTGTTGAAGTTGAAATCAAACGTTTTGGTTGGTATTGATCCTATTCAATTTGAGCCAATCGCTCCTATTGACCCTGAATATGATGATAGTGATGATTCTAGATTTTCTGATGATATGTATTATCAAGATTTGCCAGATAATGTTATTCCTATTGAAGATATTATTCAAAGAAGAACAAGCGTAAAATTAAATAGGAATAGAATTGTAACTTTAAAAGATTTAATTAGGCAGTTAGAATTTTATGAAGAATTAGATAAAAAACAGGCTTTAAAAAATTCTTTAGAGCGTGCAAAAAGACGTGTTCAAAGTTATAAAAATATGTCTAATGAAGATATCATTAATTTAGCTCAGGAAGAATATATAGAAACAAGTGTTAAAGTCCTTCAAGAAAATCTTACAAAGATTTTTGAAAAGGAAGAGAAGGTTGAACTAAACACTTTAACATTGTTGGGGCTTGATAAAATAACTGCATATATTGCTTTGTTATTTTTATCTGTTAAAAGTGAATTTGATATACAACAAGAAGAATTTTATTCAGATTTGTATGTGGTAAAAGGGCAAATGCCTGTTGAGCAATTAGGGGAGCAAACAGCGTAGGGGTAATATGGATTTAAAAGCAAGAATAGAAGCTGTATTATTCGTAACTGGTAAGGCCGTCAATATAAAAGATATTGCGCAAATTCTTGAAGCGGATGAACAAGAAGTTGAAGAGGCAATGCTTGCTTTGATTTTTGATTATTCTTCAAGAGAAGGGGCTCTCGAGATTGATGATGAAAATGGCTATATTATTCAAGTTAAAAATGAATATATGGATATAGTTGAGAAGCTTTGTCCTGTTGATATTTCAAATGCTGTTTTAAAAACACTTACAGTTATTGCCTTAAAAGAACCGATAAGACAAGCAGAACTAAAAGAATTGCGTGGTTCAACCGCTTATGATCACGTTCATGAGCTCATTGAAAAAGGTTTGATAAGTAGAAAAAGAGATAAAAATGGTCGTTCATTTAATTTAAAAACGACCCCTAAATTCGCCGAATACTTTAAAATGAAAGGGAATTCGGAGATATTATCTAAGATAGAAACAACAAGACTGTCTGAGTTATTGGAATTAAATAAATAACAAAGGGATATTTTCATGGATGAGAATAGTGAAAGTAAGCGAGATAAAGACCTTGCTTTGCAAAAGGAAAGAAGAGCGCGCAAATTAAAACGTCAAAAAATGCTTGATGAGCAAAGAAAGCGTGAAGAAGAAAAAGCAAAGCAGATTAGAAGAACAATAGTAACATGTTCTTTTTGGGGCACGTTAATTCTACTTGGGGCTGGTTGTTGGTTTGCTATTAATAATGGGATAGCTTCTGATTTTTTATCTCATCAGGGACAAAAGTATCTTGAAGTAAAAGAATACGACAAGGCAATAAGAATGCTTAAAATAGCAGAAAGCATGAATCCTGTAGATGAAAACATTGTATATTTGCAAGTAATGACTCTTTCTAGAATGCCTATTACATACGAAAATATGAAAAAATTATATGAAATTTCACAATATGAAGATTTTGATGAAGCAAGTGAGTATGCTTTTCGGGTTCTTAGATATATAAGACAACAAGTTGATGCAATGGTTGGGGCAAATTATGTTGATTATGTTTTGCATGATGATATAGTTTATAGATGGAATAATACTCAGCCGATAAAATATACAGTACAAGTTGGTAATAGTTTGCCATCTTCTTATATGACTGAAATAAAAAGAGCATTTACTGCTTGGTCTAGTTTGAGTAATGGGGCTATTATTTTTAATGAAGTTAATAATGTTGCGGAAGCAGATATTGTTGTTTCAATGGCTAATACGTTGCCGACAGTAGATCCAAATGATACGCTTCGTAGCGCAGTAACTATTCCTGTTATTAATGATGATATTTTAAACAGAGTTGATATAATTATAAAACCAATTGATAGTTCACAGTTAGAACAAGGTTCTGGTGCTTTTGGTTCTGTAATGAAAACTCAAATAGGACATGCTTTAGGAATTGCTGGTTATAGTTCTAATGAAGCAGATGTGATGCATTTTTCTGGTGATTATATTTCAAATGTTCTTCCAAATAAAAATCTTACAGCAAGAGATGCAAATACTTTGACTCTTTTATACAAAATGGTGCCAGATGTTATAAATGAACCATTGGCTCCTGAAGAGTACGATGATTTATTTTTCCACGCTGCAATTACGTCTGTCCCTGGAGATGGCATAGATAATGATGTGCGTGAATTGATGAACAATTTAAGTAATGATGTTCAAGATATTCCTAAATGGGTTGATTTGGCAACTAAATATGCATCAAAACAACACTATAAGCACGCAAATGCTATATTGATAAATGTACTTCCTAATGTACAAGATAATCCTCAAAATAATTTTGTTATTTTGTATAATATAGCAGTTAATTATTATAAACAAAAAGACTATTCAAATGCATTAAGATATATATATGCAGCAAGACGTATAGATGCTACTGATATTGATGCTATTGTTTTACAAACATTTGTTGAACTAAGAACTGAACATAAAGATGTTGCAATGCAAAGATTAATCAGTATCAATAAAAAATATCCTGAACGAGAAGATGTTGCAAAAAAACTTGATTATTTGAATAGGAAAAATAAAGGGAAATAATTATTATTCCTAAAAGGTTCCTGTTAAGTCGTATTCATTTGCACCGGTTATTTTAACAGTAACAACATCCCCCGGAATCACATCCTTATCTGTTCCTATATAGATAAGTCCATCAACTTCTGGTGCGTCTTTATATGTTCTTGCTGTTATAATGCCATCTTCTGAAATGGTTTCTATTATGCAATCTATTTCTTTCCCAATTAGTTTTTTATTGATGTTTTTTGAAATTTGTTGTTGTAATTCCATTAATAATTTTTTGCGCTGTTTTTTTACTTTTGCAGTTATTTGGGGTTTGAGTTTATATGCTTTTGTATTTTTTTCCTTTGAAAATTCAAAAACACCGACTCTATCCAGTTTCATATTTTTTATAAAATTATAAAGTTCGTTAAAATCTTCTTCGGTTTCGCCAGGGTAGCCAACAATGAAAGTTGTTCTTATTGCGGCGGATGGAATGATTTTTCTAATTCTTTTTATAAGTTTAGAATAGTCCTCAACGGGTCTATTCATAAGGGCTAGTACGTTTTTGCTTACATGTTGAAGTGGAACATCAATATATTTCACTATTTTTTCAAGCCTATTAACAGCTTCAAGGACATCATCGGTCAACAGAGATGGATAAGTATATAAAATTCTAATCCAACTTAGGTCTTCAATTTCGTTTAGTTTTTCCAAAAGGCTTACAAGAGATGGTTTTCCATATAAATCTTTTCCGTAACTTGTTGTGTCTTGAGCAATAAGACAAATTTCTGTAACTCCTTTTTTTGCAAGATTTTTTGCTTCGTTAACAATATTTTCTATTTTTCTTGATGTATAAGGACCTCTTAATGCAGGAATTATGCAATAACCGCAATTAAAATTACAACCTTCTGCTATTTTTATATAAGAACTAGCGCCTACAGTAATTTGTTGGCGTTCAATATTTTCAGGATAAATGTATTTTGGATTTTCATTGACCGCATATACCTTAACTTTATCTTTTGTGACTTTTTTTACTGTATCAACTATTTTATCTATATCCGATGTCCCCAAAAATGCGACTGCTTCTGGAATTAATCCTTTTAATTCTTGTTTGTATTTTTGAGATAGACAACCTGCTATAATGATTTTTTTTCCATTTTGAATCATATCAAATATTGATGCAACAGATTCTTTTTCTGCATCATGAATAAAAGAACAAGTATTAATAATTACAATATCTGCTTTTGTTTCATCAAGGGTTATCTGGTATCCATTTTGTGCAAGTTTACCTAACATAAGTTCAGAATCAACAAGGTTTTTTGCACATCCGTGGTTTATTAGAGCAATTTTGCGCATATTTTACTTTCTTTCATATATTTTTATAGTATCTTTTTCTTCAACTAATTTATATTCGTTATCAATCATCTCACAAAAACGTTGAGCATAACTGCAAAAATTTCTGTATCCATATTCAGTTGTGGATATTGGTAATATTACAATGTAGTCCATAATGTTGTTTGTCGTGAAATGATTTATTACTTTTTCTTCGTTAAAAGTATCTAAATAATACAATGGGTCAAGGTTTATATATTGATTATCTGTTTCTTTATCAGTTGCATAGTTTATAAATGCACCCTCTGGTACAACAAGCACTTTATCATCTTTTTTTGCATTATTGATAATGAAATTAATGGGAATTTCCATCATCATCTTGTCTTTAGAATAAGTATATACATTTCCTTTTGGTGTTTCTAATAAATGAGTTTTTAATTTAAGTGAATTGAAATCTGCATAAGCAAAAATTATCACTAAATATGATAGGAATAGATAATTAAAGAGTTTAGAAAATTTTTCGTTTGCAAGGACAAAGAATGTTAAAAAACAAAGTGGGAAGAAAAATGCACCCATATGGTCTATTTTTAAAAATATAGTAAATTTAAAAGCAGCAAAAACAGAAATTATGCAAAATATTAGTTTTGCTTTGTCTTGTTTTAGTTTTTTTAAGAATACTAGAGATAATATGATATTGATAAGAGGTAGCATGCCAAAAAATGTATAAATAGGACTTTTGGTTATAAGTTTAAAATAATTTTTTGGGTCAAAGAAGCAACCATGCAGAGAATAAAAATGGTTCATTGTTTCTGATTTTGCCATAGTAGACATTATGTTGTATGCACTTGTTACGTCTAATATTGTTAATCCTTGAACAAATAAAAATGCAAATGAAATAATTGGAAAACTTATAAAACATAAAAATGATTTAAATATGTCTTTTATTTTTAAAGGTTTTAAAAATAAAAATACGATTAATAAAGCAAGTGGATGTAGTATAAATTCATATTTATTGATAATACTTATACCTGCAAAAATACAAGAAAAATATGCATAATTAACTTTTTCGGATTTAATGTATTTTATTAAAAACAGTGCAGAAACTAAAAATGTTGAAAGTCCATAAATTAATCCATAAGAATATGTGATATTTGAATTAAACAAAAATGTCTGAAAAACAAGAGAGAACATTGTTATAATTGTTATTAATAAAGAATATTTTGTGTTTAAGAATTCTTTTGCTAATAAATAAATTGAAGTGAGTATGAAAAATGAATTTACAATTCCAAAAATATATAAAGTATTTATGCTCTCTCCAAAAATAAGGAATAAAAGGGCATTTAATTGATATGCAAAAGGTCCATATATGTTTAAAATGTCTTTGTATAAAACATTCCCTTGTGCAACTTGTTGAGAAATGTATAATTCTCTTCCAGTATCAATGGTAAAAAGTCCTTGGTGTAGAAAAAAGAAAGGTAGAATGCAAAGAAAAATCACAAGTATTGATAAGATAGCGAAAATATCAGTCTTAGTTGATTTTAACATTGTTTTATCCTATTCAAAGGTTAATGATAATTGTGGAACATCAATAGTTGAATTTTTTGTTTTTCTAGAAGATAAGTCTTTAGAAAAATCTTTCTGCATTTTGTTCATAATCGTTTGTGCTTTTGAAATAACAGAATCTGGAAGTCCTGCCATTTTTGCGACTTGAATACCATAACTTTTGCTAGCAGAGCCTTCTATAACTTTTCTTAAAAATCTAATTTCACCATCTTCTTCGGTCAAAGTTATTCTATAATTTTTAATTTGTTCTATTGACTTTGGCATAACATTTAGTTCATGGTAATGTGTTGCAAAAATCGTTCTTGCTTTAATATTTTTTGCAATATGTTCTGCAACAGACCAAGCAATAGCAACGCCATCGTACGTAGAAGTGCCTCTTCCAATTTCATCAAGTAAAATTAAACTTTTTTCAGTTGCACTATTTAAAATAAATGCCGTTTCATTCATTTCAACCATAAACGTTGATTGTCCGAGTGATAAATCATCGACAGCGCCAACTCTGGTAAAAATTTTATCTACAATACCAATTCTTGCATAATCTGCTGGTACGAAAGAACCAATTTGTGCTAATAATACAATAAGGGCATTTTGTCTCATATATGTTGATTTCCCTGCCATATTTGGACCAGTTAAAATCATAAATTGAGTGTCTTCATAATTATGAATATCAGCAACAAGTTTCAAATCGTTAGAAACATATTCTCCCATAGGCAAGAGTTTTTCCACAACAGGATGCCTACCGTCTTTTATGTATAATTCGTTTGAGTTTGTAATTTCTGGTTTCGTGTAGTTTGATTCTATAGCAACATTCGCAAATGATAATAAAACATCAACTTTAGATAGAAAATGAGCAGTTTCTTTTAATACATCAACAAAAGCTTTTGAGTATTCTGTCATATCTGAAAATATACGTTGCTCAAGTTCAACAGATTTGTATCTAGAGGAGAATACGTCATTTTCGTGTTTTTTGAGCTCCTCAGTTGTATATCTTTCAACATTTGTAAGTGTTTGTTTCCTTACATAGTACATTGGAACTTGAGATAGGTTTGATTTTGTTATTTCTATAAAAAAACCAAAATTATTATTGTAAGAAACTCTTAAATTTTTAATTCCAGTTTTTTCTTTTTCTTGTTCTTCAAATTTTTGAAGCCATTCCTCGCCACCAGATAAAAGACCTTTGTAATAATCTAATTCTGCGCTGACACCTTCTTTTATAATTCCACCTTCTTTTGTACTTGTTGGTGGGTCATCAACAATTGTTCTATTTATAACAGAAGCAAATTCCATCAAATCTTCAGTTTGAGTGGTGAATTTTTTGAGATAATCATTGTTGAAATTTTTAAAAATGCTTTCAAAGTTAGGGATAAGGAATAAAGTATCTTTAAGTGCAATAAAGTCTCGAGGATTAATACTTCCATTACTTAATTTAACGCTCAAGCGTTCAACATCACATATTCTTGACAATAAATTTGCAAGATTAATTCTGTCTTTGGGATTATTTATTAGTTCTTCTACTGCATTTTGTCTTTGTTTTATTTCTTCAATATTTTTTATTGGTTGAGTTAGCCAATTTTTTAAAAGTCTAGAACCCATCGGAGTTTTGACTCTGTCAATTGCCCATAGAAGACTTCCAAATTTTTGTTTGTCTTTTGATGTTTGTAAAAGTTCTAAGTTTTTTCTTGTATTTGAATCTAGAGAAACAAAATCATCTAATGAATATGGTTTGATTGTGTCAAATTTAGGTAAAACTCCTTTTTGAGTTTCAATTAGATATTCAACAATTGCACCTGCTGCAAGAAAAGCAGGCTTAAATTCAGCAAATCCAAATGACTCTAATGATACAATTTTGAACAAATCTTTAATATTTTTTACTGCTCTATCCTCATCAAAAGATGAACTAGCTACTTTTGTACATGGATAAATTGATGTTATTTCATCTGGCAAATTAATTTTTTCATCTGGAACAATTTGAAATGGTAATATTTTTTGTTGTTTGATAGGTGCGAGAATTTCAGCAGGTTTAATCCTTGCAAGTTCAGAAAGAATATCGTTTAAACTTCCTTTTGTAACTTTAAATTCCCCTGTTGAAATATCCGTATATGCGAGTCCAAATGTGTTATTTACATTAATAACAGATGCTAAATAGTTGTTGCCAGTTGGCTCTAATAAGTTTAGTTCAGTTATTGTTCCAGCCGTAATTGTTTTAACTATATCTCTTTTTACAAGTTTTTCAGCACTTTCTTTTGGGTCTTCTAGTTGTTCACATACGGCAACTTTTATATTTTTTTCAAGCAGTTTTGGAATGTAGTTATTTACTGCTTTAACTGGTATTCCTGCCATTGGAACTTTTCCAAGTTTTCCACCATCTTTATGTGTTAAGGTTAACCCTAATTCTCTTGAAAAAAGAATTGCGTCTTCAAAAAAACCTTCATAAAAATCTCCAAGACGATATAATAAAACAGTTTCTCTATATTTTCTTTTGATTTCCAGAAACTGTTTAAACATTGGAGTAGCAAGACTTATGTCTACATCACAACTATTCGCGTTCTTGATTTCTTCATCCATCATATATATACTTAATGTAATACAAATTGCGGTATAATTCAACGGAATATAAAGGAGTTTTAATGAAAGGTTGTTTTAGTTTTATTATCAAGACAATAATTGTAATTTTAGTCTTTTTTGGACTAGTTCATTTGGGTGTTATTGATTACATAAAAACTAAAATTAGTGAGAAAAAATCTGTTTCACAAAAAGAAATGGTTGATAAAACAAAAGACGTTGTGGATTTGTCTGGTATAGATGATGAATACAAAATATCTACAAATTTTAAATTTTTAAAACATAGAATGATTGTGGCAGATCATGGTGCATCTTCACAAAAGATGATAATTATTGAAACTCCAAAACAAGACATTCTTACAAAAGATGATATTAAAGGTGATAATGCTCAAGAAAAAATTCAAAAAGCATTAGAGGATTTTAAATATAAACCGGTAAAATTTAGCAAAATAGAAGTGACCAAAAAAGGTGAATTTACGGGTTTAGGACAGAAAATACCTTATGCAAAAGTTGATGTTGAAATAGCAAATCTTCCTATAAAAGATATGGAAGGAATTGTTGGAGTGGTTGAACTTGAAAATGGAAAAAATCTAGTTGTTATTTCTGCTAACGAAAAAGGGAAATACTCTCAAATCATAACAGATGCTTTTTATGAGAAAGTAAAATAATGCAGAATCAGTATAAACGCCTTATGAGAAAATGTATTACTCTTGCAAAAAAAAGTTATGGAAGAGTTTCACCAAATCCTCTTGTTGGATGCGTTATTTTTGATGATGATTTTAATATTGTTTCAGAAGGTAGACATGAAAAGTATGGGGAAAATCATGCTGAACGTAATGCAATATTGAATGCTCCTTGTGATGTTAAAGGTTTGTCTTTAGTAGTTAATCTAGAACCCTGTTGCCATCATGGAAAAACACCGCCTTGTGCCGATTTGATTATAGAAAAAGGAATTAAAAAAGTTGTAATTGGGATGGTTGATCCTAATCCTGTTGTTGCAGGGAAAGGAATTGAAAAACTAAAAAAAGCAGGGATTGATGTTGTTGTTGGTGTATTAGAAGATGAGTGTAGAGAATTAAATAAGATTTTTATTAAAAATCAAGTAGTGAAAAAACCATATATCACGATAAAAACAGCAACGACTCTTGATGGGAAAATAGTTGGCAGAACAAGAAAACCAGAAAAGATTACGGACGAAGTTTCAAGGTATGAGGTTCAAAAATTAAGAAACCAATATGATGCTATTTTGACATCTTCCAAAACAGTTATAAATGATAATCCTTATTTGACTTGTCGGATGAAATCTGGAAGAAATCCTATTCGTGTCGTTCTTGATACAAATCTTTCAACGCTAGCGAGTAGCAATGTATACAACAATGACGGTACAAAAGTCATTATCATGACTTCTGACAAGATATCAAACGAAAAAGTAAAACAATATCCTGAGAACATAGAAGTTATAAAATGTGGAACAAAAAATAACCATATAGATCTTAACTGTGCTATGGAAATTTTGTATAAAAAAGGCATTAAAAGTATTCTGGTTGAAACAGGTGCAATATTGAATAAATCCTTTATAGAAGAAGATTTAATGGATGAATTAATTCAATTCATTGCTCCTAAAGTAATGGGTGATGATACTGCCATAAATTGGGTTAGTGGATTTGATAGAGAATACATATCAAAATGTAACAATTTAAAAATCATGTCGACGAAAATCTTAAAAAAAGATATAATGATTGTCTGTAAGAGTAAAAACTAAGTTGTCTTTCAAGGAGGCATATGATTAGACCGGTTTCTGGAACAGTTAACTTTGGGGCGACACAACAAAATCCTCAAAATAAAGTTGATTCAGGGAAGGTAAATAAAAATAGTTCCTATCCCGTACGCTATATGGATTCGTTTGTAAAACATTCGGTTTCGTCTGTGCCGACACTTGGTGCTTTGACGGTTTTTTGGTCATTTGTAGATAAAACTAGATATGGTTCAGTTCCTAAAGCTTTAGGACATAATATAAAAACATTTATGTTGCCTGTTATGGTTATTACTTCTGCTGTAACTGCTTTTATTGAAAATAAAGGACCGAAAAAAGAAAATCCTGTCAAAGAATAAAATATTGTAGTATAATGCAACTATGTCAGAAGATTTAGCTGAAAAAATATATAGTTTACAAAAAAATGTATTGGAATTGCACAACCTATTTGATGTTAATATGGTTGCAAATCAATCGCGTTCTATGGAAGACTTGCTTGCAAAAGTGTCTTCTTTAATTAGTGCTTCCTTAGGTATTGCTGATATAAGGTTTTTTATTAACAATAATGGTATTTTTCAAACAAAAAATATTATATCTGACAGTAGTGAAAATTATGAATTTAATGGGGATAATGCTCCATTTTTGCAAACTTTGACAGATGAAATTGTTAAACTTACCAATGATGATGGCAGTTATATATACAAAGCTTTTTGGAATACTAATAATCTCAATAGTTTAAATGGTGATTATTTGAGAATTTTTCATCTAGATGAAAATCCTTTCTGTGTGGCATTTTTTGGTAAAAAAAGTGGAAATTCTGATTTTTCTGAAGAGGATATGAACTATATTAAGCAAATATTTGCTTGTATAGAACCTGCGCTTAGGAAATTTGTCCGTAATAAAGAACAAGAAATGAAAATTATGGATTTGAATAAAACCATTCATAATCTTTCAATTTTGTATAATATTTCTCAAGCAGTTAATTTTATTGATGATTTAAAACGTTTAATTAGTGTTATTCTTGATAAGGCAATTGAAACTGTTAATGCGGAAAAAGGTTCTTTAATGCTTTATGATAAAACTGATAATATGCTACAAGTAAAAGTAGTATATGGTTTAAAAGATAAAGAACATGAAGATGCAATTAACAATGGACTTGTTGAATGTCAAAAAATCAGTCCAAATACTGGTATCGCTGGAAAAGTATATTCGGAAAGGAAATCTATCATTACAAATTTGGGTGGAAATGACCCTAGATTTTGTATGATGAAAGGTGATAAAGAAAATATTTCATCTTTAATTTGTGTTCCTTTGATTGCAAAAGGTGAATGTATTGGGATTATAAACATCACTAATAAGAAGAATGGTAAACTTTTCAATAAAAAAGATTTAGAATTTGTTGAAGCACTTGCAAATCAGGCGGCTATTGCAGTTGATAATGCGCAATTGTATGAACTTGCTACAAAAGATGGTTTAACAAAATTATATATACATAGACATTTTTATTTCTTGTTAGAGTCAGAAATAAACAGAGTTCATAGATATCATCATGTACTTTCACTTCTGATGCTAGATATAGATGAATTTAAAAATGTTAACGATACTTATGGTCATTTGGTTGGTGATATGGTGCTTAAAGAAATTGCTAACGTAATTCAAAAAACTATCAGGCATGTCGATATTGCTGCAAGATATGGTGGTGAAGAATTTACTGTTATTATGCCTGAAACATCCATTTTAACTTCACTTGTTATAGCAGAAAGACTAAGACAAAAAATAAGTGAAATTGAAGTTAAAGTTGATGAAAATACAATTATAAGACCGACAGTAAGTATGGGCATTGCAGAATATCCGAATGCCGCTGATAACATAAAAGATTTAATAGATTGTGCTGATAAAGCGCTTTATATGTCAAAACAAAATGGAAAAAATTGTATCCATTACTATTTTGACGATAATTATCAACGTTATGTACCTCAACATGTATAAGTAAAATATCAAACTTATTTTTTAATTGTAAAAAATCATAAATATTTGCTAGTTGGGAATAATACTAAATTTATGATTGCAATATAATTATCATGTAAGTATTTGAGTCAAAAGGTAAAGAAATTGAAAACGGCAATATATCCGGGCAGTTTTGATCCTATAACTAAAGGTCATTTAGACGTACTTAAAAGAGCTGCAGATATTTTTGATAAAGTAATAATTGTAGTTTCGGTAAATGTAAATAAAACTAGTTTTATACCTTTAGAAGACAAAATAATGCTTATAAGAGAGGCTTGTAAAGACTTAAAAAATGTCGAAGTTGATAGTTTCGATGGATTGACAATTGAATACGCAAAGAAAAGAAATGCAAATGTGTTAATAAGAGGTCTTAGAGCGGTATCGGATTTTGAATATGAAATGCAAATGTCACAAGCAAATAGTGCGTTATGTTCAGATATTCATACAGTATTCCTCATAACAAAGCCAAAATATAATTTTATATCATCAGGTACAGTTAAAGAAATAGCAAGAATGAATGGCGATATTTCAAAATTTGTGCCGGAACCAGTGGCAAAATATTTAGAAGCAAAATATACGAAAGGTTAAAATCATGACAGAACTTAGAGTAAGTCATTTAATAGACGAAGCAGATGAAATGTTGGATAACAAGTTTCATGTTGGTAGTTACTGCTTTTTTATGAACATAGATGATGTTCAAGATATTTTGAGCAAGATAAGAGCAATTTTGCCAGAAGAAATCAAAACAGCAGAAATGATACTCAAAAGACGTGATGATATATATATGGAAGCACAAAGTAGAGCAGATAGAATTATAAGCGAAGCTCAAAATACTGCTTCTAATATATTGAGTGAATCTGAATTAATTAGAGCGGTTAGAGAAAAAGCAACAAAAATACAAGAACAAGTAAAAGAGAGCTGCGAAGAAATGAAAAATAAAGCAGCACAAGAAGCTGAAGATATGCGTAGAGCAGCGTTAAAAGAAGCAATTGAAACAAAAGAAGGTGCTCAAGCGTACGCACAACAAGTTCTTGATAATTTAGATCGTAATATTGCTGAAATACATAGAATTGTTAAAAACGGACGTGAATATTTGTCTAATCAAAAAGATAGACGTAGAGAAATGCCTGTTCGTGAAACGCAAAACGAAAAAGCATACACTGAACAATAATTGGGAATGGATAAATAATAATATTTGGAGGTCACTTGGCAAATAAGGTTACAAGGCAAGCGGATAATAGCATGCTAAAATTGTTGCCACAAAGCGTGGAAGCAGAAGAAGCAGTACTTGGTGCTGTTTTAGTAAATCCTCAGTCTTTAGGCCGTATTGTTGAGTTTATTAATCCTGAAAGTTTTTATAAACCCGCACATAGAATTATTTATCAAACAATGTTAGATTTGTTCAGAAGAAATGAGCCTATTGATATTGTTACAGTCTCGGAATGTTTAAGAAATGATGAAAAACTTGAAGCTGTTGGAGGAAGGGCATACATAAATGACTTGGCATTAAATGTTGTAACCACTGCCAATGTTGAATTTTATGCCAAAATTGTTCAAGAAAAAGAGATTAAAAGAGCATTAATCAACGCTGGTTCTGAAATTGTTTCTATGTCGTATGAAAATGAAGATACAAGTGTTGTTCTTGATAATGCGCAAAAGTTAATATTTAACATTGCCGCTCAAAAAGATGTTGGTGATATGGTTCCAATTGCTGATTTAATAGTATCAAGTTATGAACAGATTGAATCAAGATACAACAATAAAGACGAACTTGTTGGAATTACAACTGGTTTCTATGACTTGGATGAAGTGACATCTGGACTTCAAAAATCTGATTTAATAATACTTGCTGCACGTCCTTCTATGGGAAAAACCGCATTTGCACTTAACTTGGCTCAAAATGTTGCAATGAAGGCAAAAAAAGGCGTTGCTATTTTCTCTTTAGAAATGCCTAAGATACAAATTGCCAAACGTATGTTGTGTGCAGAGGCAGAAGTGGATACAAGAAGAACAAATAATGGACACGTCGATTTAAAAGATTTCCAAAAATTAACAGAAGCAATGGAAAGATTGGCAGACGCAAGATTGTATATTGATGATACAGCAGGCGTTACAGCAACTGATATTAAGGCAAAATGCAGACGTTTAATGCTTGAAGAAAAAGATTTGGGTCTTATTGTAATTGACTATTTGCAACTTATGGAAGGTGGCGGAAATCCTAACGATAGAAACCAACAAATATCTGCTATTTCTCGTTCTCTTAAAGGGCTTGCTAGAGAACTAAATGTTCCTATAATTGCGCTTTCTCAATTGTCAAGAGGAGTGGAAGCGAGAACAGATAAACGTCCTATGCTTTCTGACTTAAGAGATTCTGGTGCAATTGAGCAAGATGCTGATATTGTAATGTTTATCTACAGGGATGAATATTACAATAAAGATGAAGTTGAGAATAAGGGTAAGGCAGAACTAATTATTGCAAAACACAGAAATGGACCTGTTGGTACTGTTAATTTATTGTTCCAATCTAATATTACTAAGTTTAAAAATCAGACAAAAACAACAGAATTTTAATAGTTTTATACTTCTATGAATAATCTTCTTCCAACAATATTTGGTTGGCCATTATAGTATCCTGCAAAATAACCACCTTTAACTGGTTTATTTACAGCATAGTTGTTGCTTGTTGGTGATTGAATAAATGGATTTTCAAACGGATTATACTCGCTTTTTGTCTCAATTGCTGTTGTTTGAGTTGTTGCTGGAGCATAAAATACTTGAGATACTAAACTTTTTAAACTGTTAATCATAAAATAATTCCTTTATACACATATTCTGTTTAATGAAATATTTTAATATGTCATTATTATAGATGTATTTACTTAAAAAAGTTTAATATTTTAAAAAAATACTGCGTTTGTATGAATTGGAATATCTATAATTCAAAAAATGGGTTTGAGTTTTTTTAGAACTGGGAACAATACTTCTATAAATCATAGAAACAAATAAAATATACGAAATAAATAAAAACTTTTTAGATATAACTAGAAAATGTGGCCTGACATAATCGCAGGTTTGAATTGAAAAAGAACGTTATAATTGACTTAAGGCTTGTTTGTTATTGTGTATGAATTTGTTTGAATGTGATTGATTTTACATAAAAGTAAAATATAAATGATATATAGAAAAAACATAAACTTTTCATATAAAACCGAATATCTCTGTAAACTCGCTTACGCACTGCTTAAGCGATACAGACTTTTGTTACAATTCGTTACCTATTGACTATTATGTAACAAAAGTATATAATAAACTGGTATTTATTTGAATTAAGTTTCGAAAAAGATGAAAGGCAAAAGAATATGAAAAAATTAGGTTTTACTTTGGCCGAAGTTTTAATTACTTTGGTAATCATTGGTGTAATCGCTGCTATGACAGTTCCTACATTGATGAACAACACAAATGCACAAGAATTTCGTTCTGCATTGAAAAAAGCTATTGCTGGTACTAACCAAGCATTAACTCTTCACTATGCTTTAGAAGGTTTGTCTGCTCAAGACTATACAACTGGTGAAGCATTAGTTGATGGTATCTTCAAAACAAGAATGAGCACAATCGAAGGTGATGATACTTTCACTACTGACGATTGCGAAGGCGATGTATTTACAACTGCTGATGGTATGATGTTCTGCGTATCATCTAACTACTCTTCAGCAAATGATGATGATGATGCATCTGCTTGTGACTCTTACAACATCAATCCTTGTGCTACATCAAACGCTGCTCCAAACCTTTGGATTGACGTAAACGGTGTTAAAAAACCAAACGTAGCTACAACTTCTTCAAAGAGACCAAAAGACGTATACCAAGCTATGATTTACTCTCAAAAAGTTGTTCCATTCGGAACACCAACTCAAGAAGTTATGTTTGAAAGAGGTACTTCTGGTTCTGGTCAAAACGCTACAACTGGTTCTGGTTCATAGTTGATAGTATAAGTTTAAAAGAAGACAGAGCACATTACATGCCCTGTCTTCTTTTTTTTATTAAATTTAAAAATTTTATAAAAATTCAAAATGATTTTTATTAAATCTTAAAATACCTTCATCCCTCATTTTACATAGTTCTCTAGACATTGCGCTTCTATCTATGCATAGAAATTTAGCCATTTCTTCACGAGAATATGGGATAGAAAATATACCTTTTTCAGTTTTATAGTTTTCTAATAACGCTAAAATTTTCTCTCTTGTTGTTTTTTGCCCTATGATATCAAGTTTATCATTAAGTAGAGAATTTCTTTTTGAAATCATTTTCATAACATTTTTAATTAATTGAAGATGGTATTTACATAGTTTATTACAAGGTGTAATAACTTTTTCAAATGGCAATAAAAGCACTTCGCAGTTTGTCTTTGTAATTACATCGACTGGGCTTTTGTTTTGACCTAAACAAACTATATTATGACCAAAAATATCATCTATCTTTAAATTTTCTATAATGCGTTCTCTATTTAGAAAATCATTTTTTATTATTTGAGCGTTTCCTTCAAGAATAACACCTAGATAATCAATTTTTTCTCCTGTCTTTAAAATATAGGAATTTTGTTTAAATTTTTTTGTTTTAATTCCTATACATTTAAGGAGTTCTAGGATTTCGTTATTATTAATATTTTCAAAAAAAGCGATATCAAGCATTATATTTTTTTCTTTACTTTTTATTCTTCTTTTTTTGTTTTTCAAGGTCAGAAATATTTAATTTGCTTTTTGCATTATCAATAGATATTTTTGCAAGTGGTTTATGATTTTTTTTATCATAAAAAACAAGCCAATGTTTTCTTTTAGGGTCATCAACAGAAAAAGATAATATACCAGAAACCTGTTCTCCTTTTTTTATTGTTTTCATTGCAAGCGAGTTTCTGTAATCAGTAAATATAGATGGATTATAATTTGTTCTCAAATCATTGATTAGAGCAATATCAAAAGTTGAAAAGTCTTTGTCTGAGTAATTTTTGATAATCAAATCAATAGAAATTGTATTTAATTTTCCAAAAGGGTCTTCTTCTAGGAAAATATCTGTTATATTAACGGTCAAACCATCATAGGCAATTTCTTTTTGTACCAAAGCTTCACGACGCATAACAGGAATTTCTTCTGTACTTTTAATTTTAACTTTTATTTCATCTCCTGGAGCAATAAGAACATCTTTTCCTTTCCTAAAAAGACTTAAGCCAAGAGCAATTGCACCGCCAATAGCAACACCACCTAAAACAGAATAACCTTGGCTAAGAACAGCACCTTCAAGTCCTAGAACTTCAACTGCAGCAACTGCTCCATATACTCCGCCTGCTGCTGTGTATGCAATATTTTCTCCTACTGCTTTTGGCAAAGATTTTGCTGGCGTGAGTTTAGATGTCATTCCGCCTTCTATTGGAATTTCTCTTCCATCTGGAGTTATTAAATAATCAAAAGAAAGTTCTATATATCCATCTCTGCCGAGTCTTTTAGGGTCAACGATATTTTTTATTGTTCCGTGAGCAACTGTTCCTACAGGAAGCAGAACGCCACTATCTGCTAATACATCTTCTGATACAACTGCGAAAAACTCATCCCCTTCAATGGATGTTGTGCCAGCGAGTACTTGAGAAACTGTTAAATTTATTGTTTTATTTTCTTCAATCTTTTCTACTTCATTTGTAAATATTTGACCATTATCTAGATTTTTTATATCAGTTTCTTCAATATGACCTTTAAATGGAGAAGATGCGATTGCAGCAAGTTCAACATTTGGTATACATAATCCCACAAGAATAAATAGTGTTAACAGTTTCTTTTTCATATACATATTTTACTACATATAAACAGTGATTACAAAATAATTTAAATTTTATAATGTTTATAATAGAATATTTCATATAATTTACGCTAACATTAGGGAATATTAATAATGGATAATACAAATATTAGAAACGTTGCAATTATTGCACACGTTGACCATGGTAAAACAACTTTGGTTGACAGTATATTGAAACAAACAGGTGTATTTCGTGATCATAAACAAGTACAAGAAAGGGTTTTAGATTCGAATGATTTAGAAAGAGAAAGAGGAATTACTATTCTTTCTAAAAATGTATCTGTTAATTACAAAGGATATAAAATAAATATCGTTGATAC
>JAFQOI010000020.1 GCA_017403285.1 bacterium
AAAACTCTACTTGGAGTATGACCGTATCTCTGCATAAAACAAACTGACGCTTTGCGAATTGAATTATACATAAAACCACTCCTTTGATTTAATTTCGTTAAAATATAATATAAGAGTGGGAAATCTTAGCAAAAAAGTACCGAATAAAAGCGATAAAAAATAGACCTCACAGAATACCTCTAAAACGTATTTTAAGGCTCTCTGAGAGGTTTTAATTTTTGGGGTTGTTTGACTTCATTTTTTGTTTTAAAACGTCTTAAATCGCTTTATATTACGTCTGACGTTAAAATATCGCATTTTTCACCGAATAAAATTATAGTTTTATTCATAAAAAAAAAGAGCTTTTCAGCTCTTAAAATATAGGTTTATCATTAATCATCATATCTAACCATTCATACTTCAAATTCCAATCTAAATTATCACCAAGTTTTAAGATGTTTTTAACTATCAATTCTTTATCCCAGTTCACTAGATATTCTAATGTTTTACGTTTCATATCAAATTCACCTAGATATGGGTTGACTTCTTTATATTTCTCAACAGTTTCTTTTGGTTCTCCTAATACCGACCAAAACGTATTGACCACTTCATCATATATTGGTGACCATTCATATTGTTTAACAACTCCAATTTCACAATCTAAACTTTCAAACATAATTTGTAATTTTTTCATTTTTTATCATCCTTTCGTTTAACCTTTATCTAATATTATTATATGCGAATTATATAAAAAGATGACTATTCAAATTAAAAAAGAGTAAGTTTTTACTCTTTTTGTTTAACAACGTTAAACTTATTGTTTAATCTCATCAAACAGGTCTTCTATCCAACGCAATAAATAATCATATTCTGCACTATTAACACTTATCTCTTTCTGGTTGAGTCCAATAAAAAAATAAGTTTGAAGTAATTGAAACGATTGATCAATGCTCATGCTTCTAGTTATCTCATCAAATAGATTAATGTCGATTGAATTTTCGATAGATTTTAATGTTGTTTTGAATGATTCATTGATAAAACTACCATCAACCTCATTCAGTGTCAATGGTAGTTGTAAGTCTTCATCTGACATTTTAATAAGTTTATTTAATTCCATATCATCACTCCTTTAGGTGGATAACCACCTGTATCAATCATAGTTTTTATCTATGATTTATTTTTCTTAATACGCAATTAGATTTGATTCCGATTCCTGAAGTTCCATCTTTACGTTCATATTCGTGTATAGTTCCTCTCAATACAATTTTATCACCTTTATTTAAATTAAAAGTTTCCAAATCTGAGTATAAGATATCAAACCACACATGACAAACAGTTTCTTTGCTATTGACTTCATGAACTTGTGTTAAACAAATTACTGTGTATAAAATTCCTTGTTTTTTGAAAGTTCTTCCTACTGCACTTACTCTACCTGTAAACTCACCACTGAATCCAATTCCTAATTGTTTTAATGCTGTTCTATCGTTTCTATCTCGTTTCATTTTTAATCATCCCTTTTTGTTTTCTTGATATATTATATGCAAGATATATAAAAGGGTGATTAATGTTAACAGATGAAATCTGAACTTATTTCACAATTCATCCAGCCACCATTTAGATAATCGTAATATGGGT
>JAFQOI010000021.1 GCA_017403285.1 bacterium
AAACCTAATGATATACCATTGCGGTGACGTTAGCGGTGAGGTCCCACCTGTTCTCATACCGAACACAGAAGTTAAGCTCACCAGCGCCGACAATACTTGACTGGAGACGGTCCGGAAAGATAGGTAGTTGCTGCATCCAAAAAGAAAAACTCAACCAAAAGGTTGGGTTTTTTCTTTTGCAGCAACATAATCTTTCCGGCTATCCTAACGGATAGAGTCCGGAAAAGGGTCGCCCCTGCTTAGTATTAAGTTTTATTTAATCACTTTTTAAAAACTTTTGAATTGTAGTTGCTTGCAACTATGCGACATATTTGCTATCGCAAATGAATGGTAGTTGCTGCATCCAAAATGAAAGCATCCATCAAAAGATGGGTGCTTTTCATTTTGGGTGTAGCGACGTAAATCATTCCGCCATCCTACGGATGGTCGGAAAGAAATCGAGAGTTTAAATCGTGGTGATAGAGAGAGTAGTGGCACTATATGTTTTTATGTTAAATATCGTATTATACTGCTTATCGATACGTCGTTACACGACGCATGGTAGTTGCTGCATCCAAAAAGAAAAACTCAACCAAAAGGTTGGGTTTTTTCTTTTGCAGCAACTACCGTTTCCGTCCCGTGCAATCGCTACGCTATTGCGTCCGGAAAGAAGTCGAGAGTTGCAAACAAGGTAATTAAGTAACAACACTTAATATTTAACGGTATTTTTTGGCTAACAAGTTATCGACATGATTGCTACGCAATCACATGGTAGTTGCTGCATAGGTTGAAAATTAGAAAAAACCACTCAAAAAGAGTGGTTTTTGATCATTTTTTTAGATATTCTATTACTTGGTCACAAATTTGCTTCATACCTTTTGGGTTGGGGTGTCCCATTTGCTTTTCAAAAGGGGATAATTCTATATATTCTGCTCCGTATAGCTCACAGGAAGTTTTTATCGTTTTGACTAATTGGGGTTTAAATTCAGTGTTGATAATAAAAATAATTCTCGTATTGGGCAAGGTGTTTTTTAGGTCGTTAATAAAATAACTTACTGCAGGCAAGACGTTGTATAAATCTTGTTTTTCCCAATCGGAATATTTTTCTTCCCCGAGAGGAGAAAGTCCCCAGTTATCGTTTGTTGCGCCAAACACAAAGAGGGTGTCAACTGGGTTTTCTTCAAAATAATTTGAATTTTTAAGCAGTTGCAAACGATATATAAAGGAGCTTGTTGTGGAGCAATCGTCACCTTTTAACCCTGTGTAGCATATGGTAGAACCTGACCAACTGTTGTTTTGCACTAGCGTTGCGCCCGTCTTGTCAATAAGTTGTTTCCACCAAGTGTCCTTCACCGTCATTTTTTTAACGGGTTTTTCAGGGTCGCCCTCAACTGAGTAGTAATATGCAAATCCGTCTGGGATATAATCCTTAAAGGTAGAATAACTATCTCCAAATATAAAAAATCTTTTTAACATATCTAACTCCAAATAAAAACAAGTGTAAAAATATTTTATCATATAACGAAAAATAAGACAACGCAATGAATAAAAAAGGGTAGGAATAAAAAGAAAATATTTTAAAAAAGTTCGTAAAAACTGTTGACATAATCAATTAAAAACAATATAATAATAAAGCATTTGAAAATACTATTGCCCCTTAGCTCAGTCGGTAGAGCATTCGGCTGTTAACCGAAGTGTCGTCAGTTCGAGTCTGTCAGGGGCAGCCAAAAAGAAAACGCTAGAAATTATCTAGCGTTTTTTATATTATCTTAAACTTTTTTGCCTCGCTTTTTTCAAAGTGGGGCAAAATATGGCTATAAATTGAAGCAGTTGTATCTAATCTTGCGTGACCTAACCAAGATTGAACAACTTTCATAGAAATTTCACATTCTAAACATTTTGTAGCAAAAGTATGCCTTAAATCGTGTAATTTATGGTTTGGACAAAGAATTTTAAACGCTTTTGAAATTCTAGAAGCACTAAACTTAAAAGGACGAATGTTCCCATTAACTTTAAGAAAATTTTTATATTCATCCTTACCCGAAAAGCCCAAAATATTATATAACTCTGGAAAAACGGGAATATATCTAACTGATAAATTAGTTTTAGTCCCTTTTATAAGCATAACGTCGTTCGAGGGATAAATATCATTATAACAAAAATCTAAAGCTTCTTGGCGACGTGCACCGGTTAATAGTAAAAACTTAAAATAAATTTCATAACGATGACCTTTGATTTTGTTTAAAAATGAAACTAGTTCTTCTGATGAAAGAGCATTCCCAACTTTACGAACGTGCTTTGGTTTAATTAAAAGAGAAGAAATATCTTTATTAATTAAACCTAATTTATATGCCAAAGATAAACTACCGTGATAAACGTCAAAAGTTTCTAAACGCATTCTAGAAGAATTTACGTTATTTAAAGCCTTTTGGATAACAAAAGCGTTTAAGTCTGAAAGTTCTAATTTTTTTATACTTTCTGGAATATGTAAACGAATTGTAGCTTTAATTTTCTTCCAGCTTTTAATATATGGTTTTTTATAAACGTTTATCCAATCTTTTAACCATTCTTTATATGTCATAAATCTAAATCCTTAATCCCTGCAAAAATATCTATATTAGTTCTTAATCGATTTTTAGATATATATCTAATATTTGTATTTGATTCAATTGCTTTAGCAATATCAAAAATTGAATCCTTTAAAAGCATAGGGTTTTCTATTTGACGTAGAGCAATAATACGTTGATTATAATACTCGTCTAATTCATCTTCCACGGTATCGTCCAAAAAAGATTTTTTGTTTAATATTCCGTAACCTTGAATAAATTTTTTTCTATGTATAGCGTCTTTTAAGGTTTCAAAAGTTTGTTCTGAATATTGAAACGTAGAAGTTTTTTCATCATACAAACCCTTCATAGCGTATTTAAAAACTTCTTTGTAATCTTTATAAACTTTTGAACCATAAACACTATAACCTAAATCTAATGAATTTATGGAATCAAGATTAACTTCGATATTATTAAAAATTAAATACCAAATTTTTTGCAATAGTATTTCAAAATCATTAAAAAAGATAACCGGTTTTTTATTCCTGGAATCATTTTTTATTTCAGAACGTTTATAACTAAAAGCATTGACGTGAGAACCAGGAATACGTAAACCTTTTTTTAACGCAAACAAGCAATGAAAATGAGGATGATAACTACTTAGAAAACCTTTTTCATTTATAACTATTTCTAAACTTTTAATTGCACCAACGTAACCGTATTTAGAAAAATCAATACCTTTTATTTTTTTATCACCCTTAAAGAATCGTAAAAGGTAACTAAATTTTTTAGTAAGTTTATCTAACGTTGCTTTTAATTCGGTATCTTTACAATTGGGAATAGTAAAGACAATATGGTATATATCATAATAAGAACGCAGCTCGTCCAAAAAGGGTTTATATTTAGCGAAACGTCTTAAAGATATTTGATTTTGACAGTTTATACAAAATTTATCGTGACATAAATTAACCGACTTAATATCTTTTATAGCCAGCAAACGATAATAATCGACTAATGCAAACGAAAAACAATTACGAACAATTTCGGCACGGTCGTTTGGCAAACAACGTTTATCATAATAATTTTTATAATAATCTGCAATAATATCGTTTGCATTTAACCGTTTCCTTGCACGTCTAATTTTATCAGCATTAACTTCTAATTGTTCAATGCCTTCTAAAGTAAAAAGTCCGGAAGAATTCGTTAAACCGTCGATATCACGACGTTGTTTAACATATGCTTTTGGGACTTTTAATTTTTTTTTAATATTCATAATTTGACCTCTTTAAATTAGTACTATATAAAAACTTGTGGGACAAGTTATTTATATAGTATCGAGAGTGGTTTTTATCGGTCCGTTGGACCGAAAAAACCACCCTATGGAAAACAAGCTAATCTTGTATTCCATTAGTTTTAATTTTTAATAAATAATCCTTTGCTTCGTCTTTTAGAAGTTTATTTAAAAGACGTGCAACTTTGTTATAAAATATAAATTTTTTTGGCGACTGCTTTTTTAGACGTTCTTTCTTAATAAATACTTCAGTAACGTCAACAGAATTTTTTGAAAAAAGGATTTTATCTAATTCAATCTTGTATTGAGCAAACAAAGCGTTTTGCATGTAAGATTTTTGTTTTTCAGATAAAAATGTACGATTTTCGTAAATGTCACCGTAAAGCTTAAAAAAATCAGTGTTTAATGATTCGATTCTTTTCATTTTTGTTTAACCTATAATTAGTTGGTTGTGAGAAATCATAATAATCAAACTTACCGTTCGACTTTCCACCGTGTTCTAAATAACTAAAATCTTCGTTTTCACCTGGAATAAACTTGTCGTAATTAGAATAACTATCGTATAAATCAAAGATATTGCCATCAAAAGAATATTCAACGTTAGTAAAGGTTTCTGCCTTTGTTTCATAGTATAAATCTACGTCTTTAACGCTTGAAAACTCTTTACAGGACCATATACACTGCTTAATCAAACCGTCATTATCTAGTACAAGTTTTAAAGGTTTATCAATTAAAATAAACTTATGCGCTAAATCACGAATATTTAAATCTAACAAAGAATAACGTTGTAAATCTAAATAAATAACGTACTTGAAATGACGATGCATTTCATAGAACCTTGAAACCCAATCAGGAAGAGAAGAACTTTTTCTAGAATCGTAATATCTTTGAACTTCAGTTAAAAAAATTCTTGAATGAGGTGGCATAAAAAGAACGGGCAAATCAGAATTAGAAAGACCAACATAAAATCCGTTGGTAAAATAAGTTGTATATTCTTTTTGATAGCCAGCAGGTAAAGTTACTTTAAAATCAGTAAAGATTGGAACTTTATCAGGGTAACTTAACTTATTACGTCTAGAAATATTTAACTCGTCAATTTCATTGCAACAATTATCAAATATATCTTGACCTTCGTTAACAAAACAATCGTAAACGAATTTTGTCATTAAAGCACCTTTACCTACACCGGGTTCACCAATTACAGCACAAATCATTCTTTTACCTTTTTAATAATTGTAATTACTATAAGCGTTATCAATAAAACAAGTAACACTAAGAAAAGTATAAAAAGGGGAGTTACCCAAGAAGATAAAAACATATAAGTAACTGATAAATGTTTTATGGTAATATAAAAAACAAAACTTATAATACAAATAAAAAAGAGTGAAAGCATATTTAATTCTCCTTAAATTTAGAAGTAATAAAAATTCCTACGAGTGAAACGATAACTATAATTGCAGCAATACTAATCCACTTGTCCGAAAAATCACCAGAACCAACCGGTTTATTACTACCGGTTTGTTTATTATCGATAACGCCAAGATTATAGTATTCTCCGTCAGTTTCAAATTCTAGACGTAAAATTGAAACGTTCTCTACTAACGTACCGTATTTTTGAAAACCACCGGTATCAAAAACAATATATTGGAGTGGAGTTTCATAAAAACGTAATATCCAATCTTTTCCACTAATTCCGGTTTTTGCTTCATCTGAAAGTGTAACTTCTGATTCTAAAAAACTATCAACTGAAGAAATACGGTCCCATTCGTAATTATGAGAAAATAAACCTCCACCTTGATTACTGCCTTTTTGGGTATATGATAAATTTACGTATTGTTCGATTGGTTTTTCACAACTAGTAGAGGTATCATAAATAAAATTGTTTTGTATAAAATCTGTCGTAGTAAAATATACTTGTGCAGAAAGGAGAGAACTAATTGGCATATCCGTTGAAAAGGCTACAAAATGACTATAACACCACGTAGGAAAAAAAATAAAGCCTTCGTTATATTCAATTAAACCAACGTATTTATCAGTAACTTCAATTACTTCAACGTCACGATAATAAACGTTTGAAGAACCGTTTTCATCTTTGAACAAAAGACTTTGCCCAATTGAACACGAAACTTCGGAAACAACGTTATCCGGTGCATTTTCTAAAGGTTTATCTATATCCGGATTAAACGCCCTAAAAACGGAAGAGATTTCATAATATCTTTCACTTTTAGAAGAAACTTTTAAATCCTGAATTAAATACTTATCAAATATGCCTGAACTAGAAACAAGCTTTAATTTATAATTTTTGAAATCTAAATCAGTTGATAAAGAAATATTTATTGACGTCGCAATTAAGTCTAAGGAATAGTGACTAGGTTGAACGAGATAAACAAAAACTTCCTTTTCGGAAGATTCGGAAAGAGTAATTAATTTAAACGAATAATCAAAAGAATTAGAAGAATAACTATTTAAATCAATAGAATCGTCTTTTGATAAATCATCTAAAACGTTTGAATAATCCGTGCTGACTACTTCCCCCATCGCGAACGATAGAGGAAGAGAAAACACGGAAACAAAAAGGAGAAAAGCACACAAAAACAACGATAATCGTAAGTTTAATTTTTTCATAAAATTATATCCTTTGGATAAAGAAATACAAACCCATCGTAGAAACAACCAAAATTAATACAAGTTGTAAAATCCGTTTTTAAACTAGTTAATTCTAATTGAAACAAAGGTTTTTTGGAAAAATCAAAATCGGTAGAAATAGTAGAAGAAGGGAAAAGCGAACTTAAAATATTATCAACGGAAAACCCTTCTTCAAAAGTGAAAACAATTTTTTCCGTATCAAATTTAACGTTAAAAAATTGTGTTAGTTCTCCAAGATTATTGCTTGAATAAACTTCATCATCAACAATAACGTCAAAAGAATAATAATCGTTAAAAGTGATTTTGGCAGAATAACCGGAAGATTTAACGTCTAAAACGTGTTCGCCTAAATCAAAAAAAACTATGCTGCCATTAGAAAGGGTTTTGTCCTTATATGAAATTGAAATTTCTTCTCTTTGTTTGTCGGTTGAACACTTAATAGTAAAAAACAAAGCAATACAAAACCCTAAAACTAAACAAAGTATAATCCAAAATTTTTTCATAAGACGTTACACCACAATATCACTACCACCGTTAATACTAACCGAACGTACACCAGACAAAGGATTTAAAGAAAGCGTAAAAGTGTTAAAACTATTAGAAAGAATAATTTTAAAATAGCCGGAACCCGAAATAGTAGAAAGATATCCGGTTCTAACACCTAAACCTTTGTTCCAATTAGCAAATACTTCTCTAACGTCAACAGTTAAAACGTTATCATTTAACGTAGGCATAAAAAAATCTTCAAAAGAAAGATTATAAGAAGTACCAGAAGAAGAGGAAGCATCTTGAGAACTAGTCCATTCAACACAGCCAGCATTTAAAACATCTAATAAAGAGGTCGAATAAGTATCAATAACGGTTCCATTATTTTTATAATCGATATTCAATTTCAAATCGCCAACAATAGTAACGTCAGAAATTATATAACTAACGTCCATAACGTCATTAAAAACGTTGTGTGAACTTAAATCGAAGTCAAGAACTTCGTCCGAATAGACGTCGTAACTTTCGCCGGATTTAATTTCAGTGCCTTTTTTATCAAATAATTTTAGGGAAGTAGGTATGCCTTCAAAAATAACGTTAATAGAAGCCGTTAAACCGCCTTGACGGGTAGTACAAGTTAAAACCATAGGGAAACCCCTAAATGCTTTATAAAAGTCCAATCTAACGGTAAGTGCACCGTCTGAAGTAGTGTTTAACGTAACGTAATTACTAATTTCGTCACTAGGCGAATCTTCTTTCCAATCAATCGACCAATCAACTTTTTGGTTGCTAGCGTTATCAGGATAGATGGTTGCCGTGACAGACCTTGAAAGAAGAGCAGAAGATTCTTCTGCTAGAACGTAACGTGAAGCAAATCCTATAAACGGTGAACTTTCGGAATCGTAATTATAACTATCTTTGTTGCGTTGAATATGTTCTACGAGAAATAAACCGGAACAAAAGAAACAAAAAACTAATAAAAATGAAATTACTAAATCAAATACTAAACGTTTTTTCTTATTCATAAAATTACCTCTTAAATAAAGCTGCAAAACCAGAACCAGGACCAAACCAAGTTACAAGTTGATCATAAAACGTTAAACCGTTTGCGTTTGCAGATATTAAAACTACAGCAACAAAAACGACTGCAAGTAAACATAAAAGCAATATAAAACCTAAAAGTGAAAAAAGAAATTTCTTCATATATAACTAACTCCTTGAATTTTTGTTACGTCTATTGGTAACTTGTTTTTTCTTAGTAGCGTTGAAACAATCAGCACTATCTTGACGAGCAGACAAATAACCAGAACGCCACGCCTTTTGAGAATCAGTCAATTTTTTTCCGGTTTCTTTTACCTTGCCGGTTTTTAACTGATTAGCATAACGTTTGCCCTTTTCAGCCGGATTAAGTAAAGTAATACTTTTACCTGTTTTAGTCTTAATAACTTTTGCCATAAAAACTCCCTCGTTTAAAGTCCGTCGACTATAAATTTAATATAAAAAGCCATAACGCATAGTTATGGCTTTTAAATAAAAATTAAAATGGTAAAGAAGTGCCTTTCTTCAATTTAATTGAAGTAAGTTTAGGTTTTCCATTTAAAAATTGAGATGGGGTAAATTCGCAATCAACAAAATCACCAGGGGTAACGTTTCGCAAATCTAAATGTTCAGAACTAAAAACAGTTTGAATACGACCATTTATTTTACCATCTGAAGACTTAGAAAATTCAACGAAATTATAACCGTTTCCTTCTCTTCCTTCCTTGTTAAAGCTGAAACTTCCAACAAACATAATACAATTACTCATAATTAACTCCTTGCCAACGCATGAGCGACGCTGGTCTTAAAAAAATATATTTATAACCCTTACGGTGTTATATCGTGTTAACCCTTGCTTGAGAGGTCAACAAAAGCAAGGGCTTTCTTGAGGTGAGGTATTTAGAAGAAAATCTATAAACTCAAGAAAAAATATAAAAACTACTTAACGTAGAATTTACCTGTCAAGTAAAAAAGCAAAACGTTCAATACCGTTAGCACATTGGTATTTAATCAAACAACGATTAATCAATTTAACGTCATCTTCGGATAGTGCAGTTATATAACCGTCATCAGAAGGGAAACCGGCTATAATTATTGAGCCAAAAATATCGTGAATTATTTTAGAATCATTTGAATTAATAGCAAAGGTAGAAACGTAATTACCAGCCTTAGAACGTCCACAATCATCGATAATAACGTAAAAAGACTTGTTAGAAAATTCTCTGAAAGTAAAATCTAAAAAAGTACAATTTAAAAGACGATGAAGTTCTTCAGAGCAGGAATCATCGTCAATTAATATAGTTTCCGGTGGAGTGCATTTTTCCGGATTAAAATACAAAGCTTTAATTTTCATAATTTTGACCTCTTTTAAATAAAAAACAATGTAAGACAAACCTTACATTTAGAATAATAACATAAGACATATCTTACAGTCAAGTATTTTTGTAAAAAAAGTCTTACAATAAAATTATGGAAAATAAATTTGCTGAAAGGTTCGATGAACTTTTAAAAGAAAAAAATCTCTCAAAAAGAGAATGTGCAAGACTTTGTAACATAAGTGCGCAAAGTGTTTCAGATTGGACAACGGGAAAAATACAACCAACAGCAGAAATGATTTACATAGTTTGCAAAACATTAAATGAAAGCGCAGATTTTTTGTTGGGGTTAACCGAAGAAGAAAAGAAACAAAACAATTATTTTTTTAATATACAAAATAATTACAATAAGTAGGTAAATAATGAAGTATTTTAACGAAGGACATATTTTATTAGCGTTATCTCAAAAAATTGTAGAAAAAGCGATAGAAAATAAAAACAAAAAAATTAAAAAAGAAAAAATTTCAGATTTATCAATAAGACTAGAAGAGGATATAAAAAAATATGCTGAAAAAGTATTTAATGAAAATCTAGTTTTGTATATTGATGAAATCACAAGTCCAGAAAACCTTTTTTATTTGAAAGGTGGTAAAGATTGGGGATTTTGTAAAGAGTTCTTAGAAATAGAAGTTGTAAAAAAGTATAAAAACAAATTTTTTGATATAGTATCAAAAAATGAAAACATTCAAGAATTAGATGAAGCCGTTGCAACTTATACAAAAAATGACATTGTAGAATTTAATAAATTTTATAAAAAAGCACGAATGAATAGAATAAGAAAAAATATATTTAATATAGCAAAAAAAGATTTAATGGAAAGACCAATTTTTTGGATTGAATACGTAATGGATAATTATTTAGACTAAACCGACAAGACGTCGGTTTTTTATTTTACCCAAAACAAAAAACAGGGCCGACGGCGTACCATCCGTTCAGCCCTGTTTTTTTGTCCTTGATAACATCCTACGAGTTTTTGCCCTTGCCTTGGCGAACAAGACTAAAGCGTGTTCCGTCAAGCAAGAAAAAAAGGAGGTCAAAAACTATGTCAAAATTTGAAACACTCTACATAGTTCTATGGATAATTGAAATTGCAGTTTCAATTATCGCCATACTTTTTTAACCACCTTTTCTAAGCAAGTTTAACACACTTTGCCTCGTCCGTCAAGTCTTCTGCCACGCCCAATAGCCAAAGGTTTGATTTTATGCCCCATTGCCGGGAACACCGGCATTTCCCCACGGGGGAATTTTTCATGCTAATTAACGCGCACTTTTTATAACGCACGGAAAATTTTTTACACTGCGTGACGTATGCTTTCGCACGTTAAAACTTTTGTTATTTCCCGGGCTAATATACTTTTTTGAAAAAAAGTATCAAAAAACTTTATTGCACACTCGTAAAAACTTTAGTTTTTAATATTAGGCTGTTAACCGAAGTGTCGTCAGTTCGAGTCTGTCAGGGGCAGCCAACAAAAGAAAAGACCAACAAAAGTTGGTCTTTTTCTTTTGCCGTCGGTCCCCGACGGTGTGAACTGACGAGTGATTTTTGCTTTTAGCAAAAACACGTCGTCGACGCTCGTCCGTTCACTTCGTTCACTACCGAGGGCTACACTACGTTTCGCCCGAGTCTTACAGACGAAGAACGTAGTTCGGACGCCTTTGATGGGCTTGTATTATGGACTTAGTCCATCGTAGCGACAGCGGAGATGCGTCTGTCAGGGGTAAAAAAAGACCGATTTTTTCGGTCTTTTTCAATCTTCTAATCCTAATATATAATCGGTTGTAACATTATACAATTTAGAAAGTTTTATTAAAACGTCAATGGGTAGTTGGCGTTTTTCGTTTTCATATTGCGAATACGTGTTTTGTTTAATATTCAAAAATTCGGCAATTTGACTTTGGGTTAAATTGTTTTCTTCCCTTAATTCTTTTAGTTTCATATAAATATTATATAATATCTCGCGTTGAGATATTGACATATATCTCAAAATGTGATAAACTTAAAGAAAGTGAGATTCACTTAAAAACAAAGGAGAAATATAATGGAGTTTTCAAAGATTTTTACAGTAAAAAAAGAAGTAACAGAGCAACAGTTTTTAAGAAATGTATTAATTGGTTTATCTAAAGATAAAAAAAGCCCTTCGAACATAATGAATGCAAAATTTGGAAAAGTTACTGAATTTGAAGCGGAAGTAATGGTTCTTTCGGCTGATGTTGAGGTTAATTATTCAGGTTCATGTGGATATGATAGACAAGAACAATATCAAACTACCGAATCAAGGTATGTGCGAGAGGGAGAATGGTATGTTAGTAATGGAATCAAAAAAAGAGCTAGTTATAGTGGAAGTGTAAAAGTTGATGTTGTAAAAACAAAAACTGTAACTGATTGGAGTCCGCATAATGGAACAATTAATACGAATAAATTATGTTTTTGTCTAAATAAAGATAATGGTGATGAAAATTTGCTTGATTTATTTTCAACTGCTTTTGAGGAAGCAAACGATGAAAGCGTTATTGAGGAAGGTTCAGCAAATGTAAACTCATCGGCTTATAAATTTTTATTATCGAATTGTGAAACTAAAGCGACAAGGGATGTAAAATGGCCTGGCGACCATCATAAAGACGAAACATATAATTGCAAAACAGACGTAAATGAATTGGTTTGTTACATTGTCCCTTGTTATAAGGTTGAATTTGAATATAATCGAAAAAAATATTGTGCACGTGGCTTTGCTATAGGAAAAGCAAATGAAGTACATGAAGTGCCTCAAAGTGATGGTAAAGTTGAATCAATTGAAAAGATTGAAAATAGAAGAAAGATAATGGTTCATGAGGCTGAAAAACCTTTAAAAATAAAAAAACTTTTCGTGACACTTGCTATTATAATGGGTTTTGTAGGTTTATATGGGATTGTGAATAATGGAACTCCTAATTGTGGGGCAGAAGTATGTCTACCATTAGGATTAATATCAATGGCAGTTTTCATAGTTATAGCAATAGTTATAAATATTAAAGTAAAAAATGCTGTTGCAGCAGTTAATGCCTTGGCAAATATTGAAAAAAAGAAATTAAATAATATTAAAGTAAACAATTTAATTGAAGTGCTTAAAAAATTAAATTTACCTGCACTTAGTGCCGCAGAAAAAAAATGGGATTAGTAGAAAAGATGATTATAAATAAAATTTAGACATTTTTAGTTGTATTCTATAAAATCAAAAACTACAGCTTTTTTGTAAGTGTAAGCCAAAAAGAAAGCATCCATCTTTTGATGGGTGCTTTTCTTTTTGGGTTACGTTTTACGTAACACTCGAACTGAAAGTTCGGACGTTCTAACGGGCTTGCTTGATGGGCAAGGACTCCGTAGCGACAGTGGAGATGCGTCTGTCAGGGGCAATAATTATAAAAGCCACCGATTACTCGGTGGCTTTATTCTATGTCTATAAAAAAATCGTCAAAAGAAACGTCAAAAATTTTAACTAACGAAATAATATAACTTGCTTTAGGCTCGTTTACATTTCGTTCCCAATAATCAATGGCTTTTTGGCTAACGCCAATTGCCTTTCCTAATTTTAGTTGTGATAAGCCTTTTTCAAGCCTAAGTTCCTTTATTTTTTCTCCAATACTCATATAAACATTATAGAAGAAAACTTCTTAAAATTCTTGACAAAGAAGAATTCTTCTTGTATAATTTTGTTAAAAGTGAGATTCACTTAAAAACAAAGGAGTAATATTATGAGCGCTATAAAAGGAATCGTTTGTACTCAATGTGGAGCAACAGAAATAATTCTAATTGATGAAGGTTTCGCAAAATGTAAAATGTGTGGGGCGCATTTAAAAATTCAAAAAGAAGATAAAAGTGAATCGACGATAATAATTAAGCACGAGGGGGTTACGGAAAACAAAAACGAACCTATGATTTCCTTTTTCAAGGTAAAAGAAAATTGCGAGATGAAAGATTTTACTAGGACTGCATATGTTGATTTATTTACCTCAGATGTTTCGGATGAAATTTGTGAGGCAAATTTCTTTCCTGCAAAAATGGAAACTAACCACTATATTTTAGTGAATGCTGAATATGAACTTACATATAATGCTTCATTAGGGTATGACAAAATAGAAAAATATCTAGGTACCGAAAAGAAAAGACAATCTGACGGGACTTATGTAGAAGAACTTGTAGAAAAAGAAAGAACGGTTACTGACTGGAGACCCACTAGTGGCACATATTTTGGAAAAAATAATGCTGTTTACAAACTAGGTGAACGTAAGTTTGATAAAGAAAATATATTGCAAGTGATAGAAATGGAAAAATTACAAAAGCGTTTCAATCAAAATGTGTTGAATAATGCTACAGAAAATTTAGAGGAATTAGAAACAAAAACAAATTCTGACACACCTTTTGTGATTTCGCAAGGCGATTTAAGAAAAGCGTATGATTGGGGCTCAAAAATGGTAAGTGAAAATTGTCAAAGCAGTTTAACGTGTGACCACGTTAAAGGGTTTTCTTATACTTATAAAGAAAAACCACATGTTGTTTTAGGTGTTGTTTCTAATGAATTTGTTTTGCCTTATCAAAATAGGGGCGATTATTCAGTAAGATCATTCTCCAATAAAATAGCTACAGCTTGCGATGAGCCTATTGTAGATGTATTGGAAGAAAGAAG
>JAFQOI010000022.1 GCA_017403285.1 bacterium
ATTTACACTCATATAAGTCTATCGGCTCAAAAGAAAATACTTTCAAAAAAACACCCTAGAAACAAAATACATATTAATATCTGATTTCTATAGCTGCCATTATTTTGGCAGCTATTTTTATGCTGATAATATTTAATTATCAATAGGAGCATATTATGAAAAGTTGTTTCGTTATAATGGGTTTTGGAATAAAAAACAACATTAATCTTGATTTAACTTATAATGAAATTATTAAACCATGCATAAAGGAAAACAAGTTGATTCCATATCCTTTATATAAGGAAAACAAATATAACGCATACCGGTGTGATGAAATTGTTGGTACCACCTCAATTGATTATAAATTTATAACTTGTCTAAGTGGTGCAGATATAGTTATTGCTGATATAAGCACTATGAATGCTAATGCCATATACGAATTAGGGGTAAGGCATGCACTGAAACCAAAATCAACTATAATTCTATGTGCGAAAGAAAAAGAGAAGGATTTTAAGTTTTTTGATATAACTTATGTACCTATTGTTTTTTATGACCATAATGGACTGAGATTAAACAAAAAAGCTATAGAAAAAACAAAAAAAACTTTAAATGATTTTTTAGATTTCGCTATTAATTCTAATGATGATTTGCCAGATAATCCAATACACAGAGCATTAAGGGAAAGGCTTTCACATAATTTACGTGCTCAAAACCAAGATAATTCGAAATCGCTATATAGCTATTATTTAGAGGGAAAGAAAGAACTTGAAAATAGTAGATTTGAAAAAGCTGAGAGTTTATTTTCTGAACTATATTTACAAGATGCCTCAGAAGAAAATCTTCTATTACTTTCTCTTGCCAAATACAAATCAGCAGAGAGAAATCAAAGCATAAAAAAGCTAATAGAATGTTTAAACTTTCTGCAAAATAATACAGATATAGAGAAGTGTACATCTGAATATTTGTTAGGTAGAATAGCAGCAATAAGTTTAAGGATATACAACATAACTGGTGATGAGGCGTATTATTATAACGCTATCAAATATTATAGGTTGGGTTCAACTTACTGCAAAACAAACCTTTACTGTCCCAGAAACTATTGTGCATGTATGTTAAGAGTTCATGAAATAACCGATGATCCTAATGTAATAAAAGAATATTATTACACAGCGGTTCATTATGCAAAAATATATAGAGAACAGCATATGAGTGCATTAGAAACAGGTTCTTACGATGAAAGAATTTACTATAGATATAATCGCAATGATTTAACATCAATTATTAATGGATATTATGTTAACTACGAAAAAATGGTTAAAGCTCTTGATGACGATAAAGATATATCAGAACTACAAAAAAATGTAATTTTAGAAGGAATTACAAAATTAAAAAATGATTTGATTGAAATACAAAAAATCGTTAAACTTTTTTAAGATTTAAGAACAAATAGTAGTCGGTAACTTTTCCTATCCAAACCGACAACTGTTCTTGTAAAGTAGTATCATTAAAGAATTCATCAATATAGTTCAATTGGAATTTTTTTGTTTTTACGCTAAATCGTCCACCTTTTATAATTCCTTCCTCTCTAACACCATCCTCGTTTACAATTAATAAAGGCAAATCATATAAAAGTCCTATAGTTCCCTCAATATGACAAAAAGGGCTTGTAAGTGATTCACCGGAAAAGTCTATTTCTTCGGGGTAAAAGAATTTAGGATTGCTTTTGCCACCTTTCTTTTTTGTTCCCTTTTCAATTTGTATTTGTTTAAAACCAATTATTACAATTCCATAGCACTGTCTTATCATGCCCTTTAGATAATTTATAGAATCGGTTAAATCATATTCACCCGCCTGTAGTGTAATAGTTTCTATATTATATTTTCTGAGATACTCTCGAAATTTATCTATAAAGTATTGTTGTTCCTCTAAATACGGGTTTGGTCTGCTTAAAAAAACAAGTATTTTATTGTCCATTTTATTCCTCCTCAGTTTTAGTTTTTCCGTGTTTTTTTATTACTTGTTTTGCAATATGAGTTATATCTGGGAACATATAGTTTTCTTTTATTTCTAAATTGCTTAATACCGTTGAAAAATACTCTTTTCGACAACTTGGAATTAACAAAGTAAATATAAATTCTTCATCAATAATTTCGGATAATTTTTTAGTAGAATCGTGTATTGTAAATGCAGCTCTTTGTGAATATAATCTCAAATCGTTGCTTGTTGAAAAACACGCTAATACTTTGTCAGAACATTTATCTTTAGGAACAAAAGCGGGTTTAAGAAGATTTATGGCACATGATGAATCTAAGGGGTATATATAGGGATCAAAACCTTGACTGAAATTTAATATTTCTGGGGAAATAATAGTTATGTTTGCATCGCTTTCTGCGTGTTTTGAATAATCGTTTAGCGCAAAAAACAATGCAACTAATGGTGAATACGACCAATCTAATAGTCTAGTAGGAAGACCATAATGCTGCATCATGGAAATCCATTGTTCATATGCCTTCTTAGGTATTTTAGGTGATAAAATTTGACTTGCGCCATGATAAAACGAATGTGAAAACACCCGTTCATTTGCAAGATTATTATTTCGTTGTACGGAAGGAAGTATTTCCCAACTACTATCTGCTTGTCCACGATACCAAAGTGTTATATGTCTTAATTTACAGTCTGAAAAGTTGATGTTGTTTTTTTGATATAGTCAATAGTTTCACATAAATCTTCAATTGTTTCTATAATATACTGATTTTTTTCTTTCATTTTTATCATTTTTAAACCTCTTTTGACAGATAATTAAATATTATCAGCATAAAAATAGCTGCCAAAATAATGGCAGCTATAGAAATCAGATATTAATATGTATTTTGTTTCTAGGGTGTTTTTTTGAAAGTATTTTCTTTTGAGCCGATAGACTTATATGAGTGTAAAT
>JAFQOI010000023.1 GCA_017403285.1 bacterium
AATATAAATAAAATCTCATTCAAATAGAGGTATTTAAAAGTAAAAAAAAACAACATAATTCTTGTAGTAAACGTATAAAATCGGTTAAGGTATGCCATTTCGCTATAGACTGCAAAAAGTTCTTGATTTTAGGATAAAAAAGAAAGAAGAACAACTGCAAGAGGTAATAAAAGCAAAGAATGAGGTAGATAGAATACAAGGACTTATTGATGATAATAACCGCGAGATAGCAGGTGTAATCCATACAATGAGAACTACAAATGATTATAGGCAAATGGATGCCTATGATAAATACCTAAAACACTTATATGTAAAAGGTGAAGAGTTAGAAAGGCAGAAGCAAGAAGCAATAGAAAAATTAGAAATTGAAAAACAAAAACTAGTTGAACGTGAACAAGAAGTTAAAGTTCTTGAAAAACACAAAGAAAAGATGCTTGATGCTTACAAAGAAGAACAAAAAATAATAGAAAATAAAACATTGTCGGAAGTGGCTGTTCAGAAATATTTTAGGTTAAAACAAGAAAGAATCGAAGAAGAAGGCGAAGACTAAAGGATAAAAAATGAATATTACATCCAAACAAGAAAAAAACAATGAAATAAAACCAGAAAATAATATACAACTCAATGAGCAGGATGTTGCTATACTTGAGCAAAATGTTAATATGCCATTTTCAAATATATTATCCCAACAGCTTACGGGTTCTGCTGAAATTTTAAATAATAGTATGGATTATTTTAACTATGACTCAATAAATATGAGCTTTGAAGATGCAATGTTCTTCGTAAATCTTACGAAAGAAGGACAATTTACTGTTAATGCAACTCCAGAAGGAACTTTTCAGTCAATAGTACAAACACAGATAGCACAAACTACTGCCGTACAAAAAACTGTAGAAGTTACTAATCAAATAACAGAGTTGATTACAAAAGCGCAAAGCACACAACGACCTGTTAGAATTTCTTTTGATAATGATGTATCTGTAATTATCAAGATTGATAAACACGGAAAACTTACAGCAGAGTTTATTCCTGGAAGTATCGAAGTTGAAAATTATCTTAGAAATAATATCTCTGCTTTAAAACAAAAATTCGATGAACAAAATCTTCCATACAACGATTTGTTCTACAGACAAAATGGAAAACAAGGAAAAAGACAAGACAAAGAAAGAGGTGAAAAATAATGCGTGATGCATTTATAACGGCCTTAAATACACAAAAAATATCGGCGGAATGGGTAAAGAGTATTTCAGAAAACTTGATTAATGTTTATACCCCTGGCTATCGTGAAAGGAAGTTTACTTTCAAAACTTTTCTTGATGGGTCAGTTGTTGATAATACATTGAGGAATATTGGTCAAGGGAAGTCTTCTCCTGGTACTTCTGACGAAAATATTTATCTTGAAGGTTCTGGATATTTTGTTTTGAGAAATGATCACGGAAGACTTGTATATACCAGATTGGGTGAATTTAAGTTTGATGGTGAAGGTGTATATAGAAGCCCTGATGGACAAGCCGTTCAAGGCTATATTTTAAATGACAAAGGTGAAATAATGAATGGCGCAAAACCTGTAGATGCTGAATCATTTGTTGATACTGCATTTGACGGTGGCGCTGCTTCTGTGCCTACGACAAATATAAAATTATGGATAGATCCAAGTAATGGGAAATATCTTGGAAAATATGAAGAGTTTGAATTTAAAGATGATGGAATTTTATACGGAAAGGCAGATGGTGGAAAGGTTATGACGCCATTGTATAAGGTTGCTGTTATAAACTTTCATAATCCACAACAGTTATTTGAAGTCGCTGAAGGACAGTTTATTGAAACCGCGGATTCTGGTAGACCAATTGTAGGTCGAGGCGAAGTTAGAGGTGGTTTGATCGAACTTTCAAATGTCGATTTTGATGCTAATACTGCATATTATCAACAAGCACAAATGCAGCTAGAACTTGCTAATCAGTTGATAAAATCCCATAAGCAACTCTTGCAAAATGCCATAGAATTAATGAGTGGCTAAGAAAATTATAAAAAGTATAAAAATCGGCTTAAAAAATTAAGCCGATTTTTTACTAGGTGGCAAAAAAAATTTTATTCAGTTTTTTGAACTCTTGAAGGGTTCATTTAATGAAAATCTCGCAAATAAATATAATAAATAATCATATAAATAATACTAGGAATTTCAACAAACAAAATAATTTTACGAAAAATGCTAATGTTGATAGTTCTTCTTTTTCTTCATATTCTGCTGAAAATATAAAAGCAAATTTTATGCCATCTTTTTCTGCGGCAAGAAAAGTTGGCAAAACAGGTATTATTGAAAGAGAAACAGGTAATATTGTTCAAGTGGATGTAAGAAGAGAAGAAATTGGACCTTATATTACTTATACTTTAAATTCAGGAAGAAAAGAACTTGGCTTTTTGACAATGAATCTTGATTCTATTTATCCTATTCCTGAACAAATATTTACTCTTAAAAATGATAATATTCCAAAAATAACAAATCTAAGAACACTTGCTGGTGAAAAATATGCCGGTATCGGTACTTCCTTAATTAAATTGGCAATTAAAGAAAGCAAAAATAATGGCAGTAATGGTAACTTATGGCTAAACGCTGAAAAGGGTTATGGAAAAACGCTAAGTCCTTATCGAAGTGACGAAAATCCTATTCCGTTCTATTATAAACTTGGTTTTAAAGCCTTAAATGAAGACATAGATCAATACATACAAACTTGTCTTGATATGCAAGAATACAATAAACTTCCAGCCATTGCAAAACTAGTTTTAATGCCAGAAGCAGTTGCAAAATTCCCACAAGACTTTACGCAATTGTCTATCTTTAAAGATGACAATCAAATTCTTGCAAGTTAAAATCCTATTTCTTCTCCAGTTAGGATTATTTTAATTCTTCCTTTTGGCTTGCATAATCTTGTTATAACCATTTGAGCACATATAGAATCATTTGATGTGCAATTTGCACAAGTTCCTGTTATTACGCAAGGTGTATTTCGTTCTGAAATTTTTGCTATTTTTTGCATGTTTATTGGAGCTGCAACTGTTCTTGCTCTTTTAATTGCATCTTCAAGTGTAGGCATTATTTTGTTTACGCTTGATATTATTACTACACTTTTGGGTCCATATATTAATGCTGCAACTCTGTTGCCAGTACCATCAATATTAACAAGTTGTCCATCTTCAGAAATTGCATTTGTTCCCATTAAGTAAGTATCACAAAGCAATGATTTTCTTATTAATTCAGTTCTTTCTTCAGGAGATTTCGCAGAATCTCTGTCAATTACAGAATATCCATTTTCTTTGATGTGGTTGATTAATCCTGTTTCAGCAATAGAAACAGAACCGCCCCAAGCAACAACGTCAGTTTTAGGTATAAGTTCAATGGCTTTTTGTAAAGCTTCTTCTTTTGTATCTACATAATAAGCATCAAAATATCTTTTTTGAAGATTGATAACAGTTTTGTTCCCAAGCTTTTGATTTCTTTCTTTTATAAAAGCATTCTGAATCATATATCCTCCATAATTAATTATTGTAAATAAATTGTACCACATGCCTGATTTAATAACAAAAAAAAAAATTAGAAGATTTAAAAAAGCAAAGGTTTATGAGGATTTACAATGAAAGTTAGAACAATTAATAACACCAATGTTTTCAGTTTTAAAAGTCTTAGAACTGATAAAAATAACGTAGCGACACTAAAAAATGGTAGTAATCCAATATTAGAAAATAAAAAAGAAAATATACTTACATCTCTTGCTTGTATTGCTAATAATCCAAATAGAGCAAATATTGAATTTTTGTTAGATGTAGCACAAAATCTCAATTATGGTCAAAATGGTAATTCAGAGTTTAGAGATATTATTGATGAAACAACAGAAGCTCCGATAGAAAGAGAAAATACAGATTGGCAACTCGTTATTGGGGAAACTATAAAACAAGCTCTTTCACAATCACCAGAAGATGTTAGCGATTTAGAAATTGCATATAAAAATCTATTTAATATAAAAGCACCTCTTTCTCAACAACAAAAAGAAATATTAGATTTGAGAAATGAGTTTAAGAAAAAAGTTGTTAATCAAAATTCATTAACTGATACAGATGCTCTTACAAGAAGTGCTAGTGTGTCTAAAAATATTGATTATTTTATTTCATCTTCTGAAATTTCATTGCCTCAGAAAAAGGAATGTTTGGAAAAATTCTTATATCTTTTATCTGATGAATATCCAATAGAACCTCAACTCGCGGATAAAAAAATTCAAATCCTTGATGAAATGTTAAATGACTTATTAGTTAAAGTTCCAAATGAGGAAATACTTAGAACAAAAGGTGTTAACCAATTATACTCTGGTATATGTGCTGCAATATCAATATGCAGAAAAGCAGTTGCTTATGAAGATAAACCTCGTTATATAGATTTAGTTTTAGAAGAATTAAAAGATAGTCCTACTATGGAGGTTTATGATGTAACAGATTTAGAATCTGGCAAAAAAGTTCATATCCCTAAAATTAGTATAGATTACGACACTGCAATTTTGCAGGGATACAGAATATTGGATACATCAGCACATCATTGGATGCAAAATGCACACGCATCTGGTGATGGCACTATACAGACGGAAACTTATACTGCATTTGAAGATGAAACATTTGGTATCTTCAATGACTCTAGTTGGTATGAGTGTTTTAATCCTGAATTATCAAACGAAAAGAAACTTTTGAAAAATCTAATTAGAGAAAAAGAATTATTGGATTTTGTATTAAAGCAAAAGAAAAAAATAAAAAATGCTTCTGAGCAAATTGAAGGGGCAAAGAAACAAAGACAAGAAACACAAACTAGACTCAATGGTGAAATAAATAGAGCTTTTTCTTCAATTTTTCCTGAAATGTCAAGTGTTGATATGTCCAGTCTTATACGCTCAGTAATGGATTTTTATAAGGGGACAAAACAAAATAATGAAGTTAATATATCTAGTAAGATGTCTTTGGATGTTAAAAAAGATGTAATTGCTGATTTTATAAAAGAACAAACAAATACTCCGGCAGAGGATGAACAAACAAACAAAGCAATAGATGAAAATGCAAAAAAAATACTTTCATTGATTGAAGAATATGTGCAAGAAGATATAGCAGTAAAACAGTTATCTAGTTATAATTCTCATAAGGCTCAATATACTTATTACAACAGGATGTTTCAGTTGGCTGCTGCGCATAGAATGGCTATGGAGGCAGATGTAAATCTTAATACTGGCATTGTCAGATATGAAAAACTTTCAGGGCTTCCTGGTAGAAATAAGCAAATAACATCTTATCTTGAAAGACTTGGTAAATCATTTGATAAACCAGAAATATTAGAATATTACTCCAGAGGACAATCAAAACAAGAAACTAAAAAAGAACTTTTATATGACACTATTAAAGTTAATGATATTTTAACAAGACAGTTAGATAATATTTCAAAAACTGTTTTTGGTTTTTCTACAAAAGAACAAACAAAACAAATCCTTTCAAATGTTAGAGAACAGATTAAATATGGCAATACAGAACTTGCTGCTATGGTTTCTTCTGTTGCCGGAATAAAATCAGACAAGACTCAAATAGTAAATTATCTAGATAGAGTAATTAAGAAATTTGATACAGATATTTCTGATGATGAGATAGATGATGCAATTCGACTTTTAGGATTTGAAGATAGAATTCACATGTTCAAATCAACATTTATGCAATTTATTTCTCATTTGACCGATGGTATTTCGCAGGAAGAAATGCAAGAACTTGCAGAAAGATTTGGTGGCGAAGATAAGGTTGCTCTTGCAATTCAGGCGGAACAAGATAAATTTATTCAAATGAATAATGAATATAATGCAATTCTTGAAAGATGGGAAGTCCCTTCTTCAAGACAATTGATTATTGAAAAACTTGAAAAAGATCAAAATATTCTTTCTCGCAAAAAATTGGAAGTATTGAAGAAAAAGTTTGATAATGTTCGTTATCAACAAAGTCAGAATGAAAATATAGAAAATACAAAAGACCGACAAAAAGCCAATAAAAGACTTTATGAATTCACAAATGACGAACTTGATATTTTAAGATCAATCGAAAAGTCTTTGCCATTTATGAAAAAATATTGTAAGACTGGCTATAATATGCTTAATAAAGAATTGTTCGATGAACTAGAAAAACAATATGCTACTATTGGTATGTTAAATGGACAATTCTGGGTTAGAGAAGAAGGTTCTTCTGGCTTGTCTTCAAATGAACAAGTTAGAATCATTGAACAAATGACGGGTAAACCTTATCATATTCAAAGAGATATTGAAAAAGCAGTTAAACAAGTTAAAAAAGGTGATGGTAGCGGCATCATAAGTTATAGTGTTGACGATAAATCATATGCATTTCACGCACAGTATGTGCCATCTGTAACATCAGAAAAACTTGATGCTAAATCAGAACAAAGAGAAGATGTTATTTGGACAGATAATTCTTGGGGTAAGGCCGAAAAAGAACATTTTTGGAATGGCAGAAATGGCTTTAATTACACTGATTATGGCTCTGGCTATGGTTGGAAAAATGGATTCATTTTAGCTAATGATTTAAGAATTGGACAAGATGTAAAATCTGTTAAAAACTCTGTTGGGGTTGATTCTAAAGATAATGATGAGTTTTCATTGCTTTTAGATATGGTTTTGCCAGGGACGCCTGTTGATGCGTATCAAAAATTATATAAGATGTTTTCTTATATTCTTTCAATGGATCAAGGTGCTGAATATTTCTCTGCACTTGAAAATGTTTTAAAATCAGGTGAAAAAATTAATGTAGAATATCTGGAAGGACTTGATGGGCTCGTTGAACAAAAAACAGAAGCACTTCGAAAAGAATTAGATGGGATAAAAACAAAAGAAGATTTTGAAAAACTTCCTAAAGATAATTATTTAAGATTTGTATTAGAAGCACTATCTATATACAGTGCAACTAACAATCCTACTCTTGCTGATAGTGTTTTAATGGCAAATTCTATTGAAGAGTTAGAAGAAATAAAAGAAGAAATGCCTGAAGAACTTATCCAAGAAATAGGCGGTATTATTTGTAAAACAGATGATACAATAGAAAAATTATTATTTGCTTGTAACGCTGATATAACTTCGGTATTTGATAAAATTGAAAAAGATTATGATGTTATACTTGATAGACAAAAACGAGCAGAAATATTAAATGAAATATTTATGCTTAATGAAGGTTCTAGCAAATTAGAATCTTTAGATGGTTCACTCATAGAATTTGAAAAAGCATTACTTCAACAAACAGAAATTGCTGCAAATGAAAATATTTCAGATGCTAAGGCAAGAAAATTATTTATTGAGCAGGTTCAAAGAATATTAAGAAAAGAAATTGATGAATATTTGAGAATTAAATCACTTGATACTCCAATTCTTGTTAATTCGCCATTACACGATGAATTTATAGCGGCATTAGACAAGTATCTTGCTCCAACATCAGATAAAGATCTTTTGGATTTGATTATTGGGTTGCAAAATGCCGGCTATGAACAAGCAAATGCCTTTATTGATTTATTGACGCCAGAAGATTTGGGACTTGATTTTAAAGATCCTTATGAATTCGTTAGAATGATTAAATCAGGAGATAGTGCGGCAAATAAGAGTTTTTCTGAAATTATTGCCAGCAATATAATAAATTCCGAATTAAAACGTTCTGGTTCAGTTGAAGTGCCAGATGAGGATGATGGAAATGTTAATGTTCAAATGTCCCCTGATGATTTGTATAGAGCATTATATGTTAAATTGGCGGATTTAGACGTTCAAAAATATATAAGAGACTTTAAAGCAGAAGCGTTTATGAAATACAAGGTTAGACAAGCATTCCCTCAGCCTATTGTTATAAAAGATGAGGAAATGGAAAAAACTTGTGTTGAAATGTACCAATATTTCGATGGTATTATGCAAGATATTGATAAAAATAACTTTATTATTACTGTTTTTGATGTCTATTCTGAGATTAAAAAACAAATGGAGTCTACTCGTTTAAATGAGCTTATAAATGAGGGTAAACCTTTTGAACTGGATTCAACTTTAAGAGAAGAAATTTCTAATATTCTGAAAATTTTGCAACCTTATAGTGTTTATTTAGGACAAGATGAGACTCTTAACTTGATCAAAAAACCAGTTGATGGACTTATTACGTCATTGAGCGCAAATTCATCTGTGGTTGATGCAAAAACAGCAAAACAAATGTTTGCAGAAATACAGGGTGTTTTTGATTCTTGGGCAACATCTAACGTTGTAAGAGAACATTTTGTTCAAAATAATAAAGAGAGTGTTGAACAGATTAAAAATACAACTGCATTATTAGTTAATGCCAATATTGCTCCTCGATATAGAAATGAAGCATTTGAAAGAATTCATAAGATTGTTTCATTGATGAAAAATGCTGAAAATGAAAATGAATTGGAATTTAGACAAAATGAATTTATGGATTTCTTTATTAATCGTCATATTATTAAAGATCCAACAAAATTGTTGAGTGAATGCGTAAGAATGGTTCAAGAAGGTAAAGAAGAAACTCAAGAATATGTCATTTTAAAAAGTTATCTTTTAAAATCACTTAAAGTAGCACAGCAAACAAAAGCACAATACAAAATGGTTCAAAATGCGCATGAAGGAATAACTTCTAAAACAAGAGAACTTTTACCAATGTTTAGTGTAAAACTTACAGATGGAACTAAAGAAAGTATGAATAGTGAAATGGGTATGATTTATTTAATCAATCAACTTGAAAATGAATCTGATCATTCAACGTTGAAGTTATTTTTAGCCCAAACAGGACTTTCTAAATTGTCTTTAAATGCTCTTATTAATCATTTTAATGGGGAAAAATCTCTTGAAATAGTTAATGAAACCTATGTTGAGATTATGAAAAGTATTGATGATTTTGAAAAACTTAATCAACTTGCTGATAAATTTATGAACTTAGGTAAAGTTCCATTTAAAACGCTCGAAGAAGCGGTGAAATATTTAAGAGAATTTGTAGCAAGAAAATCTAAAAGAAATAAAGATAGTGGCGTTTTTGAAAAATATTTTGAATATATTGATGCTATTCAAATAAAGAAAGAATTGCAAAATGCCTCTCCAGATATGATTCTGCCATTGGTTTCTTCTTTGAATAGAGATGCAATTGCGTATTCTGGTGAATCAGTTAATGCAAAAATTGACTATCTTGTTGGAATTTCTAAATTATTAAAGGATAGAAATGTTTTAATTGAAACAGTTGATGTTCCTGAAAATTCGGAAGAAGGTATTCGTAGAACAGAATTTAGACAAGAATATGAAAAAATTCAGCAAGAAATTCAAGACAGATTGCATAGTATTCAAGAAAGAATTGAAAAATCTGAATTTATGTCTGCATCATATGTTCAAGAGTAGTATACTTGAACAAAAAAGTTCAATATAGTAACATATTCGTAATTCGGAGATGAAAATGAAAAAAATAATAACTATACTTTGTTTGATATTTGTTATGACAGGCATGTTTTCGCAAGTACTTGCGTTAAATGTGGGTACTTACAAAACAGAAACAGAATATGGTTTATTGGATGGTTTTAAAATTAATTGGAAAAGAAAAGATAAAAACAAACCATTTATTGAACCAAGAGAAGAATCAACAAAAAAAGAGTACGAAAAAGAATATAAAGATTATACAGAAAGCGAATATGAAAGAACACAGTTTATGTATAGGGGAATGTCAGTATTATAGTTAAAAACGATAAGAAATATTTGATAAAAAAAAGGAACTTTTTAAAGTTCCTTTTTTTATTTTGTATATCTTCTATACTATAGAATGTTTGATGTAATGGTGAAGTGGAATCTGCAATTTCTTCTGTCCATATTGTTAACATAGTCTGGAAGACGTTTGCCGATTGGGAAGCCCCAATATAAGTTAGCAGATATGTATTTTGTAAGTTTTATAACGAGACCAGGACCAGCACTCATTAAGTAATCAGCGCTACCATCAATAAATCTGTCACCAAACCATCCGAAATCATAGAATCCTGCAAGTTGTATACTATCACTGATAAATGCATATTTTTCAGGTAATAATTTTTTCAAGCCAGGAATTGGCGCTCTGTATTCAATGCTTGCAGTTACACCATAGTCGCCAATACGGAAACCTTCGTCATAACCTCTAACGCTTGCTATGCCACCGAATTGCATTGCTTCAGATGCATATAAGTGTCTGTTTGCGTATTGTGTATTAACTTGTAAAATAGCAAGTTGGTTTGCAGGTAATACTTGTAAACGTGCTGCACTTGCTGTTACTTTTACGAAGTTGTTGCTTGATAAGTTACGTGCTTTATTGTAGTCAGATGCATCAATAGGAATACCGCCAGCAATACCAGTATTAAATAACCATCTTCCGTATGAATCATCTTTAACATCTGTTAAACTCGCTCTTAGCACTCTTGAACGATAAGCAGAACGGTAAAGTCCATCCCACGCTTTAGTTTCTGTATTACGCATATCTAATGTGATATCACCGTATAATCTGTAGCCTTCGCCTTGTGCTAATCTTCTAGATACGCCTACGAATACATCATGTGAATCACCCTTTGCGTTCATACCAGGATAGTATCTTTTTAGTGCATTTCCAAGAGCAACGTGTGAGTATGAATAACCTAAGTTTAATCTTGTATCATTTTTTGCAATTGGAATAGAGTACATACCACCAACACCTAATGAGTGGCGAGACATTGCTAATGTACCCATTAAAGTGTCGCCGTGACCTGTAACATCATGAAGACCAGCGTATAAAACACCTCTTTGTGTACCAATAGCATCACGACCTTGGTTGTCGTATCTTAAATCTAGGTTAATTGGAAATCTGTCTTTAACGTCCAATGTAACGTCTGAAAATTCTTCTGATTCTTCGTTATCAGCGAATGAAACAGAACCTTTCATATATTCTTCAGTACTCATATCTGCTAAAGCATTACGAACATCTTTAACATTTAATACTTTTCCTGTTTCAATACCTTTATCTATAAGATATTTTTTTGCAAGATAAGATTTTTTCTCCCATCTTCCATTGTTAACTTCGATAAGACCATATTTGCCTTCAAGAATAACAATTTCGATTTCCCCATTTTTTACTTTTTGAGGAGGAAGATATGCTATTGTTGAAATATAGCCTTTGTTTTGATAATAATCGGTAATTTCATTTGCAGATGCAATTAAATCATTGATTGTTACATCTTGACCGATTTTAAAGTCAACTAATCTCATTAAAACATAAGTTGGGAATACAGTGTTTCCTGTTATGTTTATCTTTTTTAATTTAAAAGAAACTTGTTCAGTGTTTAACAATTCCATTTTTTGACGAATTTCTTCTTCAATAATGGCAGGATCTTTTGTTTCTTCATATTTGACTTTTTGTCTGTATTGTTGGGTCTGGATGAAGTTTGAATTGTCAATGATACCAGCATCGTAACCACTTAAGCCACTTCCGATATTTCCTGGGTCGGGGGCTGCATATGCACCTGCTCCAATTATTGCTGCAAGGCATATTAATGAAGTTTTGAATAGTATGTTTTTCATTTTCCGCTCTCTATATAATTAGTAATAAAACTCTAATCTACATTATATAACAACATAGAAAAATATTGTATAAGTATATATTATTATAATATCAATCTATCTCGAAACATAATGTATTTACATGAAATCAAGGCATAATTAATTTTGCTTGTTTTCTCAATATTTATAACATAACTTAACATTTTATATGCGTCAAATCTTTTGATTATAAAATTTATAAAGAAAATTTAAAAAATTTTTTTCACATAGCAAAAAAAAATTTTAGGCTTTTTCAGAGTATTACATAGAGCATGTAAAAATTCACTATATAGATATAAGTCAAATGAAATGGAGAGAAAAATGAAAAAACTTTTAGGTATTGCGCTTGTTATAGGTGTGATTTCTTCTACATCTTTAACTCCTGCAGTATTTGCAGCAGTTGACGTTAATGCATTGCCAAGCTTAGATAGTAAGATAAATGCAGACGTAACAACTTCTGGTTCAAATATGAACATACAAATTACTGGTGGTCAAGGCAGTGTTGGTACATTGAACTGGAATTCATACAACGTTGGTTCTGATGCATCTGTAAACTATGAATTTTCTGCACATAATCAAACAGCATTGAACAAAGTAAATGCTGCTGGTGGATTATCTCAAATCTACGGTAAAATTACTAATTCTGGTTGTGCTGGTTGTGGCTATGAAGGAACTGGTAAAATTATTTTATTAAATCCAAATGGTGTTTTGTTTGGTCAAGGTGCTAATGTTGATGTAAATTCATTTACTGTATCAACAATGGATGGTACTTACGATAAAAATACTAAACAATTAAAATTAGAAAGAACAACATCATCACCATACGGAATTATCGTAGACAAAGATGCAGTTGTACATGGTGATAAAAACGTAACATTTGCAACTGATAACGTAACTTTATACAATGGTTCAAAAATTTCAACAAATGTTGCTCCAAATGCAAAAAATGCAAATGGTGGACTCGATTCATATGGTAAAGTTAAAATTGTTACAGCAGACGGAGTTAATTTCACATACTATAACAATGGTGCTGTAAGTAAAGTAAGTGGCATTGTAGGTGCTGCTGAAAAAATGGTTGTTTCTGCTGATGGTGCGCTTATTGATGCAGGTCACATTGATATTGCAAACTATTCATCAAATACAAACAGCCAAATCAACTTAAATGGTGCAGTTCTTAAAGCAACAAAGGCGGTTACAGGTAATGATGGAAACATTTGGCTAACTGCAGCAAACAAAGTTGTTGTTGATGGTGCTGATTTAAAAACAGTAAATTACTCTGATGCTGCATCATCAAATTCAGGTGGAGACATTAGTATTGTTGCTGGTCAAAAAGTTTCTGTAAAAAATTCTACATTAAATGCAGTTCGTGATATTGAATCAATTTCACAACAAGGTGATTCAGTTGTTGAAGCATCAACATTAAAAGCAGATAGAGATATTAGAATTATTTCAGCAAAAATTGCTTCTGCGCAAAAATCAGCAACATTAAACGCAAAAAATATTACAATTAACGGCGCAAAAAGAGCACAAGCTGTTGAATCTACTTTGACAGCGAGTGAAGATGTTAATATTGTTTCTGCTGGTGATATGGCTTGGACAAACAAAGCAACTATAAATGCTGGAAAAGACATTAATGTTAATGCTTCTAACGGATATTTAACATTGTCAAATTCAGATTTATCTGCTCAAAAGAATGTAAATTTAACTTCTAAAGATAATGTAGTATCAGCAAAATTAGCAGGTTCTATAATTAAAGCAGGTCAAGATGTTAATGTTGAATCAACTCAAGAAAGCATCCTTTTAACATCTACTTCTCAATTCCAACCAGTTGGTACTTTAAACTTAAAAGCAGCAAAAAATGTTGAAATTAAAACTGCTGGTGATTTAACAACTGAAAAAATGAACTTAACTGCTGGTAAAGATGTTAAACTTGCTTCAACAGAAGGCAATTTAAATGTTAAAGATACCACAAAATTCTTAGCAGCAGAAAGAATTTTCTTGTCAGGTGCAAAAAATGTTCAAACTACAAATGCTGTTGATATGAACAATATTCAAACAAATATTAGCGCTGGCGATGATGTGAATGTAACACTTGCAAATGTTGGTAATAGACAAAATGGTGTTGTTGCTCAAGCAGGCAAAAATATGACAGTTACTACAGATGGAACATTATCTGTATCTAGTTTAATCGCGGGTAATAACATGACAATCAATGCAAATAAAGTTATTGCTGGTCTTCCATATACAACTGAAGAAAAACTTAACAATGATTATGAACGTTCATACATTAAAGTTGGTGGTGAGTTTACATCTAATGTTGCAACAGATAACTATGAAGTGACATTATCAGGTGCACCTACAGATGATGGCAAATACAATCAAAAACACCACATCCAATATGGTGAAGATGAAAAAATATTATTGGTTCAAGATAGATTAAGACCAATTGACTCTACAAATCCAACATTACCTGATGTAAATGATGGTGACGAGGCAGATGCTATTAATCCAGATGGAACAACTGATCCAACACCAAATCCTGGAGAAAATGAACCAACAACTCCAGGTGAAGGAGAAAACCCAAATCCAAACCCAAATCCAAATCCAAACCCAAATCCAAACCCAAACCCAAATCCTGGCGAAGGTGAAGGTGAAGATTGTGATGGCGATCCAGCAGAAGATGATACTGTTGAAAATGAAGATAGAGGAACTTTATCAACAGTTTCTGGGGTTAATACTTTCGCTCAAGCGTTGTTAAATCTTTCAAATTACACATCAAAATCAAATGTTAAAAAATCTCTATAATTGAGATAGAATAAGCAAAAGAGAGGATAAGAAATTATCCTCTCTTTTTTTGTAACAAATTGTTAATAATTCGTATGAAAATGCGCAATTCTCCAGACTCAAAATTTTTTATATAGTATATATAGGATATTAATTCCTGTTTTAGAGAGATTCAGATAAGTTTAGTAGGTTCTTAAAGTTAAAAAAACAATTGTAAAAAATCCGTTACAGAATAGCAATTTTTTTTTTTTAGGGTAGTTTCTACTATTACGGTATAAGACTAATTAACATGATAATATAAGGAAGAAGAACATGAAAAAACTTTTAAGCACAACAATCGTAGCAGGTATCTTGGCTACAACTGGCGCTTCAAATGTATTTGCAGCAGTTGATGTTAATGCATTGCCAAGCTTAAATAATTCAACAAACGCTGATATAACAACAACTGGTTCTGACATGAATATCAAAATTACTGCTGGTCAAGGCGGTGTAGGAACTATGAATTGGAATTCATATAATATTGGTTCTGATGCATCAGTTAATTACGAATTCTCTGCACATAACCAAACTGCATTAAACAAGGTAGATGCTGCTGGTGGATTATCTCAAATCTACGGTAAAATTACTAATTCTGGTTGTGCTGGTTGTGGCTATGAAGGAACTGGTAAAATTATTTTATTAAACCCAAATGGCGTATTCTTTGGTCAAGGTGCTAATGTGGATGTAAATTCATTTACAGTTTCTACTATGGATGGCACATATGACAATGACACAAAACAATTAAAATTAGAAAGAACAACATCATCACCATACGGCATTGTTGTTGAAAATGGTGCAGTTGTTCATGGTGATAAAAACGTAACATTTGCAACTGACAATGTAACTTTATACAATGGTTCAAAAATTTCAACAAATGTTGCTCCAAATGCAAAAAATGCAAATGGTGGACTTGATTCATATGGTAAAGTTAAAATCGTTACAGCAGATGGTGTTAATTTCACATACTACAACAACGGTGCGGTTAAAAAAGTTAATGGTGTTGTAGGTGCTGCTGAAAAAATGGTTGTTTCTGCTGATGGTGCTATTATTGATGCAGGTCATATTGATATTGCAAACTATTCATCAAATGCAGATAGCCAAATTAACTTAAATGGCGCAGTTCTTAAAGCAACTAAAGCAGTTAGTGGTAATGACGGAAACATCTGGTTAACAGCATCAAATAAAGTTGTTATTGATGGTTCTAACTTAAAAACTGTAAACTATTCAGATGAAGCAGCAGCAAATGCTGGTGGTGACATTAGTATCGTTGCTGGTCAAAAAGCATCTGTTAAAAATTCTACATTAAATGCAGTTCGTGATATTGAATCAATTTCACAACAAGGTGATTCAGTTGTTGAAACATCAGCATTAACTGCTGGTAGAGATATTAGAATTACTGCAGCAAAAATCGCTTCTGCTCAAAAGTCATCAACATTAAGTGCAAAAAATATCACTATTAATGGTGGTGATCGTGCACAAGTACATAATTCAAAATTAGTTGCTGCTAATGAAGCAAATGTTGTTTCTCAAAACAATGTATGGTTCTCAGGTGCTGATATCAATGCTAATAAAATAACAGCAAATGCAGTAACTGGCGACGTAACAGGTATTGCTAACGTAAATAACAAACAAACAAATATCAAAGCAGGTAAAAACATTGATGTTGAACTTGCAAACGTAGGTGAAAGAAACAATGGTTTAGTTGCTGAAGCAGACAAAAATGTAACAATTAAAACAGCAGGTACATTATCAGTTTCTAGAATCGTTTCTCAAAATGGTGATGTAACTCTTGAATCAGATGCAGTAATAGCAGGTCTTCCTTACACATCTGAAGCACAAATTCCTGGTGATGAAACAAATCGTTCATACATCTATGTAAGAAACGGCAAATTTACTTCAAAAGCACCTTACGAAGTTAAAAATTCAGATACATTAATCGATAACGATACAGCACAAGTTAGACACCATATCGAATACGGTGCAAATGGCGAAGAAAAGATTTTATTAATCAATCCTAGACCATATTCTGCTCCAGTTCCACCAGTAGATGAGCCTGTAACTCCACCAGCACCTCCAGTGGATGACGAACCAGCAGCAGTATTATCAGTAGATGGTGACCAAACAGAAATGTTAAACAAAATGCCTCGTCAACCAGAAACTTACAACAATAATACAATCGTAAACGATACAAGAACAACATTCGTAGATGTGTTCGCGGCAGCTAGCCAAATCGAAATCGAAGAAGACGAAGAAGAATAAAACAAGTAACAAATTAAAGAACCAAATATAAAAGGAGCCCTTAAAGGCTCCTTTTACTGTGTTTGTTGACTTAATCTGATTGATACGATAACATTTACTTAATTGGTTATGAGGATTTTTGTATGAAGTTTAAAGTTTGTTTGTTGTTATCTGCTTTTTGTATTTTTTCTTCTTCAGTGGCTTCTGCAAGTTCTTATTATTATGAAAAACAACCATCTGGAATGCTTGTAAAATCCGTTAAAAAACCAACATCAAGTATTGTAAGAACTACTGTTAAACAAGCGCAAGATAAAACTGATTATGCAAAAGTAATTTCTGATTTGCAAAAACAGGTTTCGGAAAATCCCGATGATTTTTCTCTTTTTGTTCCTCTTGTCGAGGCATATTTAAATACTAACCAATATGAAATTGCTTATGACGATTTAAATTTTTTAAATTCGCTTAAGAATAATGGGCGATTATCTTCTAATGTCATTAACGATATTAATAAACTCCGTTTAAAAATGGATGCTAGAAGTAAATATTTACAAAATAAATCTCTTTCTTTTGTAAATATTGCTTTGTTAAATTTGATTTGTGATGATTTTATTAGTGCGCAAAAATACATGAAAAAAGCATCTTTTAATGTAACTAATCATAAAATATATCTTGATGCACTAAAACTTATCATTGATAGTAGTACTGATTATGAAAATGGCATTTTACTTGCAAATACTTATTTGATAAATAATGAAATTAGTACTGAACAATAACTTGAACTTGCTAAATTAAGAGTGTATTTTTATACACACCTAGGATTGTTTGAAGAAGCTTTGGATGAACAAGTTTCTATTCTGTATTCAAGTAATAGAGATAGTGAAACTATTTATGAAACATATAAACTCCTTGTAAGAAATGATATATCAGAAGATAAAGTTATAAAAACCTTATATCCCGAAAATAGCAGAAATAAAGAGCAGTGTTATTATGATTTGTACAAAGTACTTCTTGAAAATAACAATTATGAAGATGCAAAGATTTTTGCTGATAAATTAGAAAAACAATATCCTGATTCTTTGAATACTGCATTTTTGAAAGCAGAAACATTGTTAAATGAAGGGCACATTAATCAAGTGGTGGAAATACTTAGTACGATATCAGATAAATTAACTAGGAATGAAGATATCACTATATATAATAGACTAATGGCATCAGTGTCAAAAACGCCAGATAAAGAGGCATTAAAGTTATTTAATCAAGGATATCCAGACAAAGCACTTGAATTATTAGAAGGTAAAAACATTCCTCAAAATGCGAATATACTTGCATTTAAAGCAAGATGTTGCATGGAACTTAATAGAATGCAAGATGCTTTGGATTATTTGAATAGAGCAATATCTTTAGATGGTGATAATATATTCGTTAATTTGCAATTTGGTAATTACTATTTTGCAAACAATGATTATGAATTGGCTCGAAAATATGCGCAAAGATGTCTGGAACTAGATGCTAACAATCAATTTGCCGCTGAATTAATAGATAAACTAAATGAAATTGATGCATCTGATTATATAAGCCAAATAATTTCTACTTATGAGGCACAAAATTATGAAGAAACTGCTAGACTCCTTTCAGAAGCAATAAAAATAGCACCAAATGCTGCTATATTGTATTATTATCAAGGACTTACAAATATAGCGGAAAATAATTATGCTGCATCTACAGCATCTTTATACAAGTCGCTTGAACTTGATAATACCAATATCTATGCTTATTACTATTTAGGCATTGCTTTTGATAATCTTGCTGAATATGAAAATGCTTATGGTTGCTACAGCCAGTTTCTAAAACTTTTGCCTCCTGATGAACTTGGGGAAAGTGAAAAAATTCAATATGCAAGGACAAGGATAAATAAACTTCAAAATTTATTATAATTTATACAAAAGCATGTTGATTTTTGTTATCATATAAGAATGGATATATTAAAAACATTTGAAATATTTTTATCTGCTCCGTTAAGTGTTATACATAGACGGAAGATAAAAATCATGCATATAGAAACTAATATATTTGTGCCTAAACTCCCAATTGACGTAGATATAAATGATGACATAGAACTTACTGTTTATAATAATCCAAAAGTATATAGGCTACTTTCTGCGGTAATACAAAAAAGAAGAATGAAAAATGAAAATAAAGACAGCAAAATTTATAACGAGCGCACCGTCTCTTAAAGAATGTCCTTCTTTAAATTTGCCTGAATTTGCTTTAATTGGGCGTTCTAATGTTGGAAAATCTTCTTTTATTAATGCAATTGTTAATATTAAGGGGCTTGCAAAGACTAGTAATACGCCTGGAAAAACAAAATTAATTAATCTTTTTAATATTAGTGATTTATTTGTATTTGCAGACCTTCCAGGGTATGGTTATGCAAAAGTTTCAGGAAAGACCCAAAATCAATGGCAAAAAAATCTTGAAAAATATCTTTTGAATAGAGAAGAAATTGCAAGTTTAATTCAGCTTATTGATTCTAGACATCCGATACAAGAAAATGATTTGCAAATGGCTCAATGGATAAAATATAATAATTTGCCATCTTTTATTGTTGCAACAAAGGTTGATGATATACCAAAATCTCAGGTTTTAAATGTTTGCAAAAAATTTGAAAATCAACTTGAACTTGAAGTTTTTCCATTCTCGAAAACCAATTCTTTTTATAATCAGAAAATTATCGAAAAAATAGCAAATATTATAGGTAAGTAAATTACTTTGTCCGTTCAATAAAAGCTTTTATGCAGTCTATAAGATTGTCTGGGGTTTCTAGTTTATTTGTACTGCTTACATATGCTTGATCCTTTTTTAATTTTTTTGTTTGTTGTTTTGCATATTCAAGCATTGGATTTGTTCTTTTTGTTATTTTTCCTAAAATTATGCAAAGAATAATAAGCAAAATAACCAATGTGCTAATTGTTGAGTATAACGTTATAGGATTTGCTTGAAAATAAGTCATGAATTGTTCTGTTGGTTTGACTTCAATTGAACTAGTTGTTGTAACATCAACATCAGAACTAGATGCTGGAATTTCCAAGCCAAATATATCCTCACTTTTTTGAATGTTTTTTTTACTCATCTATTTTTCCGTTTTATTCTTTTGTTTCTTTTTTTGAAGTGCGAGGTTTTCTACCAGGTTTCTTTTTTGCCTTTTCCTTTGGTTCTTCAGCAACTTCTGTTATTACTTCTTTTTGTTCCTTTATTGGTTCTTCAATTTTCTTTTTAGAAGATTTTTTGCTCGTTTTCTTAGCTTTCTTTTCTTCTTTATTTTCTTTTACTGGTTCAATAGAAACAATTTCTTTTGGTTCTGCTACTTTTTCAATAACCTCAGGTTTTTGTTCTTCTTCTTTAGGTTGTTCAACTAGTGTTTGAACTTGTTTATTTTGTTCTTGAATCATTTCTTCTTGATTATTTTTATTGTTGAACTTAAAGTTTTTCTTGTTTTGATTGTTGTGTTTATTGTTATAACCATTTTGGTTGTTCTGATTATTTTGATTATTTTCGTTATTATCGTTGTTCAACGGATTATTGTTTGGATTGTTAAATACCTTGTTTTGTTTGTAATTTGGCATTTTATTTTTAATTTGTTGAACAGGAACTTTTAATTTTGCGGCTTTTGCTTTTATTTCCCCTTCTGCAACAGGTGCAGAGAATGTCAAATCTTCTGGCACATAACCCGTTCCTTGACAATGTGGGCATTTTTTTCCAAAAATTTCAGATAAACTCTGACCTTGTCTATGTCTTGTTAATTCAACAAGTCCAAGATCAGAAAGTTGCCCTACTTGAGGTTTTGCTTTGTCTTTTTCTAACGCAAGTTCTAATTCCTCCATAATTGCAAGTTTATCGTGTCTAGAATTCATATCGATAAAGTCTATAATTACCATACCGCCTATGTTTCTAAGTCTCAATTGTCTTGCAATTTCATGAACTGCTTCAAGGTTTGTTTTAACAATAGTTTCATCTTGAGTATCAGAACTTACAAATTTTCCACTATTTACGTCAATAACAGTAAGTGCTTCTGTTGTTTGGATGAATAAGTAACCACCGCTTGGTAAGTTTACTTTTGTTTGAAGAGCAGCTTTTATTTCTTTTACTATACCAGAAGCCGCTAGAAGTGTTTCTGAACCTTTATAAACATTAACTGCTATGTTCTTATTCATATTCCAGTTTTGAAGTATTTGTTGGGTTCTGTGAACGCCATAAGATGTATCTAGAATGATTTCGTTAACATCTTCACTACAAGCTTCTCTCATTACCATATAAAGTAAATCTTGATCTCTATATAAAAGACTTGGTGCAGGACGAGTTTCTGCTGCAGTGACTATAGTGTTCCATTTTTCAAGAAGAATTTCCATATCTTCTTGAATATCTGCATCAGACTGTCCTTCGGCTTCAGTTCTAACAATAACACCTATTCCAACCGGTTTTAATAAACTAATTATTGATTTTAGTCTTGCTCTTTCTTTTTGAGAAACAATTTTTCTTGAAACATTTATACCTGTTTCTTGTGGCATTAGTACTAAAAATCTTCCTGGAAGACTGATAAGAGTTGAAACTCTTGGTCCTTTATGCCCTACAGGTTCTTTTACAACCTGTACAATAAGTTTTTGTTTTGGAGATAATTTCTCTTTTAATGTTCCTTTTCCTATTGCATCATTAGCGTGCAAAAAGCCCATTTTTTCATAGCCAACATTTACAAATGCCGCATCAATACTAGGAAGAATATTATCTACTGTTGCAAGATATACATCATTTAGAAGCACATCTCCTTTATGAATATAAAATTCACTAACTTTTCCATCTTCAATTACGGCTGCTATATTGTCTCTTTCTGCTACAACTATTGCTTTTGACATAATTTTTTCCTTTTCTGATTTTTATAAATCCTTATAACTTATTCATATTAACGTCATAAAATTCATGTCTTATAATTCTAAAATCAATATCAGGCGCATACAGTTTAATTACGTCTTCAGGTTTCACTGACGGAATTTCTAATGACTGACCAGTTTTTAATACCATGTACAATGTCATATCATTAACTGTTACCGATTTTATTGACGGTTTAATATTTATAAGTTTTCTTACACCTTTTTTATTTATCTTCTCTATGAATATTTCATCACTTGAAGATATCTTGTCTTTAATATACAACAATTTTTCATTTTTTAAAATACCCTCTTTAAATGAGGAAAAAGAATATAATGCCCATTGTGCTGTTATATCAATTGCTGGAGCGCTTTTCTCTATTCTGCTTATGTCAATGATTTTTATATTTGTTGGTAATACATTATTAAGAATATTTTTTAGTTCTTCTGTTTCAATGTTATTGTATATTTCAATATCTATTAATTCTGCTGTCCCTTCTACAAATATAGGGAGGGCGATTCCTAAAGAAATTTTTGGTGTCGGATTAAACCCTTGTGAAAAGCATAATTCTAATCCAGAACGATAAAGCATTTTTATCATTGTATTTTGCCAATCCAAATGAGAAATATATCTCAATTCATTTTCTTTTGTTATTTTTAATCTATATTTAAATGTTTGTTGTTGAATGGTTTCGGTTTTTTCACTTTTTGTGTTTTTAAAATTGTAAGGTTTATCAATAACCTTATGTGTTTTAAGGTTTTTGCAAACGCCACATTTTGCGCAATTAAATTCACAAGGGACAATGTTTAATGATTTAAGTGTGTTGTTATATTGCTCAATAAACCATTCTTTATCAATGCCGATATCAATAATTTCCCAAGGTAGAGTTTCTTCAATAGAATAAGTTTTTTCTGCTTCTTTATCAATATCAATACCATATTTTTGTGCAGTTTCAAGCCATAACTGACGATCTACATTTTCATCCCAAGTCGAAAGGTAAACACCTTGATTATGAAGATCTAAAATAAAATCGTTATATCTTTTGTCTCCACGAGTCATAGCACATTCTAGTTTCGATATAAAACTGTTATGATAATTGATTTTTACACCTTTTATGGTTTTAATTTCATCTAATAGAAAAGTGATTTTTTCTTTTACTAATTCAAAAGAATTTTGTCCAAACCATTGAAATGGGGTAAATGGTTTGGGAACAAATATAGATACAGTACAGGTTAGATTTAATCCATCTTTTAATCCTAGTTCGTTTTTTATTCCTTTTGCTCTATATCTTATTTTCCTGAATAAATCCGTCATTTCTTTCAAGTCTTCAAAAGTTTCAGTTGGAAGACCAATCATAAAATACAATTTTACATTTGAAAATCCATTTTTGTAACAGTTTAAAATGGTTTCTAGAATTTGTTCTTCTGTAAGGTTTTTGTTGATGGCGTTTCTTAATCTTTGACTTCCCGCTTCTGGTGCTAATGTTACTGTTGTTGATCTTACCCCTCTAACCATTTGAGCCAATTTTTCACTATAGCGATCAATTCTTTGACTAGGAAGAGAAACAGAAACTTTTTTCTTGTTCATTTCACAAGAAAGATTTTCTATAACACTTTCAATGTTGGTATAGTCGTTTGATGATAATGATAATAAGGAATATTCGTCATATCCTGTTTGTGCGATAGATGCTTTTACGTTTTTTATAATATTTTCGGCGTTTCGTTCGCGAATTGGTAAATTTACGTGTCCTGCTTGGCAAAATCTACACATTCTTCCACATCCACGTCTTATCTCTACGACCGTTCTGTCGTGAACGCTTGATGAATATGGAATTGGACTTTGCGCTATTAACTCATCATCTTTGAAATTATATACACGTTTTTTTGTTTTATTTTGCTTTTCTGGAGAGTATACTCCCTCTATTTCTGCAAGTTTTAGTATTATTTCATTTCTTGATAAACCTTGTTTTTTTAGTCCATCGTATTTTTCAAGAATGTCTATGATTAATTCTTCACCATCTCCAATTAAAAATAAGTCAATAAAGTTTTCTGTTGGTCTAGGATTAAAACAACAAGGACCACCTGCCATAATTATAGGATGGTTTTCTTTTCTATCTTTTCTCAAAATAGGAATATCGGCGAGTTTTAACATTCCTAGCATTGTTGGATATGCAAGTTCATATTGTAATGAAAACCCAACAATATCAAAGTCTATTACATCTTTCTTGCTTTCAAGTGTGGATAATTTTTCTTTTTTTATTTCAAGTGTTTCTTTATAATCAATTTCAGGTGCGTAAACTCTATCTGCCATAAATCTTTCGTCAGAGTTTACTATTCCATATAATAATTTTTGCCCCAGATTGCTTATTGCAATTTCGTACTTGTCTGGGAATGCAAATGCCATACGTACACTTGCCTTATCAAAATCTTTATTGTATGCCAAATATTCGTTACCCACATATTGATATGGTTTTTTGACTTTTAACAAATCGCATTGAGTTTCAACAGTGTACATTTATGCTAAATCTTCCGGTATATATCTTTCTATATCTATGATTTCGCCGTATAATTCACTTCTTCTGAAAACATTAAAGAAATCTAACAACGACGAAAAGGGAACTTTATATTTATATAGCGCAACACCTATTCCATTCTTTTTCATTACGGTTATTATGTAATAGCATCCTTGAGCATATTCTCTCAATGATTCTTCTTTGAAATAGTTTCCATTATCATCTTTCACGAATTTTACATATTGAAAACCCTTAAAAAACCTCTGTCTTACACTTTCTTCGGTTGCAGAAGATTTTTGAAATAAATTAATAACTTTATCGCTTTTATCATCCACCATAGATTATATTGAACAAAATTTAACTAAAACAGGCAAGTTATTAACAAAATTTCATGCTTCTAAAAGCAAAAATAAACAAGTACTTTTAAAAAACAAAAAGTACTCGTAAGATTTGTGATTTATAATATTACAGATTAAAATCTGTCGGTATAATCACGACGAATAGGACACAAAGCCCATTCTTTTTTACTGAAAGAGAACAAGTTTGCAAAAAGGTTTGTAATCTCGCTTACAACATAAGAAATTGTGAATTTTTTCATTTTTTCCTACCTCCCTTTTGCATCCATTAGCTTTTGTATTTTAGCTCTTATTTATACATTTTACTAGTGTTTTCTTTACATTTGTTAAGATATTACTTTAAAATCTTAAAAATGGCTTTTTTAACGTATTTGGGTTCATTTATTGAAAGTGCTGGCATATGAGCATCTTCTGGATAAAATATTAAAAAAGTTTTATTATCTGCTTTTAATTTATCAACATTTCCATCAAGGAAAACCACATCTCTTTCATTATCATAATCTTCTGAAATGGTTGTATTGTCTATGTTTGTATAGCCCATATATTCTTCGCCAGAGGCAACCACTTGAATATCGATATATTTTTTATGCGCTTCTAATTTTTGAATTGGTTTTGTTTCGTATTCTTGTAAATTAAAAAATACTTCATTGCTTCTTAGTTCATGTCTGCCACATTTCATTTCGTTGATGTTGTGTGTTTTTAAAAAATCAAAAACGAGTTTAAAATCTTTATGTAAATTTGTATATTTTTCACTATTTGTTAATGCGTCAATAATCATATGAATTCTCCCTTTTAGAGCAATTGTAACAAAAAAATTAACAATTGTTAAATTGAAAGGCAATTTTCTGAGCAAAAAAAACTTTATATAAATACAGGGGACAAATTTTGGTTTAGACTTTTATATTTTGGGGGAAATAATGAACGAAGAGCAACTTTGTGGAGTCTTTGGCACACACTCTGAGCCTATAAATAATGTATATAAATTATCTTCACGAAAACAAGTTGATGAAATACAAAGAATTATAAGAATTTTTAATATTAATCAGCAACAAGACAATAAACACCGAATGCTGGCATTGAAAAATCTGGCAACGATGAAAGTCATGTTTAGCAATAATTGACGTATGTATTATTGTAACAAGGCACTATGGTATGCCTGTGGATAAGAATAACTCTCTGTAAAACCGTTAGTTGTATACATATTTACGGCTGCAATATTATCTGAATCGCAACTTGCATTGAGTTCTTTTAAACCCCAGCCACCAGAAATGGATGAAGTTAAAAGGCTGTCGACAAGGTGCTTTAGAAGAATTTTTCCAAAACCTTTGTGGCGATGTTTCTTCAATATCGCAACAATGGGGACATTTGCTATTTCTTCATTTGTTAAGTTTGCAAAGCAAACTCCAATGGGGCGCTTTTTGTATAAAAGTACTTTCGTTATTCCTGGTAAAAATTGACCATAAACGTTGTTTGTTATTTTCTCAAGAATGTCTTTAGCCCCATTCAATGATTTAAATCTACTGTCAAATAATGCATCAGAAGAGTCTTTAAATGCCTGATGAATTACTTCTGCTACATCTTTTGAATAGATTGTTTGCCAGTTTGTAATACTGTACTCTTTTTCCAATTCTGGAACATACATTTCTTTTGTTTTATTTATTGCGCTAATATCGGATAGATTGAAAACCATAACTGATGTGTTTACTGTTTTAAATCCAAATCTTGCAATATCTGCAACAAAAGAGGACTGTTTTCCAAGCATTGGATATGTTACAACTTTACTTCTCATCAAAAGTTTATTTTGCTCTATGAATTTTTCAAGCAATAACTTTCTTTTTGCGTTTAAGTTTTCTGTTCCAATGCAGTGAATAATGTTTAATTCAAGAGATTCAGAAATAACTGTTGTATAGGCCAAAAATCCTGTTGGGATATTGTCCTCAAACAAAATAAGACAGTTTAAAAGTCCCTTTTCAACACTTTTGATGAATTTGTCATATTCTAATGGCGATAATTCAAAATTATAATCAGTTGCCGCATTGTTTTTGAAATCATTGTAGACTCCTGAAAAAATACGATAATATTTACTATTATAGGGTTCAACTTTATATATAGTTATATTCGCCATATTTTTAATTCCTATATGTCAATTAGGTGTTCCATTTTATCAACTTTTGTATGCATATATTTTTCATTGAATTCATTCATTTGGGTTTTTAGTGCAACTCTTTCTATTACCTCGAGCCCATAGCCTTTTAATGCAACTATTTTTGTCGGATTATTAGTAATAAGTTTAAATTTAGTGTAGCCTAAATCTCTTAAAATTTGTGCGCCAATTCCGTAGTTTCTTAAATCTGGTGAAAATCCTAATGAAATGTTTGCTTCAACTGTATCTTGTCCTTTTTCTTGTAAAGCATATGCTTTTATTTTATTGACAAGCCCAATCCCACGACCTTCGTGCCCTCGCATATATATAAGCGCACCTTTCCCATATTCATTAATGAGTCTTAATGCAGATTCCAATTGGTTTTGGCAGTCGCATCTGCGTGAGTGAAAAATGTCGCCAGTTAGGCATTCAGAATGGACTCTAACTAACGGTATTTTGTCTGAACCATCATCTTTTACAATTGCTGCCTGATCAACTCCTGAAATTTGGTTTATGTATCCATATACTTTAAAATCGCCAAAATCAGAAGGTAAATTTGCAACAGCTTCACGTTTCATAAACATTTCTTTTTTGAGTCTATATTCAATAAGTTGTGCCACTGTTACAAATTTAAGATTATGTTCTTTTGCAAATATTGATAAGTCATCTCTTCTTGCCATTGTGCCGTCTTCATTTACAATTTCACAAATAACAGCACTTGGATTTAATCCTGCCAATCTTGCTAAATCAACGGCTGCTTCTGTATGTCCTACTCTTTCAAGAACTCCGCCTGCTCTTGCGATTAAAGGGAAAACATGTCCAGGACGAGATAAATCTGCTGGAAGTGCGTCGTTCGCAATCGCAACTTCAATTGTTTTTGCTCTGTCATATGCACTTACACCTGTTGTTACCCCATATTTTTTTACAGCATCTATGCTTTGGGTGAAAGCAGTTCCTTTTGGGTCAGTATTGTGTGTTACCATTTCAGACAATTCAAGTTTTTCAGCTTTTTCTCTTGTTATCGCCAAGCAAAGAACACCTCTACATTTTGATATAAGAAAATTAATTGTTTCAGGTGTTGCAAATTGTGCTGGAACAATTACATCTCCCTCATTTTCTCTATCTTCGTCATCTGCAACGACGATTGGAATACCTCGTCTAAAATCTTCTATTGCTTCTTCAATTGTATTAAATACTATTTCATTTTCACTCATTTATACAAATCCATTCTCGGCTAAAAAGCCATATGTTATATTACTTTTGGTGTTATTTGAATTATAAATTTTTTCTATATATTTAGCAAATAAATCTGTCTCAATATTAACTATATCTCCCTTTTTTAATTTTGAAAGATTCACCTTTTTCAAAGTGTCAGGTATTAATTCAACGGTGAAAATATTATTGTCTATGTTTGCGATAGTTAGGCTTACTCCATTTATAGCAATAGAACCTTTATATATGACATATTTTGTATATGAGTCTGGCAATTTGAAAAATAATTTATTGCAAAAACCATCTTCTTTGCTATTCACAAATTCTGCGGTGCAATCTATGTGCCCTGAAACGATGTGTCCATCAAGTCTTGAATTTAATGTTAAAGCTCTTTCAAGATTTACCATTTCTCCAACTTGTAATTTTCTAAAGTTAGTAACATTTAGTGTTTCATTTGATGTTTGAACAGTAATGTAATCTTTTCCAAAACTTGTCACGGATTGGCAGGCACCATTAATACAAATGCTTGCGCCTTCTTTTACGTCTGATAAAATTTTTGAGCATTCAATAGTTAACTCCATTCCTGCTGAAGTTATTTTTATACTTTTTATTTTGCCTTGCTCTTCAATTAAACCAGTAAACATAAAATCAGTGTATCACAAAAGCCGAGCGGTTTTTTGTATATTCTTAATTATTATTACAATTATTAATTTAAAGCAAAATTTAGTTGTAAACATAACTAAAAAATAATACAATATAACTAAAGAACACTGTATATCAGGACTGCATCCCTAAGAGAAATTTAAAAGGAGTTATTATGGCGATTGCGTATTTGTGTTTAGGATCAAATATCGGTGATAAACTTGGTTATGTGCAACAAGCAGTCAAGTTATTAACTGAGAGTAAAATGGTTACCGTAGTTCGCTCTTCTGCCTTTTATGAAACAGAACCTTGGGGGAATAAAAATCTTGAGTGGTTCGTTAATGCTGTTATTGAAATCAAGACTAAACTTTCACCAAGAGAACTTCTAGATTTGTGCAAAAATACTGAAATTCTTATGGGTAGAAAAAAAGTAAGCACAAAAGAATATGAAGCAAGATGTATCGACATAGATATTTTGTTTTATGGGGATATGGTTATTGAAGAACCAGATTTGATTGTTCCTCACCCTCATTTACATGAAAGAGCATTCGCAATTGTACCTTTGCTTGAATTAATTCCTGATTATGAACATCCTAAATATAAAAAATCATTGCTTGAATTGCACGAAGAATTAGAAACATTGGATGACGTTTACCTTTATGGAACAAGAATCGATATCTAAAAATATTGCAATAGTTGGTGCTGGGGCATCAGGTGGTTTTGCTGCGATTTTGCTAGCTAAAAATCCATATAACAATATTGTGTTGTTTGATATTAAACAACCCTTCTCAACACTTCTTCCTACAGGTGGGGGTAGGTGTAATATTTCTTTTGACGAAAAAGATGTAAAAGAATTTGTTAAAAATTATCCAAGAGGTGAAAAGTTTTTGCTCTCAGTATTCTCACGATTTGGTGTCGATAAAACTCGTTCTTTATTTAAAGATTTAGGTGTTTCTACATATATACAAGATGATAAAAGAATTTTTCCAACATCTAATAGTTCTGTTGATGTGATAAGGCAACTTACTTCTCATTTACGTGTCTCAAATGTATCTATAAAAAAAGAATTGGTAAAAGATATTAAAAAGAAACAAAATGGATTTGAAATAATAACAGAAAAAAAATCTTACTTCTTTGATTATGTTGTAATCGCAACTGGAGGGAGGGGAAATGGTTTTGATTTTGCTGAAAAGTTAGGACATAAAATAATTGAGAAAAAACCATCTTTGAGCGCACTTGATATAAGTGAAAAATTTATCTATTCTCTTTCTGGTTTAACTTTTAAGTCGGTTAGGGCAAAAGCTGTATTTATGAAGAAAAAGTACAATGTAGAGGGTGATTTACTTTTTACTCATAAATCAATATCCGGACCATTAATTTTTAAAATTTCTGCATTATCTGCTTATGATGACTTTACAAAAGAAAATCCTTTAGAAATAGCTCTTTGTTTGACAGACTCCTCTATCGACTGTGTTGAAAATGCAATAAAAAATAATTCAAAGAAATCTATAAAAAATGTGTTTTCTATGTTCGCTCCAGAAAGTTATATTAATGCGGTCTTACAAGAATATAACATTGATGCAAATAAACAAATTGCTCAAATAAAGAAAAAAGAAAAAGAAGTCTTAATTGATGCTTTGTTTAATTTGAAAATACACGCAACTGGAAGAATAAAGGATTCTGAAATAGTAACTGCTGGCGGTGTTGATTTGAATGAAATAAATTCAAAAACAATGGAGTCAAAACTTGTAAATGGTCTGTATTTCATTGGTGAAGTTATGAATATAGATGCTTTTACTGGTGGGTTTAATCTTCAAAGTTGTTGGTCAACTGCGTTTATCTGTAGCATTAGTATTTAATGTACTTTTATATTTGTGTTTTTCCATAATGCTTTTTAATCCAGTCCTTCCAATTGATAGCGTGCCTTTTCCATATTTACTTTCAAGTTTATCTATGACTTCTGATATTTTTTTGTTTTTCTTGTCTTCGTTTCTTTCAAAAAGTGAAAGTTGTTGTTTTTGAATGTCTACAAGATTTGATGCCCATATACCTGCGGAGCGATATACTATTCCCTCTTTATAAATAATATTGAATAATTTGTTTACTATTTCGCTAAGAGTTAATTCGCTATTTGTTGGATTTAATACAGAATCTCCAAAATATACAATTTTAAAATCTTTTGTCCTCAGCATTACAGAAATAGCTCCGGTTTCCAAATTGTTTGAGCGGAGTTTTTTGCATAAATTATGTAAATGTAACATAATTTCAGTTTTTATATATTCTTTATTAGCTGAAAACTCGGGGAAAGCCCTTGTTCTTTGAATTGATTTGGGTTTTTGAATAATTCCGGTAATGGGAATTACGCTTTCTCCCATTAGTTCATATTTTAGTTCTAGTCCTTTTTTTCCTAATATAGTTCTATAAAAATTGTCTTCTTTTTTTAATATGTCAATGCCATAAAAAATGCCGTAAGAACGTAATTTCCTAGCAATATTTTTACCCACGCCCCATATTTCTTCAACTGGTAAGTTTTGCAATTCATTTGAAATCATGTTTTTTTCTATAATATATACACCAGCAGATTTTTTTGCTATATGATTCGCTGTTTTTGCTAGTATTGCTGTTGGTGCAAGTCCAATAGATACACTTAGTCCAATATTCTTTTCAATGTCTTGCTTTATTTCTTTTATTAGATTTTGATAAGATTTTTTGAAAATTTTATCCATTCCTGTAATGTCTAAAAATGCTTCGTCTATGGAATAAATGTCAATTAAATCAGAATATTTTGACAAAAGTTGCATCATTCGTTGAGACATTTCGTGATACAAGGTAAAGTTTGAACTTTTATAAATAGCATTAGGAAATTCTTTTTTTGCCATGAAATATGGCATTCCCATTTTTATTCCAAGTCTTTTTGCTTCATTTGATCTTGCAATAATGCAACCATCATTATTACTTAATATGCATAATGGTTTGTTTCTTAATGATGCGTCAAAGACCTGTTCACAAGAAGCAAAAAAGTTGTTTCCATCTACTAATATTATTTTCTTTTCGTTCATATTAATCCTAAAAAAAGACTAGCGGGGTCTTGGGAGGAAGAATAACCCCGCAAGGAAAAATTATAAAATTTGTTGGAAGATTAAAATTTTCTTACAATTCCCTGTGCAACACCGAAAATAATTAGTTGTTCTTTGGGATACAAGTTTGGATAGTTTGGATTTGCTGGCTCTAACCATATTTTTGAATTTTTATCTCTATAAGTTTTAATAGTATAGCCTCCGTCTATATAAGCAACAACAATATCACCATTTTTTGCAGTATTTGTTTTCTTTACTATTACTTTATCACCTTCAAATATGCCAAGATCTATCATTGAATCACCAGAAACAGTGAATAAAAATGTTGATGCTCCATTGATATCAAAACTCTCATCTAATGAAATTCTTTTTTCAATGTAATCATCTGCTACAGAAGCAAAACCTGCTTTTACGGATGAAGAAAATAATACTGCACCAAACAAATCTTTGTTGATATAAAATCTATTATTTTTTTCTTGTATAAGATTTTCTTCTTTTAGTTTATTGAAATACTGCCATACTGAATTTTTATGTTTGAAACCAAAGTCTTTTGCAATTATATCAAAGCTCGGAAGAATTTCTTTTCCATATAATTCTTTTAGTTTTTCAAAGAATATTTTTTGTTTCTCTGTAAGCATATTTATATTATAGACAAATGTCTATAATATGTCAACATGGTTTTTTCATGAAATTTTTTAGAGTACAAAAAAAGTAGATACAATTCGTATCTACTTTTTTCTATTGTTATTTTTTAGTTATGCTTTAACTAATTCTTTTACTTCGTTACGTTTAACTTTTCTTGTTGCTGTTTTTGGAAGTTCATTTTCTCTAATGATAACAGTTGTTGGTCTTTTGTATGAAGCAAGACGATTAGATAATGATTTAACATCAAGTTTAATCAATTTCTCAAGTTCTTCTGGCGTGTGTGATTTTAAAAACTCTGCTTTAGGAACAATAACTGCTGTTATTTCTTCAGTCGCTTCTTTAGAGCCAAATGTTCTTGTTATACCAAGTACACAAACTTCAGCAACATAATTACTTTTTTCAATTACGGCTTCTACTTCTTCAGGGAATACTTTTTTACCACCTTGTAAAACTATCATATTTTTAATACGACCAGTTATAAAGATATGACCATCTTTATCTATTTTTGCGATGTCTCCAGTATGTAGCCAGCCTTCAGGGTCTATAACTTCTGCAGTCATTTCTGGTTGGTTATGGTAACCTTTCATAACAGAAGGACCTCTTAAAAGAAGTTCTCCAGTTTTCTCATCAATTCTTGCCTCAAAATGACGTAGAGCAGGACCTACAGAAGAAAGAACATCTCTCTTGTCTATATTTACTGATACAACAGGGCTTGTTTCTGAAAGACCATAGCCTTGATATACTTTTATACCTATTCTTTCAAAGAATGTTCCAACTTCAACATCCAATGGTGCACCACCAGAGATACAACCAAAGAATCTACCGCCCATGTTTTTATGTATTTTCCAGAATAATAATTTCCTTACACTGTAAAATGGGATATATTTTGCCAAATCATATAAAAATTTAAATGCTTTTTTTACAGACTTTGGAGAACTTTCTATTTGTTTTTCAATTCCAGCCTTTAATAATTTTAAGAATGCAGGAACTACTATCATAAATTGTATACGTTTTTCTTGCATTACACTTGCAATGTCTTTTGGCTTTAAACTATTTGTATAATATATTGTATGTCCAAAGTTTAGGAAAGTTGAAAAGCCAACAGTCATTTCGAATAAGTGGTTCATAGGAAGAATAGATAAGATATTTATTCTTCTTCCTTTTTTAATAACTTTGTCTATTATTTCTGCCAAGTCTTGAAGTTGTGCATTGACGTTTCCAAATGAAATCTCAACACCTTTTGGCGCTCCAGTTGTTCCTGATGTATAAATAATAAATGCAGTTGATTTTGAGCTTCTTTGACGCCATTTTGCATCATATTTATCAGGCAATGAATAAATATCACGAATACCACCTTTTGCGCCATACTCATCATTGATAATAATATGTTTGATTTGTGGGATTTCTTTTTGCAATTCTAAAGCAGTTTCTAAAAATTGTGGTGAAACAAGCATAACTGTTGGAAGACAGTCTGATAAAATTGATTTTAGTTCGTAAATAGATAATTTAATATCCAAAGGAATTGTTACACATCCAGATAAAACAGAAGCGAACACACAGGCGCCATATTCTGGTTTTGACTCTGATAAAATTGCAAGTCCTTCGCCTTTTTTTATTCCCAAATCTTCAATTAAGTACCTAGCAATTTTTCTTGATAATAGACCGATTCCTTTATAAGAAAATTCTCTCCAGCCATATTGTCCTTTGATGCCAAGTGCAACTCTGTCTTTATAATCTGCTGTTTTATTTTCAAGATGTAGTAATATTCCACTATTTCTTTGTTCCATATTTCCTTTTACCATATATACTATCCTATCTCTCTAAAATTCTAATATTTATTGTATAAAAGTTCAATTTCTTAATATATTTCAAAATTTTGCCCATTCGCATTCAACTAAACACAAATCTTCCCCATTTCTATTTCTTAAACAGTGAAGAGTCGTTGTTTCGTTTTTATATTCGACTTGAGAAATTATTGTTTCTCCATATTTCGCTTCTTTTTTATAAATGATATCAAGAGTTTTAATTCTATGAGAATTTCTAAAATCAAAACTTAATGGTTCAAATGCCCATACAATGTAGTTCCCATTGTTTGCATGTCCGTTTACATCAATATCATTGTATCTGACTTCAAATTCTTTTTCTTCTTCAACATTTTGTATTGGTGTGATTTTTGCAAATGTTAAATCTTCATCACCTTTTTTAAATACTGGCATATTGGGATTATTAACAATATTTTGTATTGGAAGAATAGAATGATCTACAGTGTCAATTATTGACCACATGCTAGACATTCTTGCAATGATTTTGTCTCCTTTTTTTAGTACAAAGTTACGATATGCAAAAATCTTGTTGTAACCACGAGGTTCTGTCAATAAAGTTAAATCTTGAACATCAAAGGGATATTCTTCAAATTCCATTCTATATTTTATCAAGAACCAAGCATAATTTTTGGGATGCATAAAAGAGTATCCGAACCCATAATCTTCTGCGTTTTTGCTTGCTATATCCTGTAAAAAATTCAATAAAGCAAATGGCTTCATAGATAAATTTTGGTCTGTTTCTGAATATTTTACAGTAATTTTTTCTGAATATTTCTTTCCACCCATATTAATGACCTTAAAAAGTAATTAATCCCTAGAAACAATACGTTTAGCATAACATCTATAAAAAAATAGTCAATTCTTCAATTCGTCGATTTGGTTTTGTTCTTCTATTTTTAAGTTTTTTGAAAAAAATAATCCAAGTTCAAATAATAAATATGTGGGAGTAAAAAGCATTGTTTGGCTGATAATATCAGGTGGCGTTATAATTGCGGCTATAATCAGCAAACCTATAACAACATAAGGTCTTTTGGATTGTACGGATTCGTATGAAATTATTCCCCATTTTATCAAAAAATACACAATTAATGGCACTTGAAACATCAAACCGAAAGTAAAACTTAACCACAGTGCAAGTGAAACTACGTTTGATATACCAAAAACTGCTTGAATGTTGTTGCTGGCAAAACTCATACCAAAATTTATAAGCAAAGGAAGAATGGTAAACATGCAAAAAATAACACCCAAAGTAAATAGTATGCTTGATGTTATAACCATTGATTTTATTATTGTCTTTTCTTTTTCATATAGTGCTGGCAAAATGAAATTCCATAGTTGTTTTGAAATATACGGAAAACAGATTATTACATCTATTAAAAAAGCAAGTTTTATTTGTAGGATAAAAACTTCCATAGGTGTAAAATAATTTAAGGTTATATTATTATTGCCTACAAGAATTTTAATTATAAAAGATAATGCTTTTGGGGATATTAAAAATGCAAATGGCAAAACAATTCCGACAGCACAAAAGCACTTTATTAAAGTGCTTCGTAATTCTTCAAGATGAGTTATTATACTTTCATCTTTAGCATCAGGCATTTTTATACTTCCTGATTTTCTTCTTCATTTTTTATTGCGTCAGTTAATTCTTCTGCTTCTTTTTGAATTGTTTGTTTTGCTTTTTTAAATTCATAAGAAGCGCGACCAAATGCTCTCGCAATTTCTGGTATTCTTTTTGCGCCAAATAATAGTAAAGCAACGGCTAAAATTAATATTATTTCTTGGATTCCGATTGACATATTTTGACTCCTTTTTACTAATTATATAACAGATTGCTCGTTTACTGCAAAGATTTCAATAGCATCGTGGAAACAGTTTATTTTGCATATTCCGCAACCAATACATTTTGAATCGTCTATTCTTGCAATATTCTCTTCAAAACTAATGGCATCTGTAGGGCACTTACCTTCACAATCTTTACATCCAGTACATTCATTATTTATAGTGGCAATTGCAATTTTTGTTTTTTGTTTCTCTTCTAAAGATATTTTCTTGATTGCACCAGAAGGACATACTTCTGAACATCTGTTGCAATTGTATTTACAGTATTGAAATCCCTCTTCAAAATTAATATGAATGGCATTAAATTCTTTAGTCGCTTTTGTTAATATTTTTGTTGGACAATTGTTTATACAAAGATTGCAATTTAAACACGTATCTTGCATTCTTTGTGCATTTTTGCTTCCTGCTGGAAGAATAATACCTTGTATTTTTTTTGAAACTTTTTTTGCAAAGTTAATGCCTAATGCATATCCAGCGCCTATTGCTGATAAAAAGGCAATGCTTCCTATTATATTTCGTCTTTTTAAACTGAATTTAATTTCTTTTTTGTGTTCAGTACCATATTCTATAGCGTTTTTAGGACAAGTATTTATGCATTTTAGACATTTTAAACACATTTCATTGTCAATTTTGCTTTCGCTTGAGTTAATGCAACCAGCAGGACAATCTCTTTCGCAAGAACCACAAGCAATACAGTTGTCATTAACATAGAGTTTATTCAGCGAATTTTTTGAAATTAAGCCTAAAATAGTTCCAACTGGGCATATGTTTGTACAAAAAAACCTGTTTTTTAAAAAAACAATTGCAGCGATTAAAATGATTGCTATAATTCCTGTTTTTTTTAAACTTAGCGCTGAACAAAATAATGTTAATGGGTCGATATATTTTAGAGTTAAAGTGCTTCCTGAGATTAAAGAACCAATAACTAGTCCTAAAATAATGTATTTGAAAATATAGTTGTCCGTTGGTTCATTATTTTTTTTGTGTGCAATAAAAGAAATGAGTTCTTGAAATATCCCTAATGGGCATAAAGTTGAGCAAAAAAATCTTCCAAATAATAATGTTAAAATGATTAATCCGACTAATAAAATTATTGCAAATATCGAGAAATCAACAAATATTCTTTGTAAAAGCACAATAATTTCAATGTTTAAAAATTTTATTGGATAAAAAATGCCTGCAAAAGCAGTTATTGACAATGATAAAATAATAATTGCGACTAATAATCTTATGGCGTAAAGATTTTTATTCTCCATTAATTATGCTTCTTTCATATTTTGCTAATATAGATAATATCATTAAATGTAATTTACGGATATTATTAAGTTCAAGATTTTATAAGGGAAATTCAGATGAAACTTTTTTGAATTAAATAAGTCATGTATCTGTAAGCAAATGTGAAAATTTATACTATAATAAGGAAGTATAAGGAGAGAGTTGTGAAAAAAATTCTAAAGAAAGCCATATTATTTTCTTTTGTACTTTTATTTATATGTTTGTCTTTTCCTGCTAACAATGTTGCAGTAGCAGGTTCTGATGCTATGCAATATGATTTGGTATGGAAGATTATAAACTCTAAATATTTAGATCAAACAAATAATGGTCAAAATTGGAATAGATGGCGTCATAAGTATGATTCAAAAATTAAAACCCCAGAAGATGCTTATGTCGCAATAGATACGATGGTTGCAAGCTTAAATGACCATTATACAAGATTTGTACCTCCAAAAGAATTTGCAGAAGAACAAAATATGATAAAGGGTTCTTTGTTTGGGATTGGTGTGCAAATTGGAGCAAGAAATGGGAAAATTTTAGTTATTTCTCCTATCGAAGATACACCTGGAGAAAGAGCAGGTATTTTGCCAGAAGATGAAATCTTGGCGATAGATGGTGTTTCGACTAAGGACATGACAGTTGATAAAGCGGCAGATAGAATTCGTGGGGAAAAAGGTACTACTGTTAAATTATTAATAAAAAGAAAAGGTGTTCCTGACAAGACATATAGTATTGTTAGAGATGAAATTACTATCAAGTCCATTTCTGTTAAATTGCCCGAAAATTTTAAATTGGATGACAAGTTGGGTTATATAAGAATTAGCTCTTTTATGGGAAAAAATTCTGGTAATGATTTTGAAAAAGAACTTATTAATTTAAAGAATAAAGAAGGAATTATAATTGACCTTAGAGCAAATTCTGGTGGATTACTTTCTAACGCAATCCAAATAGCAGATATGTTCCTTGATAATTCATATATTGTTAGTACCGTAGATAGAGATGGTTATAAAGAAACATCAAAATCAAGAAGAAATTATATTTCTGAACAACCGATGGTTGTATTAATAAACAAAGGAAGTGCTTCGGCTAGTGAAATTTTATCAGGTGCGTTAAAGGATAATCAAAGGGCTCTTCTAATCGGAGAAAATACTTTTGGAAAAGGACTCGTTCAAGAAGTTAAACCGTTAACTCCATATGGTTCTGGGCTAAATATTACAATTCAAAAATATTTGACACCAAATGGAACAGATATAAATAAAAAAGGTATAGCACCGGATATAGAGGTTAAGATAACCGAAGAAAATATTAAAAATAAAGATGATGTGCAACTAAAAAAAGCACAGGCCGTTCTTCTTCAAATGATTGAAAATGAAAAAACATCATCTAATTTTTAAGTTTGCTACAAATTATCTGTGCAGCATTTAAAACAGGATCGATAGCTGGAGAATGTTCAGGAGAATATGGTAAATCCAAGTTCATGAATGTCTCCAGTTTCGTTTTTCCAATCATTGCAGGGATAACAGCATTTATTCTTTGATTTACATTGCCTTCTCCAACTCCTTGTATTCCAAGCAGTAAATGAGTATTTTTATCTGCAATTAATTTTAAAGTTATAATTCCAGAGTTTGGCATGTAACCAGATTTGTCTCTTTTTGTTACTGTAGCAGACTCGGGTTGAAACCCATATTTAATTGCATCTTTATAACTTATTCCAATCATCGATATTGTGTAATTGAAAAATTTTGTTGTTGTTGAATTCATTACTCCATCAAAGTAACAGTGTCTACCTGCAATATTAATTGCGGCACATCGGCCCTCTTTGTTTGCAGTAGAGCCCATTGGCGCCCAGAAACGTCTATTTGTTACGAGATTAAAATTGTCTGTGCAATCACCAACAGCATAAATGTTGTTTATTGATGTTTGCATTGTTTCTCCAACGTGAATACTATTGTTTATTCCAAGTTCAATGCCACTTCCTACAAGAAAATCGGTGTTAGGTCTAATGCCTGTTCCAAGTATAACAATATCTGTTTCTATTTCTTTCCCAGATGCAGTTATTACTTTTTTTACTTCACCTTTTTCGTTCCCTTCAAAGCTTACTATGTTTTCATTTGTAAGTATTTTTATTTGATTGGGGAATTTGTTTAGAATGTATTCTGCTATCATTTGGGAAAAATCTTCATCAAACATTTTCAATACTTGTGAGTTTTTTTCAATCAAAGTAACAGTTAGGTTATTGCTTACAAAAGCTTCAAGAAGTTCAATTGATATGTAGCCGCCACCTACTAAAACGGCTTTTTTAGATTCTTTTATACGTTTTTTTATGTTTATCCCATCATGGATGGTTCTAAGTTTAAATATATTTTTTAATTCTATATTTTCTATATCTGGAATAATAGGAATGGCTCCAGTCGCAAGAACAAGAATATTGTAACCCACTTCATATTTATTGCCAGATAAAAGGTCTTCTATTAAGACAGTTTGTTTCTCTGGATTGACTTTTAAACAGCGACTTTTTGTGTATACTTCAATATTTTGTTTTCTAAAATCATCAGGGCTTCTCAAAATAAGAGTATTAACTTCTTTTATTACATTACCGATATAATATGGTAATCCACAAGCAGAATAAGAAATAATATCATCTTGCGTGTACATTTCAATCTTAATATTGGGGTTTTCTCTTCTTAATTTAGCAGCGGTTTTTGGACCGGCAGCACCACCACCAATAATAACAACTTTATTTGACATTTTTTCCCCTTTTAAAAAATCATTCTTTCAAGTTCAATGCCACTTATATCAATTAGTGAATTTTCTAACCGAATAGCACTTTCTCTGTTTTCTATTTGAAGCAAAATAATTCCTGTGTTAGAACACAAGAAAGACTCGTTATTTATTCCTATTCGTAGTTTTATATCGCAGTTAAATTCAGTTAAAATTCTTTGCAATTCAACCGCATTGTCTTCTTTCTCTTTTAGTTTTATTCCGATAATTATTGTCATATCTTTAGTCTTTACTAAAGCAAACAATACTTCATTGCCAGATTGACTATATAATAGAATATACTTTAATTTTATTTAATATCTTTTATTGTAGGAACACTTTTTAATTGATTCTTTTTTAGTTTGTTAACGACAGAATCAACAAGGAAATCATAAGACTTAATGTTTCTTATTTCAGGAGAAAATTCTTTTTCTAGCATTTCTTCAACCATTGCTCTGATTCTTAAATCTTCGCGCACAAAACTGTTATCCGCAGCAATCTCTTGAAGAAAATCATTTCTCGCTTTTTTTAAATTGTTTGAAGCAGAAAATCTAAGCCACTTTAACTGTAACTTTAAATTAGATAATTCTTTTACAAGTTTAACGTTCTTTAAACCGAACATTTTATGTGTACTTCTCCTTTTCTGAAGGATACATCCTGTACTTCTTTTACATTATTGTCCTTAATATATGATAAAACATTTTCAACGTTTTGTACAGTGTTCATCTTCTCTACAAGAGAATATAATACCAAGTCGTATAATAAAGAATTATTTTTTAATTGTGGAAGTTCTTCTTCTAAGACTGCTTTTACCATCATTGCAAGTTTATCTTGAGCAGTGAATTTATTATTTAAAGGATTGGTCATTTTCGAATTGGCAGATATTGATCTGTCTCCGCTTTTGTTTACCAATTCAATTGTTACTTTTTTTTCTGAGTTTAACATACTTACCTTTCCTTTACATTTACTATGTCATGTTTTTTTCTTTTCCTCTGAAATTAAGAGGTATGAATATTCAAAATTTACTCATATTGATAAATCTGTTACATTTCTTAATTTTGTTTTGTTATTTATGATTAAGCCTTTTAATTTTGACTTGTAAATATTTATGAAAGAAATGTTTTTATATATTTAAATAGACTAAAGTTTTTTAAATTTTGGTCGATAAATAGCATAAGTTTTAATGTGAATGTAAAAGAATTGTGCTTTCGCACAAGAGAAAAGGAAATTATGAAAGATTTTTCTATCAAACAGACAAGTGCTTCTAATCCTAGTAATGGAACTAATTCGAAAACTGATAATTATTCTAAATTGTATAAAGAATATGAACGTACAAGAGTGCAGATGAGCAAATCGGATTTTGCAAATTCTCCAGTTGCAATCGAAAAAGAACTTACGATGATTGCTCAGCTTAAGATTGCAGCAAAAGAACAAGGAAAGAAAACCGAATTATCTGTTTTAGAAGAAAGAGAACAGGCATTGTATACTAAACTTGCGAATAGTATGCTCTCAAAATCTGCGCCATCATGTTATGGTCAAGTTTCTTTTAGTGGACGTTTCTCTCAGAATCTTTCAAATCCAACAGATGAGAAACTTGATTTTCAACAAGATAGATTTTTTAGACTTTTTAATCAAGGATTTAAGGACGAAAACGTAATTAAATCTAATTTGCAAGTTATGCATGACATGGGTATGGACATTGATTCTGCAATTAAAATACTTGATGCAATTAAATTTTCTGACTCTGATACAGGTAACTACGATGTTAACCAAGAAACCTTCAAAAAACTTGTAACTATCAAAAAAAATCTTGCAACATCAAGAAATTTTGAAAAAGAAGAATACAACAGTCCTATTAACCAAATAGGGGTGCAAAAAATTTCTGTTGGAAATAGTACTATTATTTTTAAAAATGGAAAGGCAACATATGTTTCCCCTTTCTACGAACGAAGTGTTCAAAGTATGCAGGAAGAATATGATAGTTCTGTCTCTGATGATGAAGATAAATTAATCTATGATTTTGCAAATAAATATGTTGATAAAAATGGTGAAATTAATAGTAATTATATTCGTGCAATGCTACAACTTAGACAAGCAGGAATAGTAAGAAATCAACTTCTTGAGATGCTTGAAATGTGTACATCAAAAGATGGTGCAATTGATAAGAACATGCTCAGTGCCATTTCCCAACTAAAAAATGCAGGTACTTTAAGCCATGAAATAAAAATTATATTAAATGCTATTGGTAAAGATGAAGATGGTCATTTTGATAAAAATGATATAGAAAATGCAAATGCTCTTACTAAATCTGTTATGGAAGGCAAAGATGTTGTTTCTTTTCTTTCAGATATGAGAACAGGTGAAGAAGCAAGAGATTATATCGTTGATTTCGCAACTCGTTTTGGTGCAGAACGTCTTTCTGAACTTTTGGCTATTGTTAAAAATTCAGATGGGATCCCTGATGAAAATGCAATGGATGTTGTTAATTCTTTAATTCACAATAGATCTATTTATGATGAAAATGGTGAAATTACTGCAAAAGATTTTGTAGGTATTTCTCAACATATGGTGCAAGTTGCAAAAGATTTTAATATGTCTGGAGAAGTCAATGATGGTGCGGTAGAGACGATATTTCAAATGAATGCGGCAAATATTCCTGTTGAGGATATTGAAGAACTTCTTAAAAAATGTGTAGATGATGATGGAAAGATAAATAAAACTTTGACAAAAATCCTTTGGCACATGACTTGGGATAACGAAAGTGTATCTAAAATGCATAAAGTCATGGATTTATGTCGGGAAAAAGGTTCTATTGATACAGAAAATTCTGAAAGATTACTTCAGTATATAGAACATTATTCTCCATCTAATTAAATTCAGAATAGTTGGTTAATTTGAAGCCTAAATCTAAAATTTCTTGTTTTAGTTTTGGGCTTTTTATTGCCATAAATTCCTTATAATTATTTACGTTTGAAGGATTTATTGTTGGATGAATTATTATTTCTGTAATTTCTGTTTGTGTTTTTATTGTTTTTAATCCTTGTAAAATACTGTTTTCATCCATATAACCAGTGTATAAAATGCCTATAAATTTATCGTTTGTGTATGGATATTTATTTATATTTGATAGAGAGTTGAGAACTATACTTTTTAAAATATTTGCATAAAATTTCATATCTAATGTCTTTGATGGAACAATGTATGGAACTTCCTTTTGTGTCCTTATAAATTTTATATTGTATTCTTTTGCTAATTTAACAATAAGATTAAATATCGGAGGAATTGCGTGAATGTGTCTATGTGAATCTATATGTGAGATATTGATGGATTTTAGAATTTTTTCAATTTGAAGTCTAAACTCAACTTCAACCGCATTAATAAATTTTTTATCAGTTGATTTTATTAATGCAGAAATAAATCCGTTGTTGAAATGTCCATTTTTATCGCATAGCAAGGGTGAATTTGATAGGCACATTCCTTCTGTTATATTGAAGTGAAAGCCTAAATCTAACGTTTTTGTTTGTGGAAAAATTTGGTTTATTGCGTGGTCAAAGCCATCCATATTCACGATTAAACTGGCAGAAGTTATTATTCCTTCTTTGTGTCCGAGCATAATGGCTTCATTTGTACTATTTGAATATCCGAAATCATCGGCATTTATGATAACCTTTTTCATTTGCATATTTCTTCATCATATTCTATTATGATTTATATTAGCACAAAGGTTTGAGTTATATGAATTTACCGGTTTTATCTATTGTTATACCTTGTTTTAATGAAGAGGCGTGTATTGAACATACAACAACAAGATTATTAGAGGTTTTGAAAGAATTAGAAGATGAAAATCAAATTTCATCGGATAGTTTTATTTTTTTTGTAGATGATGGAAGTAATGACAATACTTGGTCTTTTATACAAAAGGAAAATGAAAAAAATAATAAGGTAAAAGGAGTCAGTTTTACAAGGAACTTTGGAAATCAAATGGCTATTCTTGCTGGTTTGACAGAAGCAAATAAGTTAAAAGCTGATTGTTTTATTACTATAGATGCGGACTTGCAGCAGGATGAAACAAAAATAAAAGAGTTTGTACAAAAATATAAATCTGGTATTCAGATTGTTTGTGGTGTAAGAAACGATAGAAAAACAGATGGGGTTTTTAAAAAAACAAGTGCGCTATTTTTTTATAAATTAATGAATTTATTCGGAGTGAATATAAAGCCAAATCATTCAGAATATAGGTTGCTAAGTAAAAAAGTTGTAGATGCGCTTGAAAATTATACTGAACGTAATATGTTTTTGCGTGGTATTTTTAGCGAGATTGGATTTAAAAAAGACTATATATTTTTTGATGTTAAGCCGCGGAGAGAGGGGGTATCAAAATTTACACCATTCAAAATGTTTACTTTAGCGCTTAATGGGATAACATCATTTAGCATTGTGCCTTTAAGAATGGTTATGTTCTTAGGTTTGATAGTTGCATTTATTAGTTTTTGCATTGGCATAAGTGCTTTAATAGATAAAATATTTCTAGATAAAGCAGTTTCTGGTTGGGCTACAATTGTTACTGCGATAGGATTTATCGGTGGAATACAAATTCTTTGTATTGGTATTATTGGTGAATATTTAGGTCAACTTTTTCAAGAGGTGAAAAATAGACCTAGATATATAATTGAAAAATCAATTACTTAATTTTTTCATTGTCAATCCATACATAAGTCCTTGGTAAAACACGAATAAATGGGTTATCAATGTCTTTGTAGTTTTGCGGATTTGATATGAATATATTAAGTCTTTTTATCCTTTTTATAATTGTTAAAAAGTAGTTTTTTATTTCCATAGTTATTTCCAACAGAATATTCCGTTTATATTATAGAAATTCCTGAATATAAAAAACATCACCAAATTATTAATAAATTGATTTAATTCATTATGCTTATGTATAATCTTATATATGAATAGAATATTGATAGTAGATGATACAAAAACTTGGTTAGTTTTTCATAAAACGACAATAGAAAGTGCGTTTGGTGATTTCTTTGAAATAACAACTGCTGATTGTGCGAAAGATGCTTTAAATATTATTAAAAGAAATGTTTCAAATCCTTTTGATGTTATTATTACCGACTTGCAAATGGAAAATGATTTTGAACCCGAACTTGCTGGGGAATGGCTTGTTCAGCGGATACAGGACATAAGAGAATATTCAAGTGCTAATATTATTATTGTTTCTGCTATGTACAATATAGAGTTTATTGCTAGAAAATATAATGTTGAGTGTATTTCAAAAAGTTTACTTGTTAGAAACCAGCTTTTGCTCAAATATATGTTTGAAAAATTAATGCCAGCACTAAATAAAATAGAAAATAATTAATTTAAAAAATATTTTGTTTGTGTTAGCATAAATTTGATTATGGTTAATTCAAACATGTCGAAATATTCAATAATTACACTAGAAGAGGTACATTCTACAAATAGTTATGCACTCGAAAATGTATCTTTTCTTGAAGATAAAACAATCGTTTTTTCTCCTCATCAAATCGAAGGAAGAGGAAGGTATAAAAGAAAATGGATATGTGATGATACAGAAAATATCTATATGTCCTTTGTACTTAAACCACAAGAAAACTTTTTCCCATACACCAATTTGACTCAATATTTATCTTTTATAGTTTGTAAATATTTGGAAAATAAATTTAGTTTGCATCCTGAAATTAAGTGGCCTAATGATATATTGATTGATGGTCATAAAATATCGGGGATTTTAGCAGAAACAAATATGCAAAATAATCAAATAAATGCTGTTATTTTGGGTCTTGGCTTAAATGTAAATTTACAACAGCATACAATTGATACAATAGATCAAAAAGCAACGTCACTTGCTGTTTTAAAAAACTCTTATTTCGATTGTGAGGAAATCTTGAGAGGAATATGTGATATGTTCTTTGAAAAGTACGATGCTTTTGTAAAGCAGGGGTTTAGTTTTATAAAGGAAGATTACATAAACAGATGTGGTTTTCTTGGGAAAAATATAACAATCAGAGAGGCTGAAGTAAAAAAGAACTATTTTGCCAAAAAAATAGATGATTATGGGTTATTGATTGTTGATGATGAATATGGAAATGAATGTCAGATAATAACAGGAGATGTATTATGTTAAATGAAGGTATTGGACTTATGCTTACTGGCATGGGAACAGTTTTCTCTTTTTTGGTAGTTTTGTGGATTGCTGTTTCTTTAATGGGACAAGTTGTAAGAAAACTAAATGAGATATTCCCTGAACAAGTTGCAACAGTTCAAAAGACAGTAGCAAAAATAAGTTCAGATGTTGAAGTTGCTATATCAATTGCAGCGGCAAAAATGAAAAGATAGTTATTAGATAGTACATAAAAGAGGGAAAAGAAATGGCTAAAAAACAAATTAAAGTTATGGATACGTCATTCAGAGATGGTTTTCAATCCATATATGGAGCGAAAGTGTTAGTGGATGACTTTATTCCGGCACTTCAAGCGGCTGTTGCTGCAGGTATTAATCATTTTGAAACTGCGGGTGGTGCAAGATTTCAAGCACCTATTTTCTTTTGTAACGAAAATGCATTTGAAACAATGGATAAAATTAGAGCAGCAGTAGGGCCTGATGTTAAATTACAATCTCTTTCAAGAGGTGTTAACGTTGTAGGTTTGAATTCTCAACCACGTGATGTTATCGATTTACACGCTAAAATGTTTGCAAAACATGGTGTTAATGTTATCAGAAACTTTGATGCATTGAATGATGTTGATAACTTGATTGACTCAGCAAACAGTATTAAAAAACATGGACTTTTGCATGAAGTAACAATTACAATGATGGAACTTCCATTTGGTTGTGAAGGTGCTCATGATGTTGCATTCTATGAAAAAGTTTTAAGAAATATTTTAGATTCAGGTCTACCATTTGATTCTTTAGCATTTAAAGATGCTTCAGGTACTTCAAATCCAAGAAAAGTATATGAAACAATTAAAATGGCAAGAGAAATTTTAGGTCAAGATGCTCACATTAGATTCCATTCACATGAAACAGCAGGTACTGGTTTGGCAGCATATTTAGCAGCCCTTGATGGCGGTGCTGATGGTATTGACCTTGCCATGAAACCAGTTTCTGGTGGTACAGGACAACCTGACATCATTTCTATGTGGCATGCATTAAAGGGTACTGAATATGATTTAGGTATCGACATTAAGAAAGTTATGGAAACAGAAGAAATCTTCAAAGAATGTATGAAAGATTATGCTCTTGATCCAATTTCTTTAGCAGTTAATCCAATATTAATTCAAGCCCCATTGCCTGGTGGTGCTACAGCGACAACAGTTAACCAATTAAAAGATATGGGTATGTTAGATAAATTCCCTGCTTTAATTGCGGCAATGAAAGAATGTGTTGAAAGAGGTGGATTTGCTACCAGTGTAACTCCAGTTTCTCAATTCTATGCACAACAAGCATTTTTAAACGCTGTTCAAGGTCCTTGGGTACAAGCAAATCCTGGTTATGCAAAAATGTTATTAGGATATTTTGGTAAAACTCCTTGTGCTCCTGATTCAGAATTGGTTAAATGGGCTAGTGAAAAATTAAATATGCAACCAACTACTGAAAAAGTTGTTGATTTAAACGAAAAAGATCCAGAAAAAGGCTTAAAAGCTGCTGAGGAAAGATTAGTTGCTGCAGGTCTTCCTGTAACAGATGAAAACTTATTTATTGCTGCTGCTTGTAAAGATGGCAATGTTGATAAAGGTATTGATTTCTTACTTGGAAAAGGCGTTGTATCTGTAAATAAATCAGCACAAAAAGCAGAATCTGCTTCTGTAAGTTCATCTTCAGATGGTTGTACAGTTACTGTTAATGGTAAAAAATATGGTGTTAAATTTGAAAATGGCAAAGCAATAGTTAACGGTAAAGAATATAATGTTGATGTTAAAGATGGTATCGAAGAAACTGCTTCTACATCAACGGCAACTGGGGAAGGTGTTGAAGTGAAAGCTCCAATGCCAGGTGCTGTTTTAAGAGTTGAAAAGAGAGTTGGTGATACTGTTGAAGAAAATGAAGAAATCTTTGTTATTGAAGCAATGAAGATGGAAACTCCAATTAAATCACCAAAAGCAGGTACTATAACTTCTTTGGCAGTATCTCAAGGTGATAAAATTGCTACTGGTCAAGTGATGGCAACTGTAGGCTAGGAGGTATAATATGCAATTATTAGATGGATTAAAAGAATTATGGTACTCAACAGGTATTTATAATTTTGTTCAAACAGCGCAAAGTCAAGTAGAAGGTACTTGCGTGGAACAATTTTTGACTCATTTTGGTCAGCCAATAATGATTCTTATTTGTTGTTTTCTATTGTGGCTTGGTATCAAAAAACAATTTGAACCATTATTATTAGTTCCAATTGCATTTGGTGGTTTGTTATCAAACATTCCTATGCCTTTAGGTGAAGAAATAGCAGGTCCGAATGGATTTTTAGGTATAATATTTGCGGCAGGTATCGATAAAGGGTTATTCCCATTGATTATTTTCATGGGGGTAGGTGCAATGACGGACTTCGGTCCATTAATTGCAAATCCTAAAACATTACTTTTAGGTGGTGCAGCACAATTTGGTATCTTTGGTGCATTGTTGCTTGCGCTTGCTTTAGGATTTGATGCTCAAGCGGCAGGGTCTATTGGTATTATCGGTGGAGCAGATGGTCCTACTTCAATCTATGTAACAGCCAAATTAAAACCAGAATTACTTGGTTCTATTGCTGTTGCGGCATATTCATATATGGCTTTAGTTCCAGTTATTCAACCACCAATTATGAGACTATTAACAACAAAAGAAGAACGTATGATTCAAATGACTCAATTAAGAGAAGTATCTAAACGTGAAAAGATTGTTTTCCCAATCTTAGTTTTAGTTCTTTGTTTGATTTTCTTACCTTCTGCTTGTCCATTGGTTGGGGCACTTACATTTGGCAACTTGTGTAAAGAATGTGGTGTAGTTGATAGATTATCAGATACTATGCAAAACGCATTAATCAATATTGTAACTATATTCTTGGGCTTGACAGTTGGTTCAAAATTACAAGCAGATCACTTCTTAACTGTTGAAACACTTAAGATATTAGTTCTTGGTATAACTGCTTTTGCATTAGCGACTGCTGCCGGTTTAATAATGGCAAAGATAATGAATTTATTCTTAAAAGAAAAAATCAATCCGCTTATTGGTTCTGCGGGTGTATCTGCTGTTCCAATGGCTGCACGTGTTTCTAATAAAGTTGGTTTAGAGGAAAATCCTCAAAACTTTTTATTAATGCACGCAATGGGACCAAACGTAGCGGGCGTAATTGGTTCTGCGGTTGCAGCAGGTGTTCTTTTGGCATTAATTGCACACTAATATTTTTAATAAATAAAAAACGGCTTATTTTGAATAAGCCGTTTTTTATTTATTTTTTCATTGAATATATTCCAAGTACGGTATTACGATATCTTGCTTGTTCTTCAACACAACTGCTACCACCTTCACCTGACGTATTACCTTCGATAGTTGTAATTGTGCTAGAACCATCACCATTATCTATAAATAATCCAACATGGTCTGCTTCGCCGTCACCATCCCAGTCAAATAGAACGATATCACCAGGTTGAGCGTCTTCCGCACTTACTTGATGGCCTTCGCCACTACTTTGAATTGATGGACAGTATGCTTTATTTGGACAATTTTGATACCATTCTGGCAGATTTTCATCCCCGACACCTTCACCTAATGCCATTCGAACAAAGTCTGCACACCATAAATTTTCATCAAATTGGTAACCGAGTTCGGCAAAAATACCTCTTATTTCTGATTGGCTATAATTATCATATTTTCTTGCCCAATCGATAGCGCCTTGTAAGTCATTTATTGTGTAATCTTTTTCACTTTCTCTATTGTCGAAGTTATTTATTGCAGTTTGAACTTCATTTACATATGATTGTGATTCTGCAACTGCATTTTTGGCATTTGTAGTCATTTCTGCTTTTGTATCAGAATACTCTGTTTTTGCATCATCATATGCTTTCATATACTCTTGTAGTTCAGGATATTTTTCTGCAATTTGAGCTTCTAAGTCTTGCATTTGCTGATTTAAAGCATCAAGGCAGGTTTCATCATCACCTGATATTAATTTTTCTTTTTCTTCTTTTAATGCATCAAGTTTTTCCTTTGCTGCATCTTTCTTTTCTTTTGCTTCAGTAACTGCTGTTGTTGCATCTTGAAGTTTTTGTCTTGCATCTGCAAGTTTTTGACCGATTTCACCTTTCTTTTCATCACTCATTTCCGAAGTGTCGGTTGCTTCAAGAGAAGAAACGATATCTTCCCAACTTTCTTTTGTTGAGACAGCATTGTCATAAGCAGCCTCACTTTCTGAAACAACGGTTTCTTGGTTTACGATTTCTTGTTCTTTTGCATCAATTTCTTGTTCTTTGGCGCTAATTGCATCTTTCAATGTTTGCAATTCTTCTGCCATGTCCTCATCAACTTTTGCTAATTCTTCTTGATATACTTCAAATGCATTTTCCATTGTTTCTTTTAATCCGGAAATCGTTGGATCCGAACCATCAAGAATGCTTGATAATGCATCTTGTTTTGTTGTCAAATCAGATTCTGCGGTATTTAATTCTTCTGTTAACTCTTCTTTTGTCATATCGTCTAGAGTTTTTTCAACTGGTTCTGATGTTGTTGGAGTAGAACCACCAGATGAACCGCCAACGCTACGATTGCCACCACCACCAGATGCTCCACTTGCACGATTTGAAGGTGCTGTTGTTTGAGTTTCTTGTGGTTTAGTTATAGGTTCTTCTTTTTCTTCTTCTGTAGTCTCTTCTACTTCAGGTTTATTGAATGTTCCTGCTTGTATTTCTTCTAAAGCTTTCATTATATCGTCAAGTGAAATAGATTCTTCGTCTTTATCGTAACCTTTTATTTTCTCTATGAAATCTGTAACTTCTTCATCTGAAAGTTCGCCATCTGTGTCTATATCAATGACCCCTTTTACAGTATCGTCTTGCATTAAGTCATTTAAAATGCCAGTAATCATATCAATGTTTTCAAGATTTATCGCATTCGCATCTTCTTCTGTTGGTGCAACATTTTCTGCTATTTCACCTTCGACAGGAGCAGTTTCTATTTCTTCTCCATTTGAAGTTCCTTCAGTAGGAGTTGCAATTTCTCCTTCTGGTGTTTCAGCAGTTTCATCGGGATTTTCGACAGGATTATCTTCATTGGCATCTTCTGTCTTTTCGTCAGGATTAACCAATTTGCCATTTTCTATATCCATTTTTAGAATTTCACTTAAATCCATTGAAAAAATAGACACATCACTGCAATTATATTCGGATTTAAGGTATTGCTTAAATTCCGTCATGTGAGAAAAAATACTTACTCCTGAAGTATCGTTATCATATTCTTCTTGGGTAATGTCTCCATTAGTAAGTAAATATTCCCTAAAATCTGCCTGTAGTTTAGAAAACTCAATACCCATTTACTTTCCTTTCTACTAATCCCATATATGCGAATATATCGACATATATGGGATTAGACATAAAGATTTCAATGTATAATTTTACAAAAATTTACAAATTTTTAATAATTTCTTCAGTAAAATCCTCAGTTGTTGATGTTCCACCTAAATCTGGTGTTAAAACTTTCTTTTCTTTGATTGTTTTATATAGTGCAGTTTCAATTTTTTGTGCAACATCTTTTTGATTAATATACTTAAGCATTTCTATCCCAGAAAGTAATAAAGCAGTAGGATTTGCTTTGTTTTGACCTTTTATATCTGGTGCACTTCCATGAACTGGTTCAAATACGGCAGAATCAAGACCAATATTCGCACCTTGAGCTATCCCAAGTCCTCCAATTAGTCCTGCACATAAATCTGATACGATATCGCCATATAAGTTTGGAAGAACAAGAACGTCGAATTTTTCAGGATTTTGTACTAATTGCATACATAAATTATCTACAAGAATTTCTTTGTATTCAATTTGCGGATATTCTTTTGCAACTTCTCTTGCGCAGGTTAAGAATAAACCATCTGCTAATTTACAAATGTTTGCCTTTGAAACGGCAGTTACAGTTTTTCTTCCATTCTTAACAGCATAGTCAAATGCAAATTTTACAATTCGAGTCGATGCTTTTCTTGTTATAAGTTTTACTCCTTCAACAGTATCTTCATCAACTTTTCTTTCAATTCCTGCATATAAATCTTCTGTGTTTTCTCTAACTATAATGATATCAACATTGTTATAGCGAGTTTCTATTCCATCTACATTTTTGCAAGGACGTAAGTTTGCATATAAATCAAGAGTCTTTCTTAATGCAACATTTACGCTTCTAAATCCTTCTCCAATTGGAGTTGTAACAGGTGCTTTTAATGCAACCTTATTCTTTTTTATTGATTCAATAACTCTATCAGGAAGAGGGGTTCCTTCTTTATCTATTATGTCAGCGCCAGCCGTTTGTACATCCCATTCAACTTGTGCGCCTGCTTTTTCAAATATTTTTACAACTGAACTTGATATTTCAGGTCCGATACCATCACCTGGAATTAATGTTATTGTTTGCATTTGTCTTTCCTTTATACTAAGTCAAAATCGCCGTGCAATTTAATGTGCTCGATTAATCCACCTTCGTTTAATAGTTTTATCATTACATCTGGTAATGGTGGTATTGGCAATTTAATATCTTGGGTTTTGTTGTAAACAAAACCATTTTTTATGTCTACTTCTAATTCGTCTCCAGCATTTATTTTATCAGTATCACACTCAATTAAAAGCAAACCAATATTTATTGCATTGCGATAAAAAATTCTTGCAAAACTTTTTGCAATAACTGCACCAACTCCTGCAATTTTTATAATTTGAGGAGCATGTTCTCTAGAAGAGCCCAGTCCAAAGTTATTGCCAGCAACAACAAAATCACCTTTGCTCATTTTTGAAGCAAATTCTGCATCTGCATCTTCAAGTACATGCTTTGCAAGTTCAGGAAGGTTTGAACGTAAGTGGAATAATCTTCCTGGTGCTATATGATCTGTAGATATATCATCTCCAAACTTAAATGCTTTTCCTGTTAATGACATTATAAAACCTCCCTTACATCGGCAATATATCCTTTTATTGCACTATATGCAGCAGTTGCTGGTGATGCAAGATATATGAACCCTTCAGTATTTCCCATTCTTCCTTTGAAATTTCTATTTTGAGTTGCTAAGCAAACTTCTCCGTCCCCTAATATTCCTGCGTGAACCCCTACACAAGCACCACAGCCTGATGTTGCTATTGCTGCACCAGCATTAACAAAAGTTGTTATTAAGCCTTCTTCAAGCGCTTGAAGGAATACTTGTCTTGATGCTGGGGTAACTATCAATCTAACACCATCTTTTACTTTTTTATTTTTTAATATGTCAGCAGCAATTCTTAAGTCTTCAATACGTCCGTTAGTACAAGTTCCGATGTATACTTGGTGTATATTCGTGCATTCCATTTCATCAATTGTTTTTGTGTTATCAACAGTGTGAGGACAAGAAATTGTTGGTTTTAAATCATTTAAATTAATGTTTATGATTCTTTCATATTCAGCATCACTATCTGCTTTGATTTCTTGGAATTTATCTGCTCTGCCATGTTCTTTTAGGTATTCTAATGTTTTTTCATCTGTTTCAAAAAGACCTACTTTTGCACCTGCTTCAACTGCCATATTTGATATGGTAAATCTATCTGCCATCGTCATATTTTTAATGGCACTGCCTGTAAATTCAAGTGCTTTATATGTTGCACCATCGGCACCAATTAAACCAATAAGGTGAAGAATTAAGTCTTTTGCGTATACCCCTTTAGGGAATTCTCCATCCACGACTATCTTATAAGTAGATGGAACTTTTAACCAAGTTTTTCCAAGTGCCATTACGATTGCTATATCTGTTGAACCAACGCCAGTAGCAAATGCGCCAAGAGCACCAGACGTACAAGTGTGAGAGTCTGCGCCTAATAATACTTCACCAGGGTTTACAAAGCTTTCAATCAAACGTTGGTGACATACACCATCGCCAGATTCTGATAATATTGCACCATATTCTTTTGCGAAATCTCTCAAAACCATATGCGAATTTGATAATTCTTTTCTTGGGCTTGGAGCTGCATGGTCAATAAATAAGATTGTTCTTTCTGGATTAAATAACTTGTTTTTATTTAATTTTTTAAATTCGTTAACTGCTAAAGGACCCGTTCCGTCTTGAACCATTACAACATCTATGTTTGATATGATTAGTTCCCCAGGTCTTACTTGCTTACCTGCATGTGCAGATAATATTTTTTCTGCAATTGTTTGTCCCATGTTTTATTCCTTTATACAAATAAATGTGGCTGTGCGACGATGTTATCGTCGATTCTGCGTTTAAGATTTCCTGTTGGCATGTAATAAGGTGTTACTGTCATTATTTTTGCCGCTATATCAGGATAATAATATATAAATTTAAGTTCACTCTGTGTTAATGGTTTTTGAGTATGAACGTTTGCATATCTTGCAAGTTCTAGAATGTTTCTTGCTTCGTCTTCATCTTTAAACTCAATTTCCATTTTTTCATAAACATTTCTAAACCCTTTGATACCACCATATTCACCAGTAGTAATCATTCTTCCTGTTTCAACAATTTCAGGTTCGCCTCTTCCCAATTCTTCATAATCGTAAAGTTCGTAGTTTAAACGATCTTTTAAAGCGCCATCAGCGTGAATGCCAGATTCATGTGCGAAGGCATTATCACCAGTTGCAGGTTGGTTAATTGGAATTGGAACGTTAAATGCATAAGCAGTGTATTTTGCAAGTTTCCAAGTTTTTGACAAGTCAATATTTGGGTCAATCTCATATTTGCCACTCATGCCGCTTGATTTTAATACTCCCAATAAACAAGAAATTAAATCAGCATTACCAGCACGTTCACCCATTCCATTTACCGCAGTGTTTATGTATGCGTTTACACCAGCATCTATTGCCGCTTTTGCCCCCATTACAGAGTTTCCTGCGGCCATGCCCAAGTCGTTATGAAAGTGAAGTTCTATATCCATCTTCGTTGCATCGGCTATTTTTGATATTCTTTCATAGGCACTTATTGGATCATCATAACCTAAAGTATCGCAATATCTAAATTTTTCTGCACCATGCTTTTTTGCTTCTAGCGCAAATGTTATTAAGTAATCTAAATCAGTTCTTGAAGCATCTTCTGCATTTACGCCAATTGATTGAGCACCATAGGCTTTTGCAGTGTCCAATGCTCTTATTGTTGATTTTATAATGTCATCTCTAGTTTTCTTTCCGCCAAATTTCCCTTTTATCATTTGGTCTGATGTAGATACCGACATATTTATATACTGAAGTCTTGCTACATTTTGGAAAGATTGAATAACGTCTTCTTCAATTCCTCGCATCCAGCCAGAAAGTCTTGTTTTTGTTATTACTCCTCTGTCAACAAGTTCTAAGTTGCCATTTAGGTAGTTGATTTCGTGTCTTGTTGTTGGAAATCCAAATTCTGACTGCGTAATCCCAATATTATCTAACATTAGGTTGATTATAGTTTTTTGTAATTTTGCTAAACCAAGTCTTGATGTTTGAACACCATCACGGTTTGTTACATCAACAAAATAAATGTATTTTTTATTCGGCATATGTTTCCCTTCTCAATATAAAAACTATTATATCATATTTGAAACATCTTTATAAAAATTTAATTTTTTAATTTGTTTTACTTTTTAAGAAAGAGAATATAATTGCGGATACTGTTGCAATGGGAATAAGAATGAAAATTATAATTCTATCCAGTAAAAAAATTATTATTGGCAAGAAATCAATTAGTTCTCTTGCAAATCCTAAATACACGAATGGAACAAAATAAAATATTATAAAAAAATTTTTCATTTTTTTACTGAAATTTGATATGTCTGAAATTCTTCTGTAAACAATTGATATTATTGAGGCAACTATTGTAAACTTTATTATTCCTATTACGAATATAACAATAATGTTTACTAATTGGGAAGACGAGTATTGCAAAAGCGAATTAAAATTGGTAAATGTCAATAAAACAAATAATGCAACAAGAATAAGCATGTTGATTATATAATCTTTTCTGCTTATTCTTCCTGCAAAACTTAAAAAATCGCTATTGTACTCTTTTTTTATCATATTTATTGCAAGTGTTTATTTAAATTAGCGACTATTGTTGATTTTGGAACCATGTTTACCATTCTTTCGACAGGTTCCCCATTTTTAAATATTAAAAGACTTGGTACACCACTAATGGAGTATTTTTGAGCAGTTGTTAGGTTCTCATCTGCTTTTATTTTTACAAATTTAACTTTACCTGAGAATTCTTCTGCTAATTCATCGATTAATGGAGCAAGTTTTCTGCAAGGTCCACACCAAGTAGCCCAAAAATCAACTAGAGTTAATTGATTTTCTGTTAAAACTTCGCTTTCAAAATTTTCATCAGTTATTTCAAATACATTTGCCATGATATATCCCCCTTTTTATATATAGTAAATGATTTTAAAAAAAAGTAAATCACCAAAATATTAACATTTTTTCTATAACATTACAGCATTATTTTTTAGGGATATTGTCTGAAAACAAGTCAGGGCTTGAATTAAATATTTTTCTTGACATTGGATTATATTGTTTATATTATACAAGAAGCATAATTGATATGCCGGTGTAGCTCAACGGTAGAGCAACGGTTTTGTAAACCGTAGGTTGTAGGTTCGATTCCTATCACCGGCTATTTATAAATTGTACATTATAGTTTTATGGGTAGGTGGCCGAGTGGCTAAAGGCGACAGACTGTAAATCTGTTCACGAGAGTGTACGGTGGTTCGAATCCACCCCTGCCCAAACTCTAACAAATGAACCTTTGTGGCGAGGGGAAACACATTAGAGATTAAATTCTTTAGTTTCTACACTCCCGAAGAGAGAAGCAATAATGTCGCGCTTGAAACATGCCTTTGTGGCGCAGTGGTAGCGCACTCCCTTGGTAAGGGAGAGGTCACGGGTTCAAGTCCCGTCAAGGGCTATTAAAATACCTAATATAGAAAAAACATAGGATAAAGTAGAATAAACAAAAAAAGGAGTTTAAACTCATGGCACGCGAAAAGTTTGAAAGAAACAAACCGCACGTTAATATTGGTACTGTTGGCCACGTTGACCACGGTAAAACAACATTAACTGCAGCAATCACATCTTGTATGGCAGCTGTTGGTAAAGCTCAAGCTAAAAAGTTTGATGAAATCGACGCAGCTCCAGAAGAAAAAGCAAGAGGTATTACTATCTCTACAGCTCACGTAGAATATGAATCAGATGCAAGACACTATGCACACGTTGACTGTCCTGGTCACGCTGACTATGTAAAAAATATGATTACTGGTGCAGCTCAAATGGACGGCGGTATTCTTGTTATCGCAGCAACAGATGGTGCAATGCCTCAAACAAGAGAACACATTCTTCTTGCAAGACAAGTTGGTGTTCCAAAATTAGTAGTATTCTTGAACAAATGTGATATGGTTGAAGATGAAGAGTTATTAGAATTAGTTGAAATGGAAGCTAGAGAATTGTTATCAAGCTATGAATTCGATGGTGACAACACTCCATTCATCAGAGGTTCTGCTCTTAAAGCACTTGAAGCAGTTCAAGCAAACGGCTCAATTGGTCGTGGTCAAGATAAATGGGTTGACAAAATTTGGGAACTTATGGATGCAGTTGATACTTGGATTCCAACTCCTGAACGTGATGTTGACCAACCATTCTTAATGCCAGTTGAAGACGTATTCTCTATCACAGGTCGTGGTACAGTTGCTACTGGTAGAGTTGAACGTGGTAAAATTAAAGTTGGACAAGAAGTTGAACTTGTTGGCTTTGGCGAAACAAAGAAAACAACTGTTACAGGTGTTGAAATGTTCCGTAAACTTCTTGATGAAGGTATCGCTGGTGATAATATCGGTGCTTTATTAAGAGGTATTGATAAAACTGAAATCCAAAGAGGTCAAGTTTTAGCAGCACCTGGTTCAATTAAACCACATACTAGATTTACTGCTAACGTATACGTTTTAACTAAAGATGAAGGCGGACGTCACACTCCATTCTTCCCAGGTTATAGACCTCAGTTCTATATCAGAACAACTGACGTTACTGGTTCAATCAAATTCGACGGCGAAATGGTAATGCCTGGTGATAACGTTGTTATGGACGTAGAATTAATTTCTCCAGTTGCTATTGAACAAGGTATGAGATTCGCTATCAGAGAAGGCGGACGTACTGTTGGTGCTGGTGTTGTTGACAAAATTACTCAATAATAATTTTTCAATAATAATAGAAAGAAGTCGAGTTTTACTCGACTTCTTTTTTTATTAAAAATATATCTTTTATTACGTTTATTTCTGTAAAACTTTTTTAATATATTAACAAAAAATATTTTATTTCAATTTAAAACTATAAAAGGTAAATTGAGAGTTTTAGCTTGAAAATATTTAGTATAAATAGTTTATATATTAATAATAAAGTGAGTCCTGCATTGCAGAAGACAAATAATCCTGTATTTATGTCAAATAATTCTTCTGGTGATGTGGTAAGTTTTAAAGCCAAAAAATATGATTCTGAAACAATAATAAATCCTACAAATCACTGTGGATATTGTGGTTGTAAGGTTTATTCTGAAGACCAAATAAGTAGTATTGCAAAAGAAATACTTTCTTCTAAATATGATAGAATGAATGGTCAAATTAGAAGTGTTTTAGAAAAACTTGAAGGTGCAAAAAGTTCTGAAGAATTGGCTTTGGCAAAAAGGCTAGAAAATGAAGAAGAAATAAAATTCTTTAAAAATTTAGCAGAAGTCGCCTCGAAAAAAGCTTTTTTGAGAGGGGATGCTATTTTTTCTCAGGTTTATTCTACTGATAGTTCAACTGCTTTAGAGTTGGTTAAAACAAATCTTAGACCACTGTTAAAAACTGTCGACCATATTTCTCCTCAAAATGAAGGAAAAGATAATAATAATTCTGATATAAATCTTGTTGAAGCTTGTTGGTGTTGTAATCATGATTTGAAAAAAGGAACATCATTTGTTGAATTTTATACAATGTATCCTTCAATTAAAAATAATATGCCATCAGAAAAATTTGAATATGCAGCCGCATCTTTACTAGATTCACAATCTAATGGAATTATTCAAAGATTATCTGCTGCAAATTTATTAAAAACAATTCAACGTCTTTTTATTCAAAGAACTGAGGCCAAATCTTATCTTGATTCAATAGATTTTAGAATTAAGACAAGTATTTCTGCAATTGATGATGCTATTGCGACATCTAAAGCTGAATTGCAAGTCAAAGAAGATGAATTGGCACAAAGGCAAGAGCAACTTACTCAAATTCAAACTGATCCTGAATTTGTTGCGATTATGGATAGGCTTTCTTATTCTAAAGCAATTGAGGTTCAAAGAGGAATTATTTCTCAGTTAAAATCGAAACAACAAGCGACTAGTAATCAAATAAATGAATTGAGAAATCCACAAAAGAAAAAATCTAATAAATCTCAAAAAGAACAAAGAAAAGAAGAGTTAAGTCCTCAAGAAAAGAAAGACAAAATTGACTCTTTAAAAGCGCAGATTCATCTTTTAGATGAACAAATTCTTGAACATGAAATTTCAAAAGAAGATTATGAAAATAAAATTAAAGCGCTAGATAAGCAATTTTTAACTGTTCCAATGATGCAGCATCTTAAAAACCAAGCAGATACAGTAATTAGTGCTCATCTTCAGTCTGCAAAATTGGCAAGAGAAATAAGTGATAAAAAATTAGAAATTAGTAGGCAAGAGGATAAAAAAGCACAATTAGAAGATGAACTTTCTCAATTACCTGAAGAATTTGATGTTCCAGATTCTTTTCCAGAAGATGCTCAACAAAGATACAATAGGTATCTTGAATTAGTTGATGCTCTTAATTATCTTTCTGACCACCCAAATGGCGGTGGAGTAAATTTGGTTATTAAACAATCTGCAAGAGTTGCTATAGAAAAAGAAATAGAAACGTTAGATAATGATACTTTGGTTGTTCAATATAAACAACAGCAAGAAAGAAAAAGATTAGAAGGTGAAATTGCTACTGTTACGAAAAATATAAATAATCTTAATTCTTCAATGTCTATACTTAAAAATAATAAAGAAAGATCTGATAGAACGGCTTCCGCTATGAGTCATGATGAAGCAGTTCGTCAATCTGAAGATTATGCAAATAGAATCAGAATTACAAATGAAAAAGAACAATATACAAAATTACCACAAGTTATTGATTCAATAAAAGCAGAAATAATATTAATAAATCAAACAATTTCAGATTTACAGGCAAGGCTACGTGATATAGATTCTCAATTCCCTAAATCTTAATATTTGTAATGTATTTGTCTTTAATATTAATCTAAATTATTATTTTAGTGGTGGAGTGTTATAGAAATGCCATTAGAATATAAAATATTAGTATTAGATGATGACACACTAGTTACATCTTCTTTGAAGTCTTTGCTAATGATAGAGGGCTTTACTAATGCTGTGTTCTTTAATTCCCCATTTGAAGCGGTTTGTTATTTGAAAAATAATAAAGCAGATGTAATAATTTCTGATTTTATGATGCCAGAGATGAATGGACTTGAGTTTTTGTCGAAGGCAAAAGAGTTATGTCCTAATTCAAGTAGAATTTTATTAACTGGCTATGCGGACAAAGAAAACGCAATAAAAGCGATAAACGAGGTAGGATTATATAAATATATTGAAAAACCTTGGGATAATGATGAGTTTATATTAAATATAAAAAATGCGTATGAAAGAGCGCATTTAGTTGATATTCTTGAAAAAAAGAATTTAGAACTTGAAAAATACTCTAAGCATCTCGAAGAATTAGTCAGAGAAAAAACTGCTGGAATAGTTGAAATAAATGAAAAATTATCGGCAGTTATAAATAATTGCGCCGATGGTATAATTATTTTTTCTTCGGACAAAAGACCTATTGATATAAATCCTGCGGCAGAAACTATATTTGGTATGTCAAAAGATATTATAGAAACAAAAACTATAGAAGAAATGTTTATTACAAAGGATTTGTCTTGGGATGAAGTGTTTTTTAATCAAGACAACCAATTGTTGAGAGAAATATTTATTCAAAATGTTGTTAATGGAAATAAAATTCCTGTTGAAATAAGTTCTGCATACATTCCACCTAAAAAAGAAACGGAAAAAGGTAGTTTTATTTTTGTTATTAGAAATGTAAATCTTCAAAAAGAAATGGAGAGATTAAGAGAAGATTTTATTGCCACTTTGACTCACGATTTGAGAACTCCGGCTTTGGCTGCTATACAAACTCTTGAGTATTTTCTAAATGGTATGTTAGGAGAGTTAAATGAAAGGCAAAATATGCTTCTTTCTGCAATGAAAAAAAGTCAAGAAGATATGCTTGGACTTATAAATACATTGCTAGAAGTTTATAAATATGAGGCTGGCCGGCTCCAACTTATTAAAACTTCTTTTAATTTTAAATCTTTAATTGATGAGTGTGTTGAACAGGTTTCTTCTATTGCATTAAATAAAAGACAGACAATAGAGAAGAAATATACTAATCTAGAAGCCGAAGTATATGCTGATAGAAACGAGATTAGACGTGTTATTATCAACCTACTTGGGAATGCTATCAAATATACAAAAGAAGAAGGTTCTATCGAAATAAAAGCCGAAATAGAAGCAAATGATTTGCATTTTTCTATAAAAGATAATGGTGATGGCATATATAAACAAGACATCCCTAAATTATTTAAGCGTTTTTCTCAAGGAACAATGGAAAAACGTTCGATAAGTACGGGATTGGGACTTTATTTGTCAAAACAAATTATTGATGCTCACGGTGGTAAAATTTGGCTTGAAAGTGATAAAGGAAAAGGAAGTGAGTTTTTCTTCCTTCTCTTAGATTCAGTAAAATCGAATGAAAAGGATAAGTTATGGACAACTTAAAGGTTTTATTAGTTGAAGATCATAAAGTGATAAGGCTCGGTCTTTCATTGGTTTTTGAGCACTGTCAAGATATTGACCTTGTTGGTGAAGCAGAGGACGGCAAACAGGGCGTGAAAATGGCGCTTGATCTTAAACCTGATGTTGTTCTTATGGATATTGGGCTCCCAGAAATGGATGGGATTCAAGCAACATCTTTTATTAAAAAATCAAATCCCAACATCAAAATTTTAATATTTACCTCTCGTGAGTCAGAAGATGATGTTTTTGATTCATTATCTGCTGGTGCAGATGGGTATATTATGAAAGGTGCAAATGAAGAACAGATGATTAATGCAATTAGAGCAGTTGCAGAAGGTACTGCTTGGCTGGATCCAGCTATTGCTAGACTTGTTTTGTCAAATGTTAGAAAACAAACCACATCTAAAGTAGCGTCTGTTTTAGATTCAAATAAAGTGGTTAGTAAAAATGTCTATGGCTTAACAGATAGGGAATTAGAAGTGCTTGCTTTAATTGTTGAAGGAATGAATAATATAGAAATTTCTAAAAAATTGTTTATTACTTTGTCAACAGCAAAGGCTCATGTTCATAGTATTTTGCAAAAATTATATGTTTCAAATAGGACACAAGCCACAATACAGGCTGTTAAAGAAGGTCTTGTGTAATGAAAAAATTTTTCATTGGATTATTTTTAATTCTTTTTCTGCAATCTTCTTCTTTTGCAAAAGATGAAATGCTTCCAGATCCATTGTACCTTTCTTCTCCAGTATTAGAGTACGAAGAAACGGAAGAACCTCCGAAAGAATATAAAACTTTTAATGAAAAATTCAGGAATTTTTTTCATCTCCCCCCAACAAAAAAAATATATTTTCATAATATTGATAAATCAAAACAACCAATTACTGTTGACGACTATTATATTGCTGCAAAGGATGTTAAGCGTTCTGAATTTGCTCTGCCAGAGCCAGTTTTTACTGCTAGCGCTGAATACAATATCCCTGATTCTCATTATAGAGTTGTTAGTTATAATACTCCCCCAGGACAAAGAAATATTGATATTTCAAGTATAGTAAGGGATAAAACAGCAGTATCTGCTGGAATATTATCTCCGGATAAGAAGAAAATGGTTTATACGAAAGCATCTTTTTATTCAAAATTTGCACAAACGGCATCATCTGCATATTATATTCCAGTTTCTGAAACGTCAAATGCTTATGATGCCCTATTTATGACTAATGTAATTCAACAAAATTGGTACCCAATTGTAAGTGTTGGAATGGAAGAAATCGTAAAATATCGTTTTGTTACGCTTTTCCCAATTGATTGGTCCAAGGATAGTACTAAAATTGCTTTTAAAGAAAAAATAGGTTCAAATCTTGCTGAAACTTGGCAAACAAATGTAATTGTATATGACTTTAAGACAAAATCTTGGAAAAGATTAACAGCAGTTAGAGAAGCAATCATATATTGGTGGCGTCAAAATAAACAAATTGAACTAAAAGATTATATGTGGGATATTTTTCCAATTGGTTGGGATAAAAATAATCCTGAAAGACTTATCGTTTATGCGTATGCATTTACTTCGAATAAGCCCAAATTTCTTGGTACTTGGAGTATAGATTACAACGAAGAAAAATCACAACTTGTATCTATTTGCTCAACTGACGTACAAATAGATTTAAATGGATTTGGGTTAAAAGAAATAAAATTTGAAAACTAATTATTGATTTCATTGAAAAATTTATAACTGTTTCTTATGTCTTCTTCAGAATACATTTCGAAGACAAATGATGGTGATGCTTGGGTCTCTTTTAAACAATTGAATATTTCATAAAAATCTAATGTCCCATTTGATAAATTAGCATGGTCATCATTTTCTCTAAAATTGTTGTGTATGTGCATATGATAAAGATTTTTTCCATATGCTTTTACCCAGTCGATAACTTTAGTTTCTTTTGCATATAAATTTACATGACCTGTATCTAGTGCTAGTTTATAATTTGGTGAATTTATTTGGCTAAAAAGTTCTAAACAGTAGTTTGGTGTTTTTTCAAATACATTTTCTACTACTGCAATAATTCCAGTTTCTTCAAATTGTTTTATAAATTCTTTCCAAAATTTTATGTATTTAGTTTTAAATTGTTCTTGTGAACCATAATGTCTAGTACCTTTATTCCCAGTGTGAAAAAGCACAGTATCAGCACCAATTTCTTTTGCAATATCAAAAGATTGTTGACATCTTTTTCGGCTGATTTCTCTTAACAAGCAATCACCCCCAGCAACATTAACATCTGAAAACATTGCATGAACCGTAATTCTATTTTCAAATCCAGCTAAATCATTTTTTAACTGTTCAATAACTCTTTCTTCTGTTAAATTTTCGTCTTTATACAATGGCAATCTGCTAATTTCAATGCCAGTATTCAATTCTTTTGCTAGTAGAATAGAATCTCGGATTGTTTTTTTTGCGGATGATGATATTAATAATTTGCTAGAATTTTTTTTTGTCATTTTTGTTTCGTAATGTATTGTCCTAGAACATCCCTTTTTTTCTAAAGTATAAAACAACAGCAACTGATGTTATAACTGACAAAGTTACTACAATTAAAAATCCATAATCATTAGAACCATAAGGGACTGGAACGTTCATTCCCCATAATCCACCTATCATTGTAGGAATGGACATTATAATCGTGATTGCCGCTAAAAATTTCATTACTTGGTTTAAATTGTTGTTGATAATTGATGCAAAACCTTCCATCATTGCTTCAAGAATCATTCTGTGCATATCAACCATTTCAATAGCCTGTCTTGTGTCAATAATTACATCTTCTAATAAATCAAGTTCTTCTTCAGTTGTTTTTATGTTCATTCCTGTTGTAGATTTTGTAATCCTATTTATTTTTTGCAACACTATATCGTTATCTTTCAACGCAGTTGAGAAGTATACGAGGGTTTTCTGGATTTCCATTAATTGAAATAATGCTTTGTTGTTAGTTGCTTTTTGAAGCTCTGTTTCTATTGCGTCAGTTGTTCTATTGATTAAATCTAAATATTTTAAATAGAATTTAACTGATCTATAAAGGATTTTAAGCATAAACTCTGTTTTATTTCTTGTATCAAAAGAATAAGATGTATTTTCATTGAAAGAAGACAAGATATTGTTATCTTTTGAACAAACAGTAATTATTGATGTTGGTGTATAAATAATACCCATAGGCAATGTATCAAAACTGCCATCCTCTGTCATAATCGGTAGGTTTGTAATTATCAGAGTATTACCATCTTCTATTTCAATACGAGATCTTTCATCTAAGTCTAATGAGTTTCTGAGAAAATCTTCATCCAGCCCAAGAACCAGAGAAACTTGTTTGATTTCTTCCTCTGTTGGATTAATAAGACTAAACCAAGAACCAGATACAGCCTCACTGATGCTAAGTTTTTTTAGTCTTTTATTATCTTCTGTTTTAAATATAGTAATCATATCAAAACTCTCAGAACTTTTATAAGTAAATTAAAACATAAATTATTTGATATTGAAAGTAAATTTTAAAATAATAGGTTAGAGTCCATTTTGCTATGGGACGGGGTCATATCCTCCAGGGTGGAATGGATGGCATTTTAATATTCTTTTTATGCCAAGAAATCCGCCTTTTAAAATGCCATATTTTATAATTGCTTGTTTTGTATATTCGGAACAAGTTGGATAAAACCGGCATACTGGCGGTGTTAGTCTAGATATTTTTTGATATATATTTATCATCATTAAAATTAACTTTTTTATCATTGAAAAACCTTTATTGAATTATGACTTCAGGTTCTGACTCTTGTTCCATTTCTTTTTCTATTGCCTTTGGTAAATATTTAATTATGCAATATCTTTTTTCTGAAGCTAAAAGTTGATACTTTATGTTTTGTTCTTCGATTGGCCATAATGATTTTATTTCAACTACAACATAGTCATTTTTATTATTTTCTAAATGATTTTTTAACCATTCATAATCATTATTATTGTGAAAATCAATATTTTTGTCATAGTAATATACCAAACTGTATTTTTTTGACGGAAGAAATGCAGAAATCTTCACTTTGTCTTTATTCGCTTTATTCGCAAATTTGATTAATTCAGATTGACCACTATTTGCAACAATAAAGTTGTATCCGTTTGGCGAAATTATAAATGAAAGGCTTATCATTAAAATTAAATTTGCAATAAATGCGATTTTTCTTCCTTTTAAAATTACTGAACAAATTGATATTATTGGTATTATAGTGAATGTTGCTACAATCGGTACAAATAAATAACCATATCCATAAACGGATAATTTGTTCAAATGATTATGTCCGAAAATTAATACTGTAGAAAATATTATGAATAAAATATTAGGTAAAATTGTTGCAAAAAATATGCTTTTATCTCTCTGTTTCTTAAATATGTATTCATACCAATAATGACCAGAAATGCAAGATGCTGGAACCATCAAAAATAATATGAGATAAGTATATTTTGCTCCGTATAATATTACAAAAATAAGGGAAGTAAAAAAGACGATTGTATTCAATGATAAAAATTTTTCAGTTTTACTTAGTCTTTTCCATTTTTCGCCAAGTTTATCTTGGGAGTCATCTTTTATATAAGAAATAACAGAATTACAAATGTCATTGAATTTAGAGCCAATTATCCATAAAAAGGCACAAATCCAGGGCATAAATCCGCAAATAAATAATGCAATATTATATAAATATTTTCTTATTCCTGCTGTTTTAAATATGTTGTAATATGAAAAGAAGTCCTTAATAAAATCTATTCCATTGTTTTTAATCATGTATATAAACCATGGAGAAAGAACAATTATTAAAGTACATATACCAATAAATAAATTTTTTGGTTGAAAAACATCTTTAAGTTTTCCTGCAAAAATGTGCATTGTTATCATAATAAGTAGTGGTAATAGTCCGAATAAACCACCAGATAAAACCGCAATTGCAGAGGAAAAATACACACAAAACCATAATAAATGTTTGGTGTGTTTTTGTTTTGTTAAAAGTATTAAAAAAGACGATAAAACAGATAGCATTGTTGAATTTACAAATAACATATCATTTGTCGCAAGGTGAGAAAATACAATAAATCCAAAACAAGTTGCAAGTATTAATGAAATAATAAATGCATACAATCTTGTAAGGATTTTAGATATGACTATAAATAAGAATATTATCCCAATTATACTGAACAAGGCAAATGGAATTCTTGCGGCAAATGTACTAATTTCCCCAAAAATTAAAAATGAAAAATTAATAATCCAAAATAATAATGGTGAATATTCTTCAAAAATGTTTCCATTTAATTTTAAATCAATCCAATTTTGATTATGTATTGCATCTTTAGCAATTAAAACATATTTTGTTTCATCATAATCCATTAAAGGGAATTCACCCAAATTAAGGCAGTACAAGCAAAAACAAATCAATAATAAAATCATAGAAAAAAATATTGTTTGATGATTTTTTATTAGATTCATTATCTTGCCCTTATATCAATTTAAACTGCATTAATATAACTTTGAATATCTTCTTTTTGTGTTATTTCTGTTGTACAAACTAAAATTTGTGTTTCATTGAGTTTTATTCCTGCAAGAATGCCTTTTCTTTTCATATTATTTAAGAATAAATCGGCATTTTTTACTTCAAGAACAAATTCGTTGAAGAAGTCTTTATTAAGGACGTTATATCCTTTTTTCTTGAGTTCATCTGACAATGTTTTAGCATTTTTTGCACTTAAATATGCTGCCTGCATAATTCCTTTTTTGCCCATTAAGGAAAGATAAACAACAGCATTTAAAATCGCCAATCCTTGATTAGAACAAATATTACTTGTTGCCTTTTCTCTTCTTATATGTTGTTCTCTTGCCTGAAGAGTTAGTGTAAATGCTTGCTTCCCATCAGCATCAAGAGTTCTTCCTACAATTCTTCCTGGCATCTGACGTTTATGTTTATCAAGTGTCGCAATAAATCCGGCATAAGGGCCTCCAAAAGATAAAGGATTTCCAAAAGATTGAACATCTCCAACAACAATATCTGCGCCAAATTCAGAAGGTTTTTTCAAAATACTATTACTCATTAGGTCAGTGCAAACAATTAACATTGTTTTTGGATGTTTTTCAATGGCGTTTAATTCGTCAATATCTTCAATTGAACCAAAGAAATTTGGATTTTGAATAATTAGTCCTGCATAATCACCACTTTTAAGTTTGTCTGAGATTATTGCTAAATTAGTTTTAAAATCTTTAGTGTCAACTAATTCTATTTCTATGTTGCTTGCATTTGCATATGTTTTAACAGTGCCTAAGTATTCAGGATTTATACTTGACGCAACAAGGATTTTTTCTTTTCCACTTATTCTAGTTGCCATTAGCATTGCTTCTGCACAAGCATTTCCAGCATCGTATACAGATGCATTGCAAACTTCCATTCCTGTTAAATCACAAATCATTGATTGAAATTCATAAATTACTTGTAATGTTCCTTGCGAAATTTCAGGTTGATATGGAGTGTAAGCAGTATTAAATTCAAATCTTGATGTTATTTGTGAAATTGCGGCAGGAATAAATCTATTATATGCACCTCCACCTATAAAGTATGCATAGTCTGTCTTATTTTCTTTTGCAATGTTCTTTACTGCTTTTTGAACATTCATCTCACTCATTGCATCTGGTAAATTTAATTCTGTCATTATGGCATTTTTATCTACCATTGAATATAGTGAATCTAAACTGTCTTCTCCAATTGACTCTAGCATTTCTGCTATGGTTTTATCTGAGTTTGCTTTGTAATTATACATATCTATTCAACTTCTTCTTTATATTCGTCATAACCTAATAAATCTGCTACATCTTGTTGATATGCATCAGCAGAAATTTTTATAAGCCAAATTTCATTGAATGCAACTTCATTCAATAATTCTGGCTTTTCTATTAAATCTTCATTGATTGCTTCAACTGTACCTGAAACAGGCATGTATAGTTCGGATGCTGCTTTAACAGATTCAACTGTTCCAAAAATTTCTCCTTTTGCATAGTGAGAACCAACTTCTGGCATTTCAACAAAAACAATATCTCCAAGTTGTTCTACTGCATAATCCGTTAAACCAATATAACAATTTCCATCTTGTTCACAAACATATTCGTGTGATTTTGAACAAAAAATATTTTCTTTTTCAAGCATTCTGTTTCTCCTTAATTTCCTTTATTATGTTTTTTTATAAAGTTTTTTTCTGTTATCTGTGCATTGTATAGTTTGTTTCTTACCATTATTTGAATTGTATCATTTATTTTTAAATTAGTATCACTAACATAACCAAATCCAATATTAATGTTCAATGTTGGAGAAATGCAACCAGATGTAACAATGCCAATTTGCTCGTTATTTTTATAAATTTCATAGCCATGTCTTGCTATAGCCCTATCAATCATTTTGAAGGCAATTAATTTCTTTCTTATTCCGTTTTGAAGTTGGTTTTGAATTACATTTTTGCCAATATAATTTTCTTGTTTGTCTTTGTCAATTGTCCATTTTAAGCCAGCTTCAAGTGGAGTTGTATCTTCATCTAGTTCATGACCGTACAAACTCATAGCAGATTCAAGTCTTAAAGTATCTCTTGCTCCAAGACCGATTGGCATAATTCCAAGATTTTGACCTTTTTCTAATAACAATTGCCATAATTCGGCTATTTTCTCATTCCTTATTATTATTTCAAATCCATCCTCGCCAGTGTAGCCAGTTCTTGAAATGAAAACATCTTCACCAATGAATTTGTCCTGCTTAATATGGAATGTTTTTGGTTGCTTTTCTTTTTCATATCCTGCTAGTGCAAGAATTTCCGCAGCATTTGGACCTTGAAGTGCTACCATAGAATATACATCTGATTTGTTTTCAATAATTACTTCAAAATCGTTTTTATGTGCAACAAGCCATTCATAATCAACATCCACTCTTGATGCATTTACAACAAGTAGATATTCATTGTCTTTGAGTTTATATACGATTAAATCATCAACAATTCCGCCATTTTCGTTGGTAAATTGGCAATATAAAGCCATCGTATCATTTAGTTTTGCCACATTTTGTGGGAAGAATGTTTGTAAAAATGAAAGGGCATCTTTTCCTGATACAAAAATCTCTCCCATGTGAGAAACATCAAATAAACCAGCATTTTTTCTAACATTATTGTGTTCTTCAATAATGCTAGTGTACTGTACTGGCATTTCCCATCCTGCAAAGTCTACAATTTTTGCATTTGCTTTAACATGTTCATTGTACAAATATGTTCTTTTTGTCATATAACCCTCATCTATTTTGAACAAATAACTCTAGCAGCGTGTACACCTGAAGCAGATGCTTGGATTAAACCTCTAGTAACACCTGCACCATCGCCTATGGCATAAAGGTTTTTAACACCTTCTGTTTCAAGGTCGTTTGTTAGTTTTACTCTTCCTGAATAGAATTTAACTTCTATACCATAAAGAAGAGTGTATCTGGAAGCAGTTCCAGGTGCTATTTTGTCAAGAGCATAAAGCATTTCTATAATGGCTGTCATTTGTCTATATGGAAGAACTAAGCTTAAGTCTCCAGGCGTTGCACAAGATAAGGTTGGTGTTATTATGCTACTTTTAATTCTGTCAGGAGTTGAACGACGTCCGTCTAACAAATCTCCAAATCTTTGAACTAATACTCCGCCAGATAGCATATTGGCAAGTCTTGCAACGTGTTGCCCATAAGCAATAGGCTCCTTGAATGGTTCTGTGAATTTTTCAGAAACTAAAAGTGCAAAGTTTGTATTTGCTGTTCTATAGTTTGCATAACTGTGACCATTTACAGTTGAAATCCCTGAATAGTTTTCTGTTACAACTTCACCGTATGGATTCATACAGAATGTTCTTACCTCATCACCAAAAGTAGGTGAGTGATAAATAAGTTTTGATTCATATAATTTTTCAGTAATTGGCTCAAATACTGGTGCAGGAAGTTCAACCCTAACACCAACATCAACAGCATTATTAACCATGCCGATTTTATTTTTTGCAAATTCATGAGTAAGCCAATCAGCACCTTCTCTTCCTGGTGCAATGATAATGTGCTCTGCTTCTATTTTTTGATTGTCTTTTGTTATAAATCCTTTTACTTGTCCATTTTCAACAATAAGTTGGTCTGCAATTGTATCATATAAAATAGTTATTCTTTTGCTTAAGTAGTCTTGCATATTTTTAAGAACATCTAGACTTCTTTCTGTGCCTAAATGTCTTACGGGGGAATGAACAAGTTTTAATTCTGCAAGTACTGCCGCTCTTTCTATATCGGCAAACACTTCTTTGTTTAATCCAAAAACTTCATCAGTTGCACCGAAATCTAAATAAGTATCATCAGTGTATTTTACAAGTTCTTCTACATTTTTACGTGGCATATAGTCAAGTAAGTGTCCTCCAACATCTGGAGTAAGTGTTAATTTGCCATCAGAGAATGCACCAGCGCCTCCCCATCCGCATAATAATCCACATTTCTTACAAGTAGGACACTTATCATAACCTTCCCTTAAAAGGCATTTTCTTTTTTCGATTTGAACACCTTTTTCAACCAGAATAACTTTCCATTCTGGCTTTAATTTCATTATTTCAAGTGCCGCAAAAATACCTGCCGGCCCGCCACCTACAATTGCTACATTATACATTTCTGTCTCCACTTATAAACTATTTTACCAACATGATGATTGTAGCCTAAATATGTCATGTTTTATACAAAACGTAAAAAACTATTTACTAAACTAAACCTATTTTTCTATAATCGTTCTTATGAACATAAGAATTATTTCGGTTGGTAAAATAAAAGAACAATATACAAAGGATGCATTGAAAGAATATGAAAAGCGTTTGACCTCTTTTTGTTCTTTCTCATATGTTGAAGTTCAAGCAGAACCAATACTTGATGAAGCTTTAAATGAAAAATACAAGGAACTTGAAGCACAACGTATTATTCAGGTGCTTAAACCGAATTCATATGTTATTACACTTGAAATTGCAGGAAAAATGCTTTCTTCTGAAGATTTCGCTTCTAAGATAAAAGAAATATCAAATGATGGAATTAATGACATTACTTTTATTATTGGTGGAGCAAATGGACTTGCTAAATCTGTAACTGATAAGGCGGATTTTAAACTGAGTTTTTCAAAAATGACATTTACACATCAAATGGTTAAAATATTACTTACTGAGCAAATTTATAGAGCATTTAAAATTAATGCAAAGGAACCATACCACCGTTAAAATTATTAGGGTATTTGTTTTTTTGTTTGATATGTAAAACAATGTAACAATATATTGTAAAAAATACAAAATAATGTAAAAATATGTTATGCTGAAAATATGATTTGAATTGAGACTTGAGTAGGCAACTTATAATGGTTGTAAAAGGCAAGATTTGCTCCGAAAACGGTGACCAATTTCGTTAAGTCAAGGGGATTTTTATGATTTATTGTTGTGGGGTTTATCATCGCCCTGTTCAGACGGTTTTTTTGATGCCTAATTTTAAATATAAGGAAAGAAAACTGGAAATTTTTATATGTTCTAATTGCGGCAAAATTGCTGCAAGGTTGACGCAATTTAATATACAGACTAATAAGTACGAAGAATATAAACCTTCTTCGCGTAAAAAAACTGAAGAGTTTATTCAAAAAATAAAGAATGGAAAATTTGAAAAAAATAGTCAAAAAATTGGAAGTAAGAATAGTTCTAGTTTTGTGTATGGACTTAATAAATGCTACAAGAATGGTGAAATACGCCAATATGCCGTTAGTTTTAATCAAGAGAAAAAACTTGTAAAAATTATAAAGGAAATAAAATAGAATAATTTTATTTAAAATATAAAATGTAAAATAATGTAACAAAACGCGATAGAAAAGTACAAAATAATGTAATAATATGTTATCTTAAAAATATGATTTGATTCAAGACCTAAGTAGGCAACTTATAAATAGTTGTAAAAGGCAGAACTTGCTCCGAAAACGGTGACTGAAATCGTTAAATCAGATGGAAGAGTTGTATTTATTCGCAGATGATTAATGTTCTCTTTGCTATAATACTTAATTTTTGCTTCCAACATATTATTTATAATGGGGAAATTATGGTTAGAAAAAAGAAAACATCTTCTGATGTTGATTTTAAGTATTCCAAAAATAAATCTTTTGAAAATTTGGAAGCTGTTCAAAAAATGGCTCTAAATAAAAAAGGTAAGGATGATGAGATAACACCTGATATTTCAATATTTTTAAAAGCGGAAGAACTAAAAGGCAAATTATGCGGATTGTACAGTGATAAAGATGATTCTTCTGTTGCTGTAAATTACATGGGATGCGTAATAATAAATGGTGAAGAACTCAAATTAAAAGTTGGCGAAAATATTGGAAATAAAGATGATACAACTACCTGAGATACTAGATATTCCTAAAAAACTTATATCAATTATAACTAACATAAATGATTACAATTATTTTTTAATTGAAGGGGGAAGGGGTGGTGGCAAATCACAAAGTATAGCAAGAATTATTCTCTGGATTGCAGAACAGCGTAAAGTGAGAATCTGTTGTGGAAGAGAAACTCAAGCAACGATATCGGATAGTGTTCATAAAATATTTAATGATTTGATTGAGAATTATAATTTAAATTTTTCAGTAAAATCAAATAAAATAATTCATAATTTATCTGGGTCAAGTATTATTTTTAAAGGATTTAAAGAACAGGGTAGAGTGAATATAAAAGGGCTTGAAGGGATTGATATTCTTTGGATTGATGAAGCGCAAGCCATATCAAAATCTACTTTAGATATAATTGTTCCTACAATTAGAAAAAAGAATTCTATTGTCATTTTCACTATGAACCGACTTATCCGAAAAGATCCTGTTTATTCTGAATTTGTTTCCAGAGATGACTGCTTGCATATTAAAATTAACTATTATGATAATAAATATTGTCCTGAAAAACTTGTGAAAGAAGCACAACGCTGCAAAGAAAGAAATATTCAGGATTACGAGTATATATGGGAAGGAAACCCAATTGATACAACAAATGATTTCTTATTTTCTTCAATAAAATTAGACCGAGCAAAAAATTTGAAAATTAATGAAGAAAATTATAGAAAAATCCGTTGCTTGTCAGTTGATTTGGCTGGCAATGGAGGTGACCTTTGTGTGGCAAGTCTTATTGAATCAAAAAGCACCACACAATGGTCCTTAGAAAAACAAGATTATTGGTCAGAACCTGATACGGATATTACAAAAGGACGAATTATTAATTTGTATTCTTTGTGGAAACCGGAGTTAGTGATATTAGATGCAGATGGGCTTGGATATTCTATTTATGTGAGTATCAAAAATGTCATATCAAATACTATTAAATTTAATGGTGCAGCAACAAGTAATCGTCCGAATGCCCTTAATCGTCGTGCGGATGGATATTTGACTTTAAAAGATTTTATCGATAATGAGTGGCTAAAAATATCGTCCGATTTTACAATTTCTCAATTGGAATACATTAAAAAATTGTATAAGCCGAACGGGCAAATATTTATACAATCAAAAAAAGAAATGAAATCTGAACAGGGCGAAAGTCCTGATTTCGCAGATAGTCTAATGATGGGAATTTATGCAATTAATTATTATTCATACCTTATAGACGAAAAAGAAGAAACGATAATCTTAGACTCTAATTTTGACCCATATGGGTAGAGATTTACTATTTTATAAAGAAAGGATTTTTTATGTGCTCAACGCCAAAAATATCTTCTGTTCAAGCAGATACAGAGGTTATTAAATCTGCTGTTCAAGCAGATGCATCAACACAAAAAGCATCAATTGCAAATCGTTCAGGGAGTAATGGTATTATTTCTCAAAATATTAGAACTACTAATAATGGTTTGGATGAAGATGTTGTGTCTTCAAAGAAAAAACTTTTAGGGGAGTAATATGCGAGAATCTAAATATACAAAGGCTTATTTTCAACAAAGACGCAATGAACTTGATATTGCTTATAATGCATTTAAACCTGATTGGCAAGAATTAGCTGATTATTTTCTTCCTCGCTCTGTTCGATTTCTTGTAAGGAATGCAAATAAACAGCCTGCTAAAAACAGAAAAATAAAAGATTCAACTCCTCTCATTGCTGTTCGTAATTTTTCTTCTGGAATGATGTCAGGGGCTACGAGCCCTGCAACTAACTGGTTTAAGATTAAAATTAGAGATTATGAACATGAGAATAGTTATGATGTAAAAACGTGGTGTTCAAGTGTTGAAAATATATTCAGGAATATTTTTAATGCTTCTAATTTATATCGTATTTTACCTTCCGTTTATAAACAAATTGGAGTTTTTGGAATTTCTGTTTTTGCTATGACATCAGATGTAAATTCAATACTTCGATGTAGACTTTTACCCATAGGATCATACAGAATTGCTAAAAATTACAATGGTGAAGTTGATACTATTTGTCGTGTTTATATGGAATCTGCAAAAAATTTATATGATCAATTTGGAGAACAAAATGTATCTAAAAGTGTTATCGATGCAATTGAAGCAGGACGATATGAGGAAATGTTTGAGATTGTTCATTTTGTTGAGCCTAATAAAGACTATAGCCCTGATTCTGTTTGGGCAAAGGACAAGGAATTTATATCTGTTTATTTTGAACAAGAATCAAATGAAGAAAAATTTTTGTCTAGAAGTGGTTTTGATAAGTTCCCTTATGCGGTTTTTGAGTCTGAGGTGAATGGAGAAGATGTGTATCCATCGGAATGTCCAGGAGTTAATGCGCTACCTGATGTTAAACAACTTATGAGTATGGTTATTGATGAGGGTAAAGCAGTTAAAAAAATGATTAGCCCTACATATAAGGGACCTGCAAGTTTAAAAAATAAGAAAATGATTGATGCTCCGGCTGCATTTATCGAGGAGGATGAAAATGGGAGAGGATTATCTCCTATTTATGAAATAAATCCTAGAGTTTTAGAAGTTGACTCTATTATCGAAAAATTGAAAGAGTCTATAAAAGAGATATTTTATAACGATCTATTTGCAATGATTTTAAATACCGCTGAGCGTTCAAGAACTGCAACAGAGGTTAATGAACTAAAGGAAGAAAAAATGGTCCTTTTATCTCCCTTATTGCAACAAATTCACAATGGGCTTGGGCAAGTTTTAAGTTGGGTTTTTGAAGAAAGTGTTAAACTGGGTATTTTGCCGGAACCGCCAATTGAAATTAGTGATTCTAATTTGGAAATAGAGTTTGTATCTACACTTGCTCAGGCGCAAAAAGCAGTGAAAATTTCCGCAATGGAAAGATTTACAACATTTGCAATTAACCTTGCTTCTTCTTTAGACCCTGCTTTAAAAATGAAACTCAATGCTAACAAAATAGTTGATGATTATGCGGAATATGCAAATATTTCGCCAGAACAAGTTATTCCAACGGCAGATGTTGAACGATTTAAAAAAGAACAAGAAGAACTTAATGTTCAAAAAGAAACAGTTGAACAAATGAAAACTGGCTCTGAAATTATCAAAAATATTGCTGGTTCTGATATTTCAAATGGCGAATTATTAACGAAATTAGGATTACTTTAAAAAGGAGAAAAAATGAATTTTCAAGAACAAACTGAAAAAGCCCCTTTAGAGATTAAGGGGTTAGGTGAAACTGTTTTAGAAACAGAAAAAACAGAAGAAAAAAAATCGGCAATTGATACAGAAGGATATTTTGGGAAACCTGAATTCTATGATTATTCAGAAGTAGAATTGCCAGAAAATTATTCCTACAACGAAGAACTATTAAATGAATTTAATGACCTTGCCGCAAAGTATAATCTGTCACAAAAAAGCGCAAATGAATTAATGTCTATGGCAGTAAAGCTTACTAAGCTTGCGGGTGATAATTTCTCGCAAGCAATGGCGGAACAAACAAGACAACAACATGAAAATTACAAACAAATGCTAAATACTGATAGAGAAATAGGTGGAGCAAGACTATTAAATACAATTAATACTGCAAATATTGCTTATGCTGAATTTGCTGACAGTGAAGTACAAAAAATACTTACGGAAACAGGGCTTTATTGTCATCCTAAAATTGTAAAAATGTTTTATAAAATCGGTAAAAGGATGCAAAATGACTCTGTTCATGGTGTTAATTCGCCTGCAATATTGAAAGAAAGTAGGGAAGATATTTTATTTCCTACAATGTAGTTTTAAAAATAGAACAAAATAAGAAAGGAGATTGCAATGGCAACATTAAGTGCCAGTTATTTAACATTAGCTGACAGATTTAAAAGAACAGAAAATGGTAAAACGGCTGCTGAAATTATTGAAATGATGACAGAAACCAACGAGGTATTGAAAGATGCAACTGCTCTTCAATGTAATGACGGCTCTAATCATATTACTACTATTAGAACAGGACTTCCATCTGCTGTTTTTAGAAAATTATATGGTTATGTTCCTTCTTCAAAATCAACAACAGAACAAGTAAAAGATGTTACTGGGATGTTAGAAACGTACTCTATTGTCGACGTTGATTTGGTTGATAAAGCAGAAAATCCAAAATTATTTAGATTATCTGAATCTTCTGCATTTATAGAAGCGATGAACCAAAAGTTACAAGAAACAATATTTTACGGAAGTATAAAAGAAAATGCTGCTGCATTTGATGGACTTACTGTTAGATATTCAAAAAAATCATCAGATTTAAAGAAAGTTGGCTCAAATATTATTGATGCAGGATCTTCTAAATCAGACAATACATCAATTTGGTTTGTAACTTGGGGTGACCAACATACATCACTTCTTTATCCTCAAGGCTCTCAAGCTGGGGTACAACACAAGGACGATGGTATTATGACTGAAACAAGTGCAACTGGTGGTAAACGAAAAGTTTATCAAGATCATTTTAAAATGGACGTTGGTCTTTCCGTTAGAGATTGGCGTTCTACCTGTCGTATAGCAAATATCAGCGTTTCTGACTTAGAAGGTGATAAAGCGGTAGATTTAGAAGAGCTTTTGAACAAAGCATATTATAAAATTAGAAGATTTGCTAAAACAGGTAAAACTTGTATTTACTGTAATTCTACAATCCTAATGCATTTTGAAGCTCAATTAAAATCAAAAACAAATGTTAATTTCACCATAAAAGAATATTTAAATGAGAATGTTCTTCATTATAAAAATATTCCTATTCGAGAATGTGAACAAATTATTTGTGAAGAAGAAATAGTATCTTAATTAGATTGGAGAACAAAATGATATTAGATGAACAAACATTATTTTCAGATAATCAAAAAATTACGGCAAGTACTGCCTCAACAAATACAATAGATTTGGGAAAGAGCGAAATGTCTTTCGCTACTCCTGTTGATTTATTTATACAAGTAACAGAAGATTTTAACAATCTTACATCTCTAAAAATAACAGTTCAAACATCCGTTGATGCAGCTTTTTCAGAAGCAGTAGATTTAATTGACCAAACAATTAAATTGCAAGATCTTAAAAAAGGATTAGTTTCTGCTATTAAATTCCTTCCTAAAGGTAACTTGGGTTATATGAGATTATATTACACTGTTACTGGTACAACTCCTACTACAGGAACAGTTCTTGCCGGTATTTCTGCAGGTTTACAGGAAAGTTTTCATAATATTTAAACTGTAGATTCTTATTCGGACACTACATATCCGGCATGTATTTAATATTTTGCCGGATATTTTTTTTAATGAGGAGTAACAATGAATTATACAAAGGCAAAGATTTTTAATATTGCTCTTAAAAATTTAAGAGTGAGCGCAAGCATACAAAATGCTAATCAACCTGATAAAAATACCATAATACTAAATGAATATTATGATATTGCTAAAGAACAAGTATTAAAAGATTTTGATTGGAATTTTGCCAATTCCTACAGAGAACTTACTTTGACTGGCAATATCCCAATGAATCCTAAATTTTTATATGAATATGATTATCCTAACGACTGTTTATTTACACGAGAAATAATTTCATATTTAGATGATGAAATATTGGAGTTTGAAGTTGCTGCAAATTCTTCTGGACAGAAGGTAATAAATACAAATATAGTTCCCGCAATTTTACGCTATACAAAATTTGTAGATAATGAAACTTTTTTTTCTACTGAATTTGCGATGGCATTATGTTGGTATTTGGCATTTTTGTCGGCACCAGCAATTACTGGCAATAGAAGCATTCAATCTGATTGTTTAAATATTTATACAAGTATGCTTGCTAAGGCCAAAACAATTAATGCTGCTGAAGGTTACATAAAGAACAAGGACTGTTGTTCTTGGATTGATGCTAGGTAAAAGGAGTAAATATGACTCGTTATACACAAAAGTCCTTTACAGGCGGGGAATTAAGCCCTTCTTTGTACGCAAGAAATGATTTGGCAAAATATTCTGTTGGATTAAAAACATTGAAAAATGGTTTTGTTAGGGCAGAAGGGTGTGTTAGTAATAGAGCAGGTTTAGAACTTGTTTGTGAAGTTAAAAATTCTAATTCGAAAGTTAGATTAATACCATTTTCTTTTAATACAGAACAGACTTATATATTAGAGTTGGGTGATAAGTATGCTAGATTTATAAAAAATGGTGGACAAATTTTTGATGACACAATAAATTCTATTGTTGAAATAGAAACTCCTTATCAAGAAAATGATATTTTTAATTTAAAATTTGCCCAAAATGCTGATGTCTTAACTCTTTGTCATAATAATTATTCTCCGATGGAGTTATCAAGAAAATCCCATTATGAATGGTTCTTAGAGGGTATAAATTTTAATCCTCAAATTCTACCCCCAGAAAATCTAACTGCTATTTGGACTGGCGGTAAAACTAATCCTACTGTATACAAATATGTTGTTACTGCTGTAAAAAAAGATACTTATGAAGAAAGTATAAGTTCATCAGAAGTATCTGTTGAAGGGGAAATTGAATCTTCTTGGGGAATCAGTGAATATGTCACAATAAATTTTTCGCAAGTTAGTGATGCATCTGAATATAATATTTATAGAGAAGTTAATGGGATTTTTGCCTATGTTGGAACATCCACAACTACTTCTTTTGTTGATAAAAAGATAGAACCAGATTTGTCTGCAACGGCTCCTGTTTACAAAAATCCATTTCAAAACGAGAATAATCCTTCTTGTGTGAATTATTTTCAGCAACGAAAAGTTTATGGTTGTTTAAAAAATAATCCGCAGCAAGTTGTAGCATCTCAGATTGCTACAAATAATAATTTTAATATTTCAAGACCTTTAGCGGCGTCTGATTCCATAAATATTACCTTGTCTGAAAGAGAAGTTAATGAAATAAGACATATTGTTGCCCTTAATGATTTAATTCTTTTAACTTCTGCAGGAGAGTGGAAATTAAATGGGGCAGATGGAACTTTCTCTGCTTCAGTTTCACTATCTGCTTCTCCACAAAGTTTTTATGGTTGTTCTCATGTGCCTCCAATTGTTTCTGGAAATATGATTTTGTTTGCACAATCAGGGGGTTCTGTAATTAGAGATTTGGGTTATACGTATCTTTCTGATAGTTATGATGGTGAAGAATTATCTATTTTTGCAAATCATCTTTTTGAGGGAAAACAGGTTATTGATATGGCTTATGCGAAAGAACCATATCGTATTTTATGGTGTGTTATGTCAGATGGCACAGTTAATGCACTTACATATAATAAAAAACAAGAAGTTGCCGGTTGGCATCGTCATATTACAAGGGGATGCTTTGAATCTGTTGCTGTAGTTCGTGAAAATTTCGAAGACGTTGTTTATTTTGTTGTCAAAAGACAAATTAATGGTAAAACAAAACGTTTTGTTGAAAGAATGGCAACAAGAATTGTTGAAAAAGCACAAGATGGAATTTTTCTTGATTGTTCTCTCAAATATGAAGGTGAGCCAGTTCAAAAAATTTCAGGGCTTGAACACTTAGAAGGTGAAATGATTAATATTCTTGCAGATGCTAGTGTTATAACTGACAAAATTGTAACGAATGGAGCAGTAATGCTTGATTATCCTGCTTCTAAAATAATTGCAGGATTACCTTATGAATTTGAAATTGAAACACTAAATCTTGAAGGTGAAAATACGCAAGGTTTATCCAAAATCGTAAATAGTATTTCTGTTATGGTTGATAAAACTCGTGAAGACTTTTTTGTTGTTGGTACGAATGGTGATATGGTGCAAAATGCAAGAAGTATAGAAAGTATAAAAAATTCTAATTATCTTTATTCTGGGAAAATTGATGTCTTCGCTGTTGCAGATTATAAGGATGATGCGTGTGTTCATATTAAACAATGTTATCCACTTCCTATAACTATTAATTCTATATCTTTAGATGTAACAATGGCGGATACTAATGCTTAGAACAGGTAAAAAAATAGAAGATATAAATTATATTCTAGACAATTTAAGGTCGGAAGATTTAGAAGAAATAGTTGCTCTTTTGGGGAATAATTGGCGTCAAAAGTTTATCCAAAATACGTTGCATACAGATTTTACTATTTTATTAAGTAAAAATGTTCCAATTGCAATGGGTGGGTTTGTTCCAGTAAATAAAGAAAAACCTTATATTGCTTGTGTTTGGTTAATTTGTTCAAAGTATATAAAAAATAATAAAATGTTGCTTTTGAAAACACTTAAAAGTCAAGTCCAAGAGGCTTCTTATAAGTTTGATATATTTTACAACTATATTTATAAATCGAATCTTGAAGCAAAAAAATGGCTTAGAAAACTTGGATTTTGCTTCGATAATCCTTATCCACATAATTTAAAAGTAAATAAGGACTTTGAATTTTTCTACAAACTAAATCAAAAGAAAGAAAGGTAAAAATGTGTATTGTTACTTCAACAATCATGGCGGCAACTACTATGCTTACTGCTGTTGCATCTACTGCTATTGGAATTAAAAGTGCATCAGATACAAGTAAAATTCAAGAATTTCAAGCGATGCAGGATATTGAACAAGCAAAAATTGCAGAACGAAATGCCATTTATGAAAGGCAAGAAGGGATTGAAAGTGCAAGGCAAAGAAGATTGGATGCAATTCAAAAGGTAGGAACTCAACAGGCAATAATTTCTTCTGGCAATATAATGACATCTTCTGCTACTGCTCTTAATTTGTTTGATGATGAAACATTATCAGGAGAGATTGATGCGCTTAATCTAATTGATGCTTCAGAACAAAAAGCAGAAAAATATGTGGAATCTGCTCAAAAATTGTACGCTAATGCTGGTTTAAAAAATTTTAAATTGTCTTCTCTTCAAAAAATAGGATTGGGCAGTGATTTTGTAGGTTTAGGCAAGTTTGTTGCACAGGAGTATAAATTATAATTTAAACAAAATGAAAGAGGGTATTATATGGCTGAAATGACAGGAAAAAGAGAATTTTCATCTCCTTTCTCTTTGGAAAAAATTCCTGTAAATAAACAAAATGAAGGAAGTTTTGACGTAGAGAATAATAAGTTTGCAGATAAAGTTAAATTGCTGGAACTCTCTAATTATATTGATGAATGGGAAAGAGAAATTTTATTTTCAAAAAATGGATTTTTTTCTTTAAAAGGAAAATATGTTGAAAATAAATCTAAAGAGTATATTGCAGAACTCGAAAGATTTATAAATGCTAAGACATCAAATATTGTATTTTGTCTTGAAAATTCAAAAAAAGCGGCGAAAGAACTTAAACGAATTAAAATTGAGAATATTAAATCTCAACTTCTGAAACATGAGCAGAAAGAATTATATGACTGGGAAATTGATGTTTATAATAAAGCATTACAAGCAGCACAAGATAAGGCTATTTTGTACAAATATGATTTTGATATAGTTTTTAAATCTGTAAAAAATGGCATAAAAATACTCTCTTTAATATCAGAACGTGAAAAATGGACGGATAAAATTTTTAAAATTAAACAAAAAAAATTCGTTTCAAGTTGTTGTTTTGAAATTATACAGTCTTTTATAAAAGAAAAAGATATTGATTTTTTAAGACACTTTAATACCTATAGCAGATATCTTCTTGATGAGGACAAGGAAAAATTAGAAGAATTGATGTCTGAATTAAAGGATAATATTATTGCATATAATTGGGCTACAGAGCTATTTTCTTACGATCTTAATGATGAAGAAAATGAAAAAGAAATAAAAAGATTAAATGATAAAAATCTTGAGCCTTTAGTCCGTTCTTACATTGACGTTTTTAAAAAATTAAAAAAGAAAAATAATGAAGAATTAAAACAACTTGAACTTCAACAAACGTGGGATAAAATAGATTCTTTATTAAAGACAGAACCAGAAAAAGCTCTTTTGTATGTTGATATTGAAAAAGATAAAGAATCAACAAAAGCACAAAAAGAATATATTACTAAATTGATTGGAGAAGGTTATATCATAACTGATAAAGCAATATTTTGTGAGCTTTTTAGTGAAATGTTAAATGATTTTGCTTCGTTTAAATATAAACTTTTGAGTAAATATAAACATAAACTTTCACAAGTTGATTTCGAGCTTTTGAAAAATTTACAGAAACAAAGTGATACTGAATATTTAAAAATAATTTCAGATTACAAATTTTTATTTCAAAAATTGAAAGAAATGAAAATTGAAGCACCAAATGAAATATATGATTTTATTTTAGATTATCGTTTGGCAATTGACGATTATAAGTTGATTAATTCTAAATCAGCAGATTTTGAGAAAAAAAATAAAATTATAGAAATTCTTTTGGCAAGAATTTCTCATAAAAAAAGTGAAAAAAAAGAGGAAGAAAACTAAAGGAGAAAAATAAATGACAGTATCATCAATCAAACCTGTAAATAATTATGCTGGAAATGGTAGTTCTACAACTTTCGATTTTGATTTTTATATAGAAAACGAAAAGCAGTTGGTTGTTTATCATACAAATAAAGATGACATTCAAACAAAATTGATTTATGGAATAGATTATTCTATTAATGAATTTAAAAAAGAAAATGGTAGTTATATTACGTTCCCTCTTCAAAATTCAAATTATTCTATACTTGGTGAAAATGAAGAAATTTCTTTATGCCTTATTCTCGAAATTTCGCAGCAAAAAAAATATGAAAATTCTGGTGATTTTAGACTTGAAACAATTGAATCATCGTTGGATTATTTAACAAGGATATGTCAAATCTTAAATAGAGAATTAGAGCGTGCGATTAAAGTTCAAGAAGGTGTAAATATTGAAAAAGATCAACTTATTTACAATATTGATGTAGCAGCAAAACATATTAAGGCTATAACTGCAGTTAATAATAATCAAAATAACATTAATGTTTGTTCAAAAAACATTGAAGACATAAAAGAAGCAACAATAAACGCACAAGTAAGTGATGATAAAGCAAAAGAAGCAATGATGTATGCTGATATTGCTATGAATAAAGCAGATATGGCAGGGATTCAAGCAAATGTTGCTAAAATTTGGGCTGAAGGGACAGATGAAGACGTTATTGCTATTGGTGGTGAACATTCGGCAAAAGTATGGTCTACGGAATTTTATAATAGAGCAGATGTAAATTTGTCTAATTTGTCTGGAGAAGGTGAAAAAATACTAGAAGCACAAAAAGCATACGTTACTGGTAATGTTTTATCAGATTTTGAAGGTTATAATCAGATTTTAGAAATGTTTCAATCTTCAACGATAACTGGTACTGATATTGTCTTTTTGAATGGTAATAATTCACAAACATTGCCTGTTGGGGAAAAAGAAATTTCTTATGTTCTTTCTAAAACAGGTGCCAAAATTGTTGATGTAGTTTATAGGGACTATATTTTGGCATTGTACGAAGAACAAGGAATTGCCCCTTATTTTACAATCGATGTAATAAATAAAACTTATACTCTTCCAATGGGTGAAGTTTATGGAATGATTGAAAAAAACCGAGAAGCAATTAAAGTTGCAAATGAGACTCTTGCTGACAAAGCTGATAGTACAATTGTAACGATGCAATTGTCTGGCAAACAAAATGCTCCGGTATTCAATTGGACACTTGTTACACTTCCTTACACAATACCTGCTGCCGGTTGGTTAAAAGTGTACGCCACAAATCCTTCTGGTAGTGAAAATCCGTTAAAGTTGTTAGCGCAAGACGGAACACCAATATTTGAACTTAATGGTTCTTCTGTTGGATTGTTTATTCCGGTTAATAAAGGTTGGGTAATTTCTGCAATGGGTTCCGGAACTGTTAATTATGCTTATTTTATAGGGGGTTGATAATATGTATTATGTAATTCAAGAAAATCGATTATTGGAAGCAAGTGATAATATAAAAAACATTCATTACGATAATGTTAAAGAATATCAAGGATTGTCAATGTTTGAGTATGCTGAAACAAAAGACAATTACACTATTTTAGATGATTTATTGATTAGGAAAACAGACGTAGAAATTTTAGAACAAGCGCAAAGAAAAGAAGCAGAAAGAATTTCGAAATTATCATTGACTAAAAGAGAAGTTTTTCTTGCTCTTTATGAATCTAAAGGACTTACTCCTCAAATGGTCAGAAGTCAAATAACAGATACAAAAGCTTTGATTGAGTTTGATTATGCAACCGAGTATTTTAGAGGAAATCCTCTAATTGACACTATCGGTATAATGCTTGGTTACACTAGTCAAGATTTGGATTATTTGTTTAAAAATAAGGAATTCCCAAAAAATGAGTAAAGAACAAATTATTGATATAAGTTTCTCTCAAACTCCCGATGTTAAAGTTAGGGTTATTGAAGATTTAGATTCTTCACTTGTGAAAAAAAATAAAAAGCAGTACCCTTTTGAACTTCAAAATAGTGTTAAGGTAACTGTAAAAACGACGAAAAGAGAATTTTCTTTTTTGATATACAAAGGTTATACGTGGAATGGTGCAGATATTCCACGATTTTTTTGGCGGAGTATTGGTTCTAGAACAGACAACGAATTTTTAGTTGCATCAATGCTACATGATTATTTACTTGAATTCAAGACCTATATTATGAAAGAAATTCTCAATAATACAATGACCAAACAAGAATATAGGCGTCTTACTTCGCTTGTTTTTAGAGAAAAAATTAAAGCTGGTGGTACAAATGTTATAAAGGCAAATGTAATGTCGTGGTTTGTGGATGTATTTCAAATGATAAATATGCGAGGTTGGAAATGTCTATAACGTATGAATTAGCGTTTTGCATTGTTGTTCAACTTTTAACTGCCGGAATTTGTTTGGGTGTATATAAATGTACTGTTTCTTTTATGCAACAAGAAATTTCAGAATTAAAACAAGACATGAAAAAGTATAATAATGTGCTTGAACGATTAATTCATGTTGAAGATAGTGCGAAATCTGCACACAAAAGAATAGATAATATACAAAATATACTATAGTCACACTCAACCTAATCTTTTTTAGATTAGGCTTTTTTTTACTTAAAAACAAAAAAGACGGAATAGATTCCGTCTTTTTTATTTTGTATATGTTTTATACGTTTGGTAAATCACCTTTTACAACTGCAATTTCTGCTGTTTCCAAATCGAATTCTTCGCAGAGCGCTTTAATCGCAGGTTTTGCATTATCTTTTTCAACAAGACAGCTGATTTTAATTTCACTGGTTGAAATCATTTTAATGTTTATTCCGTGATCAGCAAGGGATCTGAACATATCTGCTGCGATACCAGGTCTATCAACCATACCTGCCCCAACAATAGAAACTTTTGCAATGTCTTTATCTATTAATATTTCACCAGCGTTAACTTCATTTCTTACCAACTCCAATATATCAATTGCGCCAGCTAAATCATCTTCATCAACAGTGAACGCAATTGAGTTTGTTCCATTATTAGCAAGTGATTGGATAATCATATCAACGCTGATATTGTTTTTTGCAAGTGCGCCAAAAACTTTTGCCGCAGTACCTGGAATATCAGGCAAGTTAGACAACAATATTCTTACTTGTGATGTATCTGCCGCAACGCCAGCTACTGGTTTATATATTTCCATGTTTTCAACTCCTATTATTAATGTACCGAGATTATCTAATTTGAAAGAACTGCGAACTCTTAATGGTACGCTAAATTGTTTTGCAGTTTCAACAGATCTTGGATGTAAAACATTAGCGCCAACTCGTGCAAGTTCAAGCATTTCTTCGTATGATATTGTGTCTACTTTTTTAACATTTGGAACAATTCTTGGATCTGTTGCATAAACTCCTTCAACGTCGGTGTATATATCACATCTATCTGCCTTAAGTGCTGCGGCAATGGCAACCGCAGAGGTATCTGAACCACCTCTGCCAAGAGTTGTGATTTCGCCATCTGTAGTTACACCTTGAAACCCAGCAACAACAATTATATTACCGTCTTTCAAGTGTTTATTAAGTTTTTCTGTCTTAATATCAACAATTCTTGCTTTAGAGTGTACGTTTTCTGTAATAATTCCAACTTGTTGACCATTCATGCTTATTGCTTTGTAACCGTGTGCTTGAATTGCCATTGCTAAAAGAGCGATGGAAACTTGTTCTCCTGTTGATAAAAGCATATCCATTTCTCTTGAGTCTGGATTCAATGTAACATCTTTTGCAAGTTTTATAAGATAATCTGTTGTATGTCCCATTGCTGAAACAACTACAACAACATCATTTCCGTTATTTTTTTCTCTGATTACGGCATTTGCTACGTTATGGATTTTTTGTGGATCTGCAACTGATGTGCCGCCGAATTTTTGTACAATTATACCCAATTTTCTACCCTTTATTAATGTTTAGCGTATGGTCAACATATTCGCTGACTGCTCTCTCTGAATAATTGTTTGACTTTAACTCGTTTAATTTGTCCATATACAAGTTAAGCATGTTTTCATTATAGTGCGATGGATTTTCTTCGACAAGTATTTTATATGCAAGATAATTCAAATATACGAATAATATAGAAGATTGTTCTTCTTCTTTTAGTGAGCAAAGGATGTTGATAGCCTCAGGTGCTTTATTAAGATTGATTAAACAATGTGCTTTTATAAGTTTTGCACGACTATTATCTGGATTTTTTTCTAATATGAGATTTGTTTTTTCAATTGCATCATTGAAAAGACCTGATTTTAATTCTGTTAAAGCATAGACTAGAATAACTTTTTCTAGTTCTCTATTTATTTGGAATGCACTTCTTATTTTTCTTAATGCATCCTTTGTTTCATTTAAATCTAGTAAACTTACGGTACAATTGATATATGCTTCAAGGTGTCGTGGGTGATATTCAATGGTTCTTTCATAATATTCAATACTCCTTTTTACGTTACCAAGTTTGTAATATGAGTTGGCAATGTAAAAATATAGATGTGAGTTTTCTGTTGATAAAGTTATTGCATTTTGTAAATATAAAATCGCATCACTGTAGTTTTTAAGTTCATATTTAAGCATTCCTAAATCCGCGTATGCAAGTGAATTTTGCTCGTTTGAATTAATGGCTGCCTCATAGTATTTTTTTGCATTATCAAAGTCATTTTCTTTGTAGTAACAAACACCTAACCTATATAAGGCATCAGAATTATTTTCTTGTAAGAACAATGCTTTGTTTATTTTTTCTTTTGCATTAGAAATGTCTTGAAGTTTTGTTAGAACTATACCCCATGATAAGTAAAATCCAAAATCTCCTATGCCACGATTTTGTGCAAGTTCATACGTTTTAAGACATTCTTCTTTTTTGTTTAAGTTCAAGTAGTTTTGCGCAAGAAGCACGTAGACAATAGGATTGTCAGGATCTTCTTCAACTGCTCTTTGGGCATATTCCATAACTGCCATATAATTTTTTTCTTTTTTATAGCAGATAGCAAGATAATAACTTAATTTTTTATATGTAGGATCAAGATTTTCAAGTTGTTTAAATTCGCAAAATGCTTCACTATTTTTATCAGTTTCGTAGTACATTACCCCAAGTAAAAAGTATGTGTGAAAAATAGTTGGATTTAAAAATTTTGCCTTTTTAAGCATTTCAATTGCTTTAAATCTTTTTTCTTGTTTTGAATATAAAATTCCATAATTCAAATATAATTCTGCATTATTTGGTGCAATTTTAAGTCCTTTTTTTATACAATCTTCTGCTTCATCAAACTTATCTTTTGCAATTAGTACACTACTTAATACAGTGTAAGTGTATGTATTTTGAAAATCCTTTTGAAGTGCTTGTCTCAATATGTTTTCTGATTTTTCATAATCTTTTATTTTTGCATATATTATTCCCAAAGTTACATAAGGCTTTGGGTTTTGATTTGACATTAAAACTGCTGTTTCAAGTTTTTCAATAGCAGAATTATAATCTTCAATACCCGCTAGATATACTGCCCAGTTCGTAAAAGCTAGAACAGGAATTTCTATATTGTGAGAATACTTGACGTAAGAAGACGTATATTTATCAAGCTTTTCTATTTTATTGAAAATTTGTGCTAAAAATTTTTTCATAGTAATGAATCTGCAATTTCCCTTATTGCCCCATTTCCACCATATTGGGTTGTAATTATTATATTTTCTATCTCTTTTACAGAAGAATGAGCATTTGGAACTGTTATTGGATTTCCTACATATTTTAAACATTCAATATCGTTTATATCGTCCCCAATATATACAATTTCATGTGGTTTTACATTGTATTGTTCCGCTAACGATAACAGTATATTGATTTTTTTTCTTTGGTTTTGAAAAATGTCAATGGATGGAAAATGTTTTTTTATTATGTCTATAGCGGCGCAAGTATCACCAGATAATATTGCGAAATTTATATCCTTTTTTATAATAACAGCAATAGCCATAATGTCTTTGTAGTCAATGATTTTTGACGTGTTTCCGTCGGAATAAACAGTAAGTTTCCCATCTGTAAATATCCCATCAAAATCACTTACAACTAATTTTATATTTTCCAATGCTCTCATATAATGTAATCCTTTTGATAATTATATCATATATTATTTTTAATATTTTTTTAAGTAAAGTTACAAAAAAATAAAAATATGTATTGATTATTTATTTTGCTTATGATTTGATAAAAAAGAGCATGAAAGTTATCCTCTTTAAAACTAACAGGCTCAACGGCTGCGACGCTATAAGAATAGCAAGATGCACATAAATATGGAGAGTAGATACCGATATGGTTAAAATAAGATTAAAAAGATTAGGCTATAAAAAGAACCCTATCTACAGAATAGTTGTATTAAATTCAACAACAAAAAGACAAGCAGCACCTATTCAACAATTGGGATTTTATAACCCTAAAACAAAAGAAATGCAATTAGACAAACAATCTGCTTTGGATTGGATTAAAAAAGGTGCGCAACCTACACAAACAGTTAAATTCTTGATTGACAATTGTACAGAAGAAGGCAAATTGAATTATGTTAAGAATGAAACAGAAAAACTTTCTAAGAAGGCTCAAGCAAAATTAAAGGCAGAGCAAGAGGCAGCGAAAAAAGCGGCAGAAGAAGCTGCTGCGGCTGCATCAGCAGAAGCAACAGAAGAAGTTTCTGCATAAAAACTTTTTTTACAGGGAAAGAGAACACTTATTTACCGCTTTTAACGAAGCGGTTTTTTTTTGTGTGATTTTAGATAGACCTTACTTTTATTGCTTCAATGTAGTGTGTGTGATAACATCGTCTTATGACGATATTTGAGATTATAATATTAGCATTTGCTTTGGCAATAGATGCAATGATTGTGAGTTTTTCGTATGGTCTTATCATAAATGCTAAAAAACTAAAAAATTCACTGTTGTTGGCTAGCGCTTTTGGCTTTTTTCAGTTTATGATGCCAGTTATCGGTTATTTTCTTTCTTCGTTTGTTTATAATCAACTAAAAATGTTTTCGAAATGGATAGTTTTTTCTATATTTTTGTACTTGGCGATTAGGTTTCTAAAAAGCGCATTAACGAAAAAAGAAGAAACTTGCATAAGTTGTATATCAGTGTTTTGTCTTTTAAGTATGGCTCTTGCCACCAGTATAGATGCGTTAGGGGCAGGAATATCAATTAAATTTAATAATGATTTAATTTTAAGACCATCTTTATACATAGGAATAATAACTTTTATTTTTTCTTTTATCGGATTTTGGTCTGCATGTTTACTGAAAAAATTTCCTCAAAAATATATAGAAATTGTTGGAGCAATATTACTGTTGTACTTAGCGATTTCCGCAACATTGTAAAATTAAAAAGGGCGTTTACAAAACTTGTTCAGTAAAGAGAAAATGATAAATTTTTTGCTTGATTAAAAAATCTGTTGCGAAATAAAAATGTTTCGGTTAGTATATGTGTAAGCAAAAAATTTGTGACAGCGAATTTTTAAATGCGGAAGTAGCTCAGTTGGTAGAGCATCTGCCTTCCAAGCAGAATGTCGCGGGTCCGAGTCCCGTCTTCCGCTATCTTGTTTTCGGCGGCATGGCCAAGTGG
>JAFQOI010000024.1 GCA_017403285.1 bacterium
AATAGTATATTTTTTTGCTTTATAAAAACCATCAATTTCGATTTCTTCTCTATTATTCCACCACTCATCAATAGGTTTTAAATGCTCTCTTTTCATCGGTTTTGTTTTTGAGAAATTTTTATAACCATCAGGCATATCTAATCTGTAAAACCAAGTTTCTTTTGTTGGTTCACCTTTAGTGAAGAATAATAAATTTGTATTAATTGATGTGTAAGGTGCAAATACACTTTTAGGAAGTCTAATAATTGTATGTAAATTACAGTCTTTCATTAGTTTTTCTTTAATTCTAGTTTTAACACCTTCGCCAAATAATGCACCATCAGGTAAAACAACTCCAGCTCTTCCGTCAGGTCTTAACATTGCTATAATATAAAGCAGAAATAAATCTGCTGTTTCTTTTGTTCTGTATGCAGCAGGGAAGTTGCTTTCAATACCATCTTCCTCAATGCCACCAAACGGAGGATTTGTCACAATACAATGGACTTTTTGGTCTTGGGAAATGTTTGTTATTGGTTGCGATAGAGTGTTTCCATATCTAATATTTTTAGGTGTATCAATATTGTGTAATATCATATTTGTAACACAAAGTTGATATGGTAAAGGCTTTTTCTCTATACCAAAAATATTATTATTAATTTTTTCCCTATCTTCAGTTGTATCCTCTTGTTTTCTTAAATGTTCAATAGAACAAGTCAAGAAACCTCCTGTACCATTTGCAGGGTCTAAAATTTTCTCACCAATTTTAGGATTAACCATTTCAACAATAAATTGGGTCACTGGTCTTGGCGTGTAAAATTCGCCGGCATTTCCTGCCGATTGTAAACTTTGTAATAATTGTTCATAAATATCGTTAAACAAATGTCTGTCAGAGCTTGAGTTGAAATCAATCTCATTAATTTTATTTATCACTTGTCGCAACAAAGTTCCTGATTTCATATAGTTATAAGTATCTTGGAAAATACCTGCAATTAAGTTTTCTTTCTCAGTACCTTGAAGCTGCTTTAACCCCGGAATTAATTCGCCATCTATAAAATTGATTAATTTATCACCTGTAATACCTTCTTCATCAATAGCCCAATTTTGCCATCTCAAATTTTCAGGTATTGGAGACTTGTAATTATCATCCAATAATGCAAGTTCTTCTTCTTTATCGGCAAATATTTTTAGAAATAAAATCCAAACGATTTGTGATAATCTTTGAGCATCACCATTAATGCCTGTATCTTTTCTCATTATATCTTGTATCGCTTTAATAACGCTTGATATATTAGCCATTATTTCTCCTCAAATTAAGCAATATTTTCATCTTTAAACAACTCTGTTTCAAGTTCTTTGATTGCTGCTTCGTAATTATCTTTTCCTCCAAACTCTCTCATTATTTCAGAAATTGTTCCATAGGTTTTAAATATAGGCAAGTTTAAAACTTGTCGATTTTCGATTTCAACAATACCATCTTCAGCAAATTTATCAATTAAGATATTTAATATTGCACGCGCTTTTTCTGAATATTTACCGAAATAATTACGCTTTTTAACATTATTAGCGCGTTCTCTTCTTGATAAAGGTGGTGCATCAAAAGCAACATGACAAATTAAATCAAATATACTTAATTCTTTGCCAGTTTTCTTTTTGACTTCTTCACTTAGTGCTGATAATAAAATTTCTTGTTTTTGCAGTTCTTCTACGATGACTGCTTTCTTATCAGCTTCATTCCATTTTTTTATAAAACTTTCTAATGTATATTGTGATGTTATTTTATCTTTTGTGTAATCAATTAAATTTTCAGTAATCAATTTCCCATCAGGGCCATAATACATTGTGCGTTCACCAACTTGAACAACCTCAACCCCTTTGTTTATATAATATTTACTTGGTTTTGGTTCAAATGGTGGATCTGTAATTATTGGAGGTTCAGGATCTCTTATTATTCCACCATCATTTCCTCCCGGTTCATCAACAGGAGGGCAAGGTTCATCTATTGGAGGAAAAGGTTCTTCAGGTCCCGGTTCAAATATGCAAACAGGATCTCCATCAAAATCTTTATCTTCAAAAAGGCGAGTTACACCTCTGAAATCAAGAATTGTAAAATAATATTTATCATAATCTGGTCTTAGTCTAGTTCCACGACCTATTATTTGTTTAAATTCAGTCATTGAATTAATATTACTGTCTAAAACAATCAATTTGCAGGTTTTTGCATCAACACCTGTAGTCATTAATTTGGACGTTGTTGCAATGACAGGATATTTTTCATCAAGCGAAATGAAATTATCAAGTTCTCTTTTCCCTTCTTCATTATCACCTGTAATTTGCATAACGTATTTAGAATTTTCTTGAACCATATCTGCGTTTTCGTTGACCAAAGCCTGACGCATTTTATTTGCGTGTTCAATATCAACACAGAAAACAATAGTTTTATCGTAGCGAGAATTGGATTTTAAAAATTCCGTAATTCTTCTTGCTACAATTTTTCTTCTTTCTTCTATAACAAGCTCTTTATCATAATCTTTAAGATTATATTCCCTATCAGGAACTATATTCCCATATTTATCTAGTGTTCCAGGCTCAATTTCTAATCCATCAATATCTATATTTATTAAAGGTCTTATTACTTTATAAGGAGCAAGAAAACCGTCTTCAATACCTTGCTTAAGCGAATATGTATAAATTGGTTCTCCAAAATAATGAATGTTTGAAACATCTTTTGTTTCTTTTGGTGTTGCAGTTAGACCCAAGTGAGTAGCATTGCTAAAATAATCTAAAACTTCACGCCACGCTGAATCTTCTTTTGCACTTCCCCTATGACACTCATCTATAACAACCAAATCAAAGAAATCTCTTGAGAATTTTTTATAAACATCTTTATCTGGATCATTTCCTGTTAAGCCTTGATAAATTGCAACATAAATTTCATAAGATTTATCAATTTTTCTGTGTGTAACTTTTGTGATTTTATCACCAAACGGAGCAAAATCTTGTGTTTTTGCTTGATCCACAAGAATGTTTCTATCAGCTAAAAACAATATTCTTTTTTTCTTGTTAGATTTCCATAATCGCCAAATAATCTGAAAAGCTGTATATGTTTTACCTGTTCCTGTAGCCATTACAAGTAAAACTCTATCTTGTCCTTTGGCAATTGCTTCTACAGTTCTATTTATTGCAATACGTTGATAATAGCGAGGTTCTTTTCCATTTGAATCTGTATGATAATTTTGAGTAATGATTGCTTCTGTTTCTTCATCTTCAATGTTTTTATATTTTTTATACTTATTCCATAGTTGTTCAGGCGAAGGAAATTCATCCATACTAATTTCATATTCTTTATCCCCTTCACAAACAGTTCTGTCATGAAAAACAAATCCGTCACCATTGGATGCAAAAACAAAAGGAATATCTAAAGTTTCAGCATAACCTATTGCTTGTTGAATTCCAGCTCCTACAGAATGTTTGTTATCTTTTGCTTCAACAACTGCAAGTGGCAAATTGTTTTTATAATATAAAATATAATCGGCTCTTTTTCTTTCTCCGCGAGCATGCATTTTTCCACGAACAATAACTTTTCCATCAGTAAACGTAACTTCTTCGCGGATTTGCTTTTCCAAATCCCAACCGGCTTTTTGGATTGCTGGAGTTATATATTTAGTGCAAATATCACGTTCTGATAAATCTTTTTTATTCATAAGACCTCGCAACTTACAAAAATTGTATCATAAAAATAATGCTTATAGCCTTTTGTCTATTTAATTGCTTTATACAGCTTGATTATTCATTTTGACTTCGCAGTAATTTGCTGCAAAATGCTGAAATATAGTTTGCTAATTCTTCAAAGTTTTCAGGTTCTTTTATATCACCAGTATAATACGTTCTTTTGTTGTCTGTATAGAAAATAGATAAGAGCCACTCTCTTCCATCGCATACATCTTCTTTTGTTTTATATTTATGTTTA
>JAFQOI010000025.1 GCA_017403285.1 bacterium
AATACTTTTTTATATTTTATCATATATATTTATTTTTTTCAATGTTTTTAAAGGTTATTATTTTTTGTCGATTTTTATGCGCTAAAAATCACATTTAAACAAAAACCAAAAATTAAAAACAGAACGATAAAGATATGTCATCTAAATCGTTCTGTTTCTATGGCTTTTACGTACATAATAGATGCACTAGTTTTTTACTGTTTATGGTCAGTTTTATCAGTGCCATTATTAGTGTCAAAATCGGTGCCATTTAAATAACTTAAACTTTTAAAATTATCCCTGTTTTAATTTACACTTCTGTCGCTTACAATAATTAAAGCAAATTGCATAACACGGTCAATTTCTTTATGAGTAACATCCAAAAATAAAAGTGTCGTTCTTAGTAGTTGTCCGAATTTTATTGGGACAATTAATGGGACATTTATTGGGACATTTTGTCGCTGTATACATATCGAAAGTTTACTTTAAAATCTCTATCTATGTAACATGCTTTTGTTCACCAATAAACTTTGAAAATTTATCAAACACATAATTTAAGGAGTTCATTTTGGGGTCCAGATAGGGGTTCACACATTTCCAATCTGAATTTTTAACACACCATGCTTATCTGTAACCTTTTCTGTAACCTTAAAGGTGACAGTTTTTCTATTGGTGACATTATCGGTGACAAAATCGGTGACATTTCTATAAATAGTTAGTAAATAACCCGACATAGTCATCATTGAGAGGCATGTCGGGTTTTGTTAATATTAACTTATGTATTGGATTATTCCATTTGTAAAGATTATATACTTACTTTAGAACAGATTGATAGCCATAGTTTAATGATTGCACCTCGTAAACCTCCGTCTTGGTGCACTTAAATAGCTTCTCATTAAATATCGCATAATTAGTTCCAGCATTTAGCATCGTACTTTTATACTCTATACCTGAAAACCCTTCGCTCTTAATATAATCACATATATACTGCGTAGGCAAATAATCTAAAGAACTATCATATCTTCTTAATGGCTTAGCTATGTTTTGTCCGATCTTAATTAAATGAGGAATGTTCGCAGCAATCAAGCTAATATCTAAATCTTTGAATGGACTTATCTTATCTATGTCTGCTAAATTAACAACTTCTATATCTTTTTGTAAAACAAACCTACCAACAGTTACATAATCGTATATACCAGCTCTGATTTCGTGCAAGGTTGTGTCAATAGAATCAGCCAAATACAAACAACTAATTCCTTCAGGGTTTGCTCTTCCACTAGAGGCCATTTGTGGCGGTGGTGCCCACATCTCATTTTTGGTATACCCTCTCTCATCCTGACAAGTTCTTGCTCTATAAAATATAGTTCCCTTTTTATATACCTTAAATGAGGCTTGTAAAACTTTTGATAAAACATCCTTATTTATTATATTGGTATGGAATCTATTTTTCTCTTTTATTTCGGTAACAAAATCTTCCCATTGATATTTTCCTAGAATTGAATACTCTCCCAAATAGTCATCATTAATCTCTTCGAATATACCTACTGGATTGTCAAAAATTTCAGGTTGTTCCATATATCTTTCCGGAAGAAGCGTTGTCAAAAATCTATATATAGCATCTGGTTGTAAATTAAAAATATTCCACTTATATGCCAGAATATTTTTTAACAAATCCATTTTTTCTTTTGGAAATGCCTCTGGTCTGCTACTTTCCGATGAATAGACATCTATTAGGCGTTCAAAGTTTTCTTTAATTTCTAAGCACTCTGAAACATCTGAAACATATGTATTTTTACTTCCACAAAAATCACAATTCCCTTTTTTTTGCTTCTTTATGAGGGCTTTAATTTCAATATCCTTAAAACACTTTTCACAACAATTCATCATTTCACCCCATCAAGAAGTTTGCTTAATAATTCTATGTGGTGCATTAACGACAATTTCTTAACACTTCCTAATCCTGGATATGTTTGATTATGATAATGTTCGATAAATGTTTTTAATCCTATTGTAAGATCAATATGATTAATCTCGCACCAATCCGCAAGTTTACTAACCGCCTCATAAAATTTTTTTGCAGGGTTTTGAATATCATCATTTGAATCTGAAACAAAATGATGTACCCATAAGCTATCATCTTTTTTTAAATAAATAATATGGATTGCTACCGCATATGGTGCAAAACCTGATTCCAAATAATCATTTCCAATTATTGAATAATCTGAAAAGCCTCTATATCCATCAATATCGTAATATAAATGATCATCAGAATAAAACTCATCTTCATTTTTTGAATAATCTGAATTTCTGTCTAGTTTATTAAATCTATCTGCTAATAAAACTCTATTATTCCCTTCTCTGGTTTTTCTTCTAAAGTTGCTTTCATCCGGTATTAAAACGAATTTTGGAGGCTGTTCTGCAAAAATATTAGAATATTCATCCACAAACTCTCGCTTGTTATTAAGCACTACCCAGTCCTCTTTGTTCACTCCCATTTTATCTTTCCAAATATCAATAAATTGTGCAGACATTTTCTTCATGATATGTCCTTTAATTATTTCTTCACTTTTCAACAACGAAAGAAATTGCTCTTGATTCTTGTCATCCGTTTTCATATCTGTAACAAAGTTGCCTACCGCAGGATTGCATATTACGATCATTTGTCTATTGTTTTTAATAAAAGCATCCATCGTTTTTAAAAGAGTAGCTGAAAGCTTAACTGGTTCTATAATTGGTATGACCTTTTTGCTTATTGCATCTTTTTCAACCAATTCTCTTAATGCAAGCAACTCATATTGTCTGCCTCTCAAATATGGAAAATACATACTTAGATCCCCCCATAATTTTCATTTAAAAACTTCTGCAATGTTCTATATTTATTATCATATTCGCTATAAAAATACATTAACGACTTTAATTCATATGGAACTTTCTTAAATTCTTCCTTTAATATCTTATTCCTCTTTTTTAACTGCTTCAAGGTAGCACTATACGCTTCAGTTATAGGTATTCTTGCGAAGCTTTTGTAACATTCATCATAATAAAAAACAGGAGTCGTAGTCGGCAATGCACCAAAATATTCACTTACTATATTTTCAAATTCACATTTATGTAAGATTTTAAACAGCGTTTCATGACTAATCTTACTATAATCCGAAATAGGATTTTTTATAAAATTTAGGGTGTTTCTTTTAGTTAATATGCAAATACCAACATTAGTTCCTTGAAGAATCGAATTTAATTTATCATAATTTTCTTCACAGGTAACAACACAAACATCACTAAAAGCTTTATAGTAATCATCTAACTGTGTTTCAAGTCTAACAAAACTATCTAATTCTGTTTTTATTTCATACACTACCGCTTTTCCATTTATAAGAATAAAGTCTGCTTTTGACTTATTTATAGGTATCTGCGTTAATGCAGTAGTTGTATTTACACTATGTTTTCCTAATAACAATTTATTAATAAGGGTATTTTGATAAAAATACTCATTTCGATAATTCTTTCCCATGTAAGAATATATCTCACTTATAATTTCACCATTATTTTTAGAATGAGGATCCTGTAATACTCTTTTAATGACAGCTTTATATACTTGATTTTCATTACCCTGAATCAAATCATTGATAGAATATTGCGTAAACAATCTATTAAACACAGTATTGTTATTCATATCGATCCTCCTTTCAAAAAAAATAAATTATATCTTATTCCATAAACAATTTATATGTATCTATTTCAAGTGCATCCGCTAGCTTCTGTATATTTTCCAAAGCAATACTTCGTCTTTCACATTCTACCGCACTGATATATGTTCTATGTAAATCAGATTTCTCAGCCAATTCTTCCTGAGACCATCCTTTTTGAATTCGGTATTTCCTTACATTTAGTGAAAACACTTTAATAATATCCACAGATACATCACCTCATACTATAGTATAGCATCTTGAACACAATAAGTAAACATACAATAAGTATCATTTTAATCATAGATCACATTTATTTTCCCTGTTCTATATACTAGTATATTCTGAACTATTTTCCTTGTCACTATGTCGAAATATGTGTCCATATTCAATTCCTTATTATTAACAATGTTTTTAATTTGATTTAATAAATCATAAGATTCTTTTTCTGAAATAAAACTATCTATTTTGTTTAGTTTCAATAATTCATTTTCTATTCTCTTAATTTTTTCAATATAAAACTCTTTATCATCTGTTTCTTTTAAAATATTTCTCAATACTTCAATTTCTTTCTCAAAGTTTTGAATTTTACGTTGGATAACTTGTGGATTGTTGTCATCATCTTTCTTCATAACAGCCTCAATCTCATTTTCAACTTTTTTAGCTATATCATCAAATTTAGGCAATATCTCTTTTAAACTATCAATGATTGCATTATGTAAATCTTCTTCTAAAATTGTAGGCGAATTCTTGCAATTCATAATGCCATTAG
>JAFQOI010000026.1 GCA_017403285.1 bacterium
CAAAAACAAGTTACAAGAAAGTATAGGATTGAATAATTATGAAAAGAACATCTTTTAGACATTATGATTTAAGTCAAGCGAGTAGAAAAAATCTACAAATTACTTCTTTTGCTGGTGTAGATTATTCTACACAAAAGTTTTTGGTTGCAAATAATAGGGCAATCGACCTGTTAAATTATATTTATAAAGATGGTGTTATTCAAAAAAGAAATGGTGTAGAAGAAATTTATCATATAAAACCATATAGTTATGTTGCTAAAAGTTTTGATGGAGAAGATGACAATATCGTAAAAACAAATGGTACTAATTTTAATGGCATGTGGCAATTTCTTGCAGAAGATAAGAAGATTCATGTTGTTGCACATATTGGAAATTTATTATATGAAATTAAGAATATAGATTCTGAAAAAATAGAAATTTCACCTATTGTTTATGGAAATCAAATGGTAAGAGGTGAAGATGGTTTATATTATTATCAATGTTATGAATTTGAAAACTATAAAAGTTCTGCATTTGTTGGAGGAAATAAATTATGGTTTTTAGGTGGAAATAAATACATGTGTTTAAGATATTTAGGAAATGAATTAGGGGAAACTATAATTCAATTTTTTGCTGTTGAAAATAGTGATTTTACACCAACACCAACCACAACAATTTCTATTACATATAAAAACTCTATTGCCGCTGGTCATAGAGCTTCTTTAGATAAAACCAATTTATTAACTATGTGGAGAAAAAATAAGTTAATTAGTGGTACAACAAAAAATGAAGATGAAAAAACAAAAACACCATATTTTGATTACACATTAGATTCTCCATTGATTTGTAAAAATCAAAAGCAAGATATGGCTAATTTTAGTTTAACAATTGAAGAAAGAGGGGTAATCGATAATGGCTTATAAAAATTTTTACAGTGATAATGTTTCTTCTTCCTCTTTTTCAACGACAATTAGTAATTTTCCTAGTTGGTGGAGCACTAACAAAGGAAGTGTTGGACAAGGCATTGAAGTTGGATCTAATAAAAGTTATTTGAGCGCAACTTCGACAACCAAAAAATTTGGAGAGTATGTTATATATAAATTAAAAAAATCAACTGTTTTGCTTGTTTCTACACCTATATTTTGGCTTTTTAAATCAAACGATGTATTACATAGTGCGAAAGCTAACCCACAAAATAACTTTACTTATTCAATAAAAAAATCATCGACGAAGTCAGCTTATCCAAAGTTTGAATCAGGAGAAACTGGTACAGATGGGTACAATTATGCATATGCAATAAAACTACAAGCAACAAATGGAGTTTGGTATTACTATTTTATAGGATATGAAATAGATCAATCTGAAGATATCTATACGACAAGCGACGAAGTATCTCCAGTACCAGGTACATTTAAACCATATCAAACTGTAGAATTCACAACGAAACCAAGTGTTAAAGTTACAAAAACTCCTACTACATTTAATTCAAATGCAATAACAACTGGCACATCAACTTCTTCTACAGTTTATTATAGTTTCAGTTCGTCTTATTCTGGTCCTCAAAGTGCAAGGGGATATGCGAGTTGGGGCGATTGGGATGATGCAATTTATATCACTATCACTGATTGGGATGAAAAGTATTACGAAATTAAAGAGAATGCGACAGATTACAATGTTTATGCTGGTAAAACTGTCGGCGATGATTTTTTAAATCACTTTAG
>JAFQOI010000027.1 GCA_017403285.1 bacterium
GCAGATGAAGCAATTCAAGGTTACAACACATTAGATGACGTTGACTGGTTAGCAGAAAACTACAATATTGATATTGCAACAGAAACAGAAGACACTGAAGAAGCAGCAATGTCAGAAGAACTTCAAATGCACGCTGATAAAGTTGAAATATACGAACAACAAGTTGAAGCACTTAGAGAAGAAATCGGTGCAGAACAAGAAAAATTTGAACTTTCAGAAGAAGAACAAAAAGCCTTTGATGAAACTCTTCAGGCAGAAGCAGATAAAAATGCAGCAGACTTCTTGGCTTCACTAGAAGTTCCAGAAGAAGAAGTTCCGGCAGAAGGTGAAGACACACCAGCAGAAGGTGAAGAAGGTGACGAAGGCGCCGACACACCAGTTGTTCCTTCAGCGGAAGGTGAAGACACACCAAATCTTGACGATTTAACCCTTGAAGAAAGATTAAAATTAGGAATAGAATAAGTATAAAACAAAACATTTCTCACTTTACTACTTATACAAGAAGACCGACTTTAAAAAGTCGGTCTTCTTATATTTTAATAAATTTTAGATAATATCGGATGGTGATATTCCACAGAATTTATCGAATGAATATCAGTTATAACAGATGGTGGAATTATATGCCACTTATATACCGCACATCTTGATTTCCAATAGAATTTACTAATCCATTCCTCTTTTTGTTCCTTCGGGATACAATGTTTTCTTTCATAATAGAAAGAGTGATTTAATAAATCATCAAAACCATAGCCATAATTTTCAACAAACCAAATAATTTCATCTAGAAATTCATATGGCATATTATCTTCTTCTGCGCAAACCGTTTTTCCAGTTTTAGGATTTATTTTCAACTCAGCGCCAGGAGGTTTTTCAAGAACAGACTGTGGAATTACATTTTTTGGTATTCTATTTTTATTCATATAATCTGCAAGTGCAAATAATTTTGTTTTAGTAACATCAATAATTGGAGCAAATCCACCCGACATATCACCATTAACAGTAGCATAACCAATATATGCTTCTGATTTATCACTTGTAGCAATTGGAAGCATTCCTTTATGTTCATTAGAAACACTCCACAAAATTGTTGCTCGTATTCTTGCTTGTACATTTTCTATTGTTGTAGATTGTTCATATCTATCAGTAGCAACTTTTTCAAACGCAAAATCAAGCATTGATTTCATTGAATCAATAGCATCTGGAAGTGGAATTTCAAAAAAGTTTATTCCCAAATTTTTAGCAAGTTCTTTTGCATCATTTTTACTTTCTTTTGAGGTTATTTTGCTTGGCATAGATATCCCCCAAACATTTTGGGAGCCAAGTGCATCCGCTAACAAAACAGAAGCGACAGAAGAATCCAAACCGCCAGACAAGCCCAATACCGCTTTGGAAAAACCATTTTTAGAAAAATATTCTCTTATTGAAAAAACAATAGACTTATATGTTCTTTCTAAATCGGAAGAATAATCACAAGCAAAATTATCAGTTTTTATTTCTTTTTCCATTCCAATTGGAAGAGAGTTGATTTTACCCCTGTAATTTTCCACTACAAGAAAATCTTCTTCAAACACCCCAGCTCTAGCACTAATAGCACCTTTTTTATCGTAAACTCTTGATGCACCATCAAAAGATAAATTATCACCATATCCAGCTTTATTAACGTAAATATAGTTAATGCCATATTTTTTTGCAAAAGAAGACATTTGTTCATTTCTTTTGTATTCTTTTCCAGTCCTAGATGGAGAACAAACACAATGGATTACAGTAGAAACATTGTCCACGAATGATAAATAATTATTTTCAAGATTGTCTTCAGAAACAATAATTCCAAATTTTTCACCATTAAGCTCGAAAAAATTACTCGCTTCTTTTTTAATTTTACCATTTTGTAAAATAGAAACAGCAGAAATCAAATTTTTGTCTTTTTTAAGATATCCAATAACAACAGTTATATTTTCTGTTTCAAGTGCAATTTTTTCCAATGCCTCATTTTGAATTTTAATTATTGATTTATGTCTTTCACAAATATCACCATAAGGAAATCCAACAAGAGCATATTCAGGAAAAATAATTAAATTTACACCATCATTTTTTGCACGAGATATGCACTCAATGATTTTTTGAGTATTTGACTTTATATCGCCAGCAATTGTATTTATTTGTGCTAAAACTATTTTATTCATAATCTAATTATATTATTGAGAAAAAATTAGTAAAGATTTGCATTTTTATGCAAAAGTCGTTAAAATGACAACATTTTTCATTAAAAGGATGCTTTTTAAAAGTTTTGCATCAAAAAAATCGCATATTTGTAAAATTTTTAATGCATTTTTGCTAAAAACGCAAAATTTATCTTGTTTTTTATTTTTAATATTATTATAATGAAAAAGTTAAGAATAAGAAGGACAAAATATGGCAGAGAAGAAAAAATACACAGCAGAAGACATTAAGCAAATTATAAAGGAAGAAAAAGTAGAATTTATAAAATTGCAGTTTTGTGATATAAACGGACAAATTAAGAATCTTTCTGTTCCCGCATCTCAAGTTGACAAAGTATTAAACAATGAATATATGCTTGATGGCTCATCAATTAAAGGATTTCGAAACATTGAAACATCAGACATGAACTTCCATCCAGACTTAGATACTTTTGCCGTACTTCCAAACAAAGCGACATCCATAAATGCAAGAATTATATGCGACATTCACAATACTGATGGAACGCCATTTGAGGGTTGTCCTAGAGCAAATTTAAAACGAGTCATTCAAAAAGCTAAAGACAAAGGTCTTGTTATGAATGTCGGACCAGAGGCAGAGTTTTTCTTATTCAAACGAAATGAAAAAGGCGAATTAACACTAGATACACACGATAATGCTCATTATTATGATGCCGCCCCTGACGATATGGGAGAAAGCATTAGAACTCAAATCGTAAGAACTATTTCTGATTTAGGGTTTGATGTAGAAGCAAGTCACCACGAAAGTGCAAAAGGGCAACACGAAATTGACTTTAAATATGCAGATGCACTAACAAGCGCTGACAACATTATTACTTTTAGATACGTAGTAAAAGCCATTGCTAGGGCTAATGGACAACATGCAACATTTATGCCAAAACCAATAGCAGGCATTAATGGTTCTGGAATGCACTGTAATTTATCAATGTTTAAAGATGGAAAAAATACATTCTATGACCCAAATCGTGCACATTTACTTTCTGAAACTGCACTTTATTCAATCGGAGGTTTGTTAGAGCACGTAAAACAATTTACTGCAATTACAAACCCAACAATTAACAGCTATAAACGTTTAGTTCCAGGATATGAAGCACCTGTATACCTTGCATGGTCATTAGCAAATCGTTCTGCATTAATAAGGGTGCCTTTAAAGAAGGGTAACGCAACAAGAGTAGAACTTCGCTCTCCAGATCCATCTTGCAACCCTTATTTAGCATTTGCCGTGATTATTGAAGCAATGTTAGACGGTATCGAAAAGAAAATAAAACCACCATTAGACATTGATAAAAATATCTATCAAATGGATGACAGAGAACGTAAACGTGCAAAAATAGAAACTCTTCCTAGTTCATTATATGAAGCATTAATGTTAATGAAAAAGAGTTCTTTAGTCAAATCAGCACTAGGAGAGCATATTTTTAAAGAATTTATGCAATCAAAACTAAAAGAATGGGATGGTTATAGAACAGCAGTTACAAAATATGAATTAGATATGTATTTAGAAAGATACTAAAATTACAAAAGCCCTTTTTATAGGGCTTTTTTCAACAAATAAAAATTCAATAAATCAAATAGTTGAAAAATATAAATGTTTGTTTTAGAGTTAAACATATGGCGGGCATCGTCAAGCGGTTAAGACCATGGATTGTGGTTCCATTATGCGTGGGTTCGAATCCCACTGCCCGCCCCATAAAAATTAAGACCTCAAAGAGGTCTTTTTTAGTATGTTCATGAAATGTTACAAAAGGCTGTATTCATGTGGTCATCATGGTTTTGGACTTGTGAAAAACACTATAAACAAGGGAATAGGATTGAAAAGTTTTCAAAAAGATTTATACTGAAAGTATAAATCAAATTTGGTTTTGGGAATGGCAAAAATACTTATACTGCTTGGATTGTAGAGATAATTCAGGTGTATTTGTATTGAAAAATAAATAAGAAAGGAAAATTAAAATGGCAAAAGATAACGGATATGTAGGTAGTTATTCGGTTAGTGGTTACACAAGAGGTGATGGCACACAGGTTTCAAGTTATACCAGAACTTGTGGTGCTGCACATAATTCAAGTAGTAGTTCTAGTTCAAAGACTTCAACACCGAAACTCGATGATGAAGAAAAAATGAAACAAAGAGCAGAATTGTTGTATCCAACGATGAAAGA